>CAXSDW010000041.1:8537-29691 GCA_964236235.1 uncultured Chitinophagaceae bacterium
AGGTTTTATTTTATTTTAATCAGGCATTAATTTGGCTCAGGCGTCGAAAAAAAATAAAGAATTGAATAACAAAACCAGTCTTTATAAAGTTTAAAAAATTTCATCAATCATTAAACTATGCTCACAATAATCTTAATAATAGCCGGCCTTATAGGCTTTGCAATATTTTTTAAATCAATTGATTTTTTCGATAAAATATAAAAAAGTTGTAAGTGATAGTTTGTAAGTATTAAGTAAAAAATCTTACAAAATAATATCACTTAAAACGTACCACTAAAAACGTATCATTAAAACTTAAACCCAATGGCAGCACTCTTTATTCTTTCGATTCTAATGTTTTGTTACATCTGTTATGTACTTATTAAACCGGAAAAATTTTAATTATGAATACAGAAATTTCAGGCGTAATAGCCATGTATATCATTATGGTGCTGCTGGCAATTCCCCTTGGGCGCTATATAGGTAAAGTTTATGATGGGGATAAAACCTGGCTGGATTTTATCTTTAATCCGCTTGACAGATTGTTTTTTAAAGCCGGCGGTATTAAGCCACTAAATCAAATGACATGGCAGCAAAATATGATTGCTATGCTCGTTATAAACTTAGTGTGGTTTCTTTTTTCAATGCTGGTATTAATGAACATGAGCTGGCTTCCTTTGAACCCTGATGGCAATCCATCCATGAGCGCTGATCTTGCATTTAATACAACAGTAAGCTTCGTATCAAACACCAACCTGCAGCATTATTCAGGCGAAAGTGGAGTTTCTTATCTGGGTCAATTATTATTAACATTATTTCAATTTGTAAGCGCCGGTACTGGTATGGCTGCATGTGCGGTTGTATTTAAAGCGCTTAAAGAAAAAAATAGCGAAAAGCTTGGTAACTTTTATAACTACTTTATAAAATCATGCACAAGGGTTTTGCTTCCCCTGTCGATAATAGTTGCCATTATATTGTTATTTAATGGCACACCGGAAAACTTCCAGGGTAAAGATCAATTGATAAGTGTTCAAGGAGATACTGTTAACGTATCAAGAGGCCCGGCCGCATCTATGATCGCCATAAAACAGCTCGGTACAAATGGTGGCGGATATTTTGGCGTAAACAGCGCTCATCCTTTTGAAAACCCAAATTACTTTACCAATATGGTAGAGAATATATGTATCGTTCTAATACCCATAGCAATGATATTCGCTTTAGGCTATATGCTTAAAAGAAAAAGATTTGCCTGGATAATTTTTGGTGTGATGACATTGGGCTTTATACTGCTTTTAATTCCTTCTATTTATAACGAAATGCATGGGAATCCGGCAATTAGTAAAATGGGCATACTACAAAATCTCGGAAGTATGGAAGGCAAGGAAGTTCGCTTTGGACCTGCCGCATCTGCATATTGGGGTATTACTACTACCGTAACATCCAACGGATCAGTAAACGCAATGCATGATAGCTTTACTTCTTTAACCGGAATGTGTGCATTGCTTGGCATGATGATAAACTCATTCTATGGCGGTGTGGGTGTTGGCTTTCTTAACTTTTACATCTATATAATTATTGCTGTATTTATTTCAGGGTTAATGGTGGGAAGAACCCCGGAATTCTTAGGTAAAAAAATTGAAGCCAAAGAAATGAAGATCGCAGCAATTATAGCCTTATTACATACATTTTTAATTTTATTAGGCACAGGAATTTCATCGCACTTGTATGCACACGACCCAACCACTTATGCAGGCTGGCTCAACAATCCGGGCAATCACGGTTTTAGCGAAATGCTTTATGAATTTACCTCATCATCAGCTAACAACGGCAGTGGTTTTGAAGGGCTGGGAGATAATACACCTTTCTGGAATATTTCCTGCGGAGCAGTAATGTTGCTTGCAAGATTTTTACCTATTATTGGCCCCGTTGCAATCGCTGGTATTCTTGCAAAAAAGAAATACGTACCGGAAAGTGCAGGCACTTTGAAAACAGATACATCAACTTTTGGAATAATGGTTTTTGCAGTAATATTTATCATAGCTGCACTATCATTTTTCCCGGCCTTGGCACTTGGCCCAATCGCCGAATATTTTGGAATGAGATAAAAAATAATTGTTAGTGAGCTTCATCACCTTGGTCATCATCGTTGTGTACTCACTTATACGTTCATTTTTTAATTCAAGAAAAATTAACTGTAACTCAAAAGATTAACAACGAAACACAGTTCTCAAAAATCTTATTAATCCTGCAAATCACAGTTCAGGCAAATAAAAAAAAATATGGCAAAAAATACATCAAGTAAGTTGTTTGAAGCTTCGCTGGTAAACACCGCACTCAAACAATCGTTCGTAAAACTTAATCCGCGTATTATGTTTCGCAATCCTGTAATGTTTACAGTAGAAATATGCACTGCGGTAATGCTAATAGTTTGTATATGGATAATGACAGGAGAAAAATCACAAGGTGGCCTGGCGTACAATATCATCATATTTATCGTACTGCTTTTAACATTATTATTTGCAAACTTTGCAGAAGCTATTGCTGAAGCAAGAGGCAAAGCACAGGCAGATAGCCTTAGAAAAACAAGAGAGGAAACTCCCGCAAAAAAAATAAATGCAGTCGGAGAAATTCAAGCTGATGAAATAAAAATAGTTCCCTCTTCTCAATTAAGAAAAGGAGATATTTTTCTCTGCGAAGCAGGCGATACAATACCAATGGATGGCGAAATAATTGAAGGTATTGCCACCATTGATGAAAGCGCCATCACCGGCGAGAGCGCACCAGTGATAAGAGAAAGCGGTGGCGATAAATCTTCTGTAACAGGCGGAACCAAAGTTTTAAGCGATCAGATAAAAGTTCGGGTTACAACAGAGCCAGGTGAAAGTTTTTTAGACAAGATGATTGCACTTGTTGAAGGTGCATCAAGGCAAAAAACACCTAATGAAATCGCATTAACAATCTTACTTGCAGGCTTTACGCTCATCTTTATAATTGTATGTGTTACCCTTCATCCTTTTGGTGAATATGCAAATACTCCCATTACAATTGCTGCGTTTATTTCGTTATTTGTATGCCTGATACCTACTACTATTGGCGGCTTATTAAGTGCTATTGGTATTGCGGGAATGGACAGGGCTTTAAGAGCAAATGTAATAACCAAAAGCGGTAAGGCTGTGGAAACGGCCGGAGACCTTGATACCTTATTATTAGATAAAACAGGAACCATAACTATTGGTAACCGTAAGGCGACAAATTTTTATCCGGCGGATGGAGTTGACAAACTTGAATTTATTAAAGCCGCTGCTCTTAGTTCACTTGCCGATGAAACGCCTGAAGGAAAATCTATTGTTGAATTAGCGGGGACGGATATAGTTAAAAGCTTATCAATGCAAGGTGCTAAAATGATAAAATTCACTGCTGAAACAAGAAGTAGCGGAGTTGATATTGGTGGCAGAAGTGTTCGTAAAGGTGCATCTGATTCAATTAAAAAATTAGCTGTTTCAAATGGATTTTCTTTTCCTGGTGAAACAGAAGTTAGGGTAAAAGAAATTTCTTCTAATGGCGGAACACCACTCGTAGTAAGCGATAACGGCAAAGTATTAGGAGTAATTGAATTACAGGACATCATAAAAACCGGTATAAAAGAAAGATTTGATCGCCTGCGTAAAATGGGAATTAAAACTGTGATGGTTACCGGCGACAATCCCTTAACGGCAAAATTTATTGCAGAAAAAGCAGGCGTAGATGATTTTATTGCTGAAGCAAAACCTGAAGATAAAATGACTTACATAAGAAAAGAACAGCAGCAGGGAAAGTTAGTTGCTATGATGGGTGATGGCACCAATGATGCTCCGGCATTAGCCCAGGCAGATGTAGGCGTTGCAATGAACAGCGGAACCGCCGCCGCCAAAGAAGCAGGCAATATGGTTGACCTAGATAATGATCCAACTAAACTGATTGAAATTGTGGAAATAGGCAAGCAGCTTTTAATGACCAGAGGAACCTTAACAACCTTTTCTATTGCTAATGATGTGGCAAAATATTTTGCAATTGTTCCTGCATTATTCATCATTTCTATACCTGCATTGCAAGGCTTAAACATTATGCATTTGCATAGCCCTGAAAGTGCAATTCTATCCGCAGTTATTTTTAATGCGATCATTATTCCGCTGCTGATTCCTTTGGCATTAAAAGGTGTGGCTTACAAGCCAATTGGAGCAAGCGCTTTGCTTAGAAGAAATTTATTGATCTATGGATTGGGCGGTGTAATAGTTCCTTTTATCGGGATAAAGTTATTGGATATGATTGTAAGGATTTGGTTTTAAAAATTATTTTTCGATCCTAAAAATTAAATTATGAAACAACATTTTCTTCCCGCTTTAAGACTTACTCTTATTTGCATTGTAGTGTTTGTGGGATTATATACTTTACTTATTTGGGGCATTGCACAAGCATCTCCTAATAAAGGGCAAGGTGAAACGGTATCAGTTAATAACAAAGTAGTTGGCTACAAATTAGAAGGTCAAAACTTTACTGCTGATGATTATTTCAACAGCCGCCCATCTGCAGCAGGCTATAATGCTGCAGGCAGCAGTGGCAGTAATAAAGGGCCATCAAATCCTGATTATTTAAAGACAGTTCAGGATAGAATTGACACTTTCCTGGTACATAATCCATCTGTACAAAAAGAAGATATTCCTTCTGAATTAGTTACAGCTTCCGGCAGTGGATTGGATCCTGATCTCTCTCCTCAAGGCGCTTATGTGCAGGCTGTCAGGATTGCAAAGGCAAGAAAAATTTCCACTGAAAAAGTTAATGATTTGATTACTCAGCAAATTCAAAAACCATTACTCGGTTTATTCGGCACAGAAAAAGTAAACATTCTTCAACTAAACATTCAATTAGATAAATTAAAATAACAGACAAATTAAAGACGATGAAAAAGTTTTTTATATTCCTATTGAGCGTGGCAATAACCCAGGTTGTGTTTTCACAGAATGAAGATTCTACAAAAAAAACATCGCCACCTGCTACCATTACAGGATCAGTAGATGCATATTACAGGTACGATTTTAATAACCCCAAAGTTTATCCATATAATAGTCTTACAAGTTTTACCCGGTCCAGCAATTCATTTGAATTAGGCATGGCATCTGTTCGTGCCGATCATAGCTTTGGTAAAGTAAGTGCAACAATTGATTTAGGATTTGGAACAAGGGCAGAGGAATTTGCTTACAACGATGCGAACACAAGGCTTGCCATTAAACAATTGTATGTAACCTATGCTCCATCTTCTGTTATAAAATTTACCTTAGGCACATGGGGTACTCATATTGGCTATGAAGTGCTCGATGCTTACCTTAACAGAAATTACAGTGTAAGCTACATGTTTACTAACGGGCCATTTTCCCACACAGGTTTAAAGGCTGATATTAGTCTTGGCGGTAAAAGCGCTTTCATGGTGGGCATAGCTAATCCTATAGATTTCAGAAGTGCGCCTGCGATGCCTAAATCAGTTATTGCGCAATTTTCCACAGGTTCAAAAGACAATAAGCTGAAAGCATATTTTAATTTTGTTGGCGGAAAACAAAATTCTGCTAAAAAATTACTGCAGGGTGATATTGTGGCAACCTATGCTGTATCCGGCAAATTTAGCCTGGGATTTAACGGCACATTGCAATCAGTAAAGTTAGCAGACAGTACAGGCACATTTAGTAAGTACAACTGGAGTGGCCTTGCATTATACCTTAACCTGGATCCGGTTAGCTGGTTTGGCTTAACCCTAAGAGGGGAATACATTAGTGATAAAGATGAATACCTTGGTTTAAAAAATGTTTTTGCACCAACTCTTTCAGGGAATTTTAAAATTGACAATCTTACTATAATTCCTGAATTCAGGCTTGATAATGCGGGTAATGCAGTTTTTTATAAAAATGAAAATGAAAAATTGAAATCTACCGGCAGTTTTCTACTGGCTGTAGTTTATCATTTTTAGAAATCAAACATAAATGCTATGGATTTTAATGAAGAACTCTCTATAAAAATAAGGCTGCTGAAAGCGCAATTCGTTAAAGCAGTAATTGTTGCTTATGATTTGAAATAACTTATATGTTTCAAAACACTATTGTTTGCATATTGATTTTTACGGTCTCTGTTTTATTGGCATGGCCAATAGGAGCGTACATGAACACCGTTTATACAGACCGAAAAAGCCTGTTAGGTTTTTTAAAACCATTCGAAAATTTTATCTTCAAAATTTGCCGTATTGATCCGTTAGAACAAATGAACTGGAAGCAATATCTTATTGCCCTTGCAGTAATAAATGGAGTATGGTTTGTATGTGGTTTTTTAATATTAATTTTTCAGGGAAATTTATTTTTGAACCCGGCAGATAATCCTTCAATGGAGTGGAGTCTTGCAATGAACTCAGTAATAAGTTTTTTAACCAGCACAAATCTTCAGCATTACTCCGGCGAAAGCGGTGCAACATATTTATCACAGCTGAGTGTATTTATGTTTCTGCAATTTGTAAGTGCTGCTACAAGTCTTTGTGTTGGCGTTGCAGTGGTAAGAGGTTTAGTAACAAAAACACGGGTAAGTCTTGGAAACTTTTATAGTGACTTTGTGCGTTCACTCACAAGAATATTACTGCCGTTATGTATTATAACGGCAGTTTTTTTTGTATTAAGCGGAGTGCCAATGACGTTGAAAGGTCCGCAACATTTTGTATCTATTCAGGGTGATAGTATTACGGTGGCAACAGGACCGGTGGCAGCTTTTTTACCCATAAAAGAATTGGGTTCAAATGGTGGCGGCTTTTTTGGAACTAATGATGCTCATCCTTTTGAAAATCCCAGCTTCTTTACTTTTATTTTGCATAGCGTAATTGTATTCTTATTGCCTATGGCTTTTGTATTTTTTATTGGGTATCACCTAAAAGCGAAAATGTTCGCTAGAATGCTTTTTGGAGTAATGACGTTGGGATTTATTTTGTTCACTATCCCAATTATCCAACAGGAAGTAAAAGGCAATCCTAAAGTGGCAGCTATGGGTATAAATGCAAAAGGAAATATGGAAGGGAAAGAAGTGAGATTCGGAGCATTTTATTCTGCGTTTTATTGCGGTGAAAACGTGGCAATACCAGCAGGCACCATTGTTGGTTTTCATGATAGCTTTATGCCATTATCAGGTGCATACATGTTACTGTCAATGAACATTGATGCCTTCTTTGGCGGCCTTGGAAGCGGGTGGATCAACATGTTCATCTTCCTTATAATTTCGCTTTTTATTAGCAGCTTAATGATCGGCCGAACACCTGAAATTTTTGGAAAAAAAATTAGTATAAGGGAAATGCAGGTAACCGTAGGTGTTGTTGTTTTGCAAAGTTTAGTACCGTTAGTTTTAGCTTCTATTGCCTGCTTTACTTATGTATATTATAAAGGCGGCAATGATGCTTTACAGTGGTTAAGCAACAAAGGGCCTCATGGCTTTACTACAATGTTGTACGAATACATTTCTTCTGCAGCAGGCAATGGTTCGGGCTTTGAGGGTTTGGGCGATAATACCGTCTTTTGGAACTTAACCACATCACTTGCTATGTTAACAGGCAGATTTATACCAATTATCGGGGCATTATGGGTAGCAGGATTGCTTATCCAAAAAACATATACGCCAAGATCAACCGGAACCATAAGGGTGGAGGAAGCTACCTTCGGGATATTTCTCTTTGCAATAATAATTATATTAAATGTGCTTTCATTGTTTCCTGCTTTAATGATTGGGCCTATCTCGGATAATTTTATAATGAAGTAAACAAATATTCTATGCCCGAAGAAAATCAAAATAGCCCTGAGCATTTTCTTGACCTGATAAGAAAATCAAGGAAGGGGAAATTTAAAATATACATTGGCATGAGTGCCGGGGTAGGCAAAACTTACAGAATGCTGCAGGAAGCTCAAACCTTGTTACGAAATGGTGTTGATGTAAAAATAGGATATATAGAAACACATGGCAGAAAGGAAACCCATTCTCTGCTTGAAGGGTTACCTGAAATTCCAAGACGAAAATTATTTTACAAAGGAAAGGAACTGGAGGAGCTTGACGTACAGGCAGTCATAAATCTTCATCCTGAAATTGTGATTGTTGATGAGCTTGCACATACCAATATTGAAGGAAGTAAGAATGAAAAACGGTGGCAGGATGTGATGGATATACTTAATGCAGGTATCAATGTAATCAGTGCAGTAAACATACAACATATTGAAAGCCTTCATGAGGATATTAAAGAAATAACCGGCGTAGATGTTGTAGAACGTGTGCCCGACAACGTTCTTGCCATGGCTGATGAAGTCGTAAATATTGATCTTACTGCCGATGAGCTTATTACAAGATTGAAAGAAGGGAAAATTTATGTTCCGGATAAGATTGAAAAGGCACTAAATAATTTTTTTAAACCTGAGCATATATTGCAGTTAAGAGAACTTGCTTTAAAAGAAGTTGCGAGCCAGGTAGAAAGAAAAGTTGAAACTGAAATTCCTCAAAATGTCGCTTTACGACACGACAGATTTTTGGCCTGCATAAGCACTAACGAATCTGTAGCAAAAAATGTGATAAGAAAAACAGCGAGGCTGGCAAATTATTATCACAGCAAATGGGTTTTGTTGTACGTGCAAACAAGTGGAGAAAATCCAGACCGCATTGCATTGGATAAACAGCGTCATCTTATAAATAATTTTAAGCTCGCAACACAATTAGATGCTGAAATTATGCAGGTGCAAAGCGATAATATTTCCAAAGCAATTATTGAAACAGCGGAACAAAAAAAAATAACCACTATCTGTATAGGTAAGCCGCATCTGTCATTGTTCAATATTATTTTAAAAACATCAACATTTAATCAGTTGCTTACTAAGCTCTCTGAATCTGATATAGATGTTGTAATACTTTCATAATTAAGCCATGCGATTAAAAACCAAGTTAACCTTAAGCCTTGTTTTCCTTTTTATAGTTATACTTATATTTGGCGTACTCGGAATTTTTTATGTAAATAAGCTTAGAAATGATGCTGATGTAATACTAAAAAATAATCATGAATCGCTGGTATATTGCAATAATATGCTTAAGGCGTTAGAAGATATTCCGGCTAAGGCAAGTGCGTTTAAAGTGTTTCAACAAAACTTAAAAAACCAGGAACAGAACATTACAGAGGCTGGTGAAAGTGATGCCACAAATGAGCTTAAAAAAAATTTTAAGGAATTGTCTGCTAACCCGGCAGACTCTTCAAATTACCCGCAGATAAGGCAATCAATTCATATAATTACTGATCTTAACCAGCAGGCAATTGTTCGTAAAAATGCCATTGCAAAAGATACTGCAGAACAAGCTACGTTTTGGCTAAGTATAATTTTTACTGTGCTCACGTTAATTGCCTTTACGCTTGTAGTTAATTTGCCCTGGGTTATCTCAAACCCAATAAAAACCCTGTCTGAAGGAATAAGCGAAATTGCAAACAGAAACTACCAGAAACGCATCTACCTGAAACAAAAGGATGAATTTGGAGATCTTGCAAATGCTTTTAATGCTATGGCCGAAAAGCTTAATGAATATGAGCATAGTTCATTTGCACAATTAACTTTTGAAAAACGCCGGATTGAAACCATTATCAACCAGATGAAAGATGGAATAATTGGCTTGGACGAAAACAGAAATATTTTATTTCTTAATGAAGTAGCTGAAAAAATATTTGGGTTAAAAGAAAAAGATATCATTGGTAAATATGCGCCGGACGTTGCTTTGAGGAATGATCTTATGAGAACTATACTTCAGGATGAAACAAAACAAGACCTGAAAATTTATGCAGACAATAAAGAAAGTTATTTTAATAAGGATATTATAACGGTAACTAATAAAGAACAAACTATCGGGCAGGTAATTGTATTAAGAAACATAACTCCTTTTCATGAATTGAATGAGGCTAAAACAAATTTTATTGCAACCGTTTCTCATGAATTAAAAACACCTATTTCATCCATAATGATGAGTGCAAAACTTCTTACAGATCACAGGGTGGGAGAACTAAATGCGGACCAGGACGAGCTGGCAAAAAGCATTGCTGATGATGCAGAGCGGCTGTTGAAAATAACAGGAGAGTTGCTGAATATGTCGCAAGTGGAAACGGGACAAATACAGTTGAATGTTCAAAAAGTAAATCCTTCAGTGATTGTAGAAAATGCAATCTTAGCTGTTTCCGGCAGTGCAAAAGAAAAGGAAATAAAAATAATGAATATCTCTGATAAAGACTTGCCTTTGATAGATGCAGATGCAGATAAAACGTCATGGGTTTTAAATAACTTTCTTACAAATGCCATCAAGTATTCATACAGTAACGGCTCAATAGAGATTCAGGTGTCTCATAAAAATGGTTTTGTAATTTTTTCAGTAAAAGATTATGGACCCGGAATTAATCAAAAATATATATCCAGATTGTTTGAAAAATACTTCCAGGTTCCGGGTTCAAAAGAAAAGGGTACTGGTTTAGGGTTAGCAATCTCTAAGGAATTTGTGGAAGCGCAGGAAGGAAAGATTTGGGCAGAGAGTGAGATAGGCAAAGGATCGGTTTTCAATTTTCAATTGCCTGTTAAGTAAGGTTAATAGTATTACGTTTCAAAAGACATTATTTAGTTTCATTATCTATTTTTTTGTACATCAAGTCTTGCTGTATTCATTTTGATTTGAGTTGTTCCATTTACTTTTGCAATAGGCAAAAAACAGAAAGTATAATTAATTAGATGTTTCACAACTAAGTATGTCTTATCACTCTTATACTTTATGAGAAAAAGCCATTAACATTCAATTTACCAAATACGGCATATTATTTACACAGAAATAGTAATTTTAAACTTAAACATAAATATTATGAAAATCAAAGGCTTCTTATTTACACTATTTGCACTTGTATTTGGTTGTTCTGCTTTTAGTCAGGATAGTACTAAAACAACAATGCATCACAAAACAGCGACTCATCATAAGATGACTCCTCACAAGCATCATATGACAAGCAAAAGCAGCTCCGGCACAATGACAAAGAGCAAAAAAATGTCAGGAACAGATATGTCTGACTCCACAAAATAGTTTCTTAAATTATAAGAGATCGGCCACCTTTCGGTGGCTTTTTTTATTTAGAGATACTTATAATATCTATGCAAATATTTATTCCTCAAGCTATTTATGATAACCTGTATAAACTTCTTTTCAAGAGCATTTTCATAATCTGGTGAGCCGCTATCCCGGTTATACATCTTATTGATTTAATTGCGTAGGAACAATAGGTATATTTTTAAAGATATTTTATTAGAGGTAGGGAAAAATTATAAAGGCGCCTATTGATGGATTAGTTGCATATCACTATCACAGCGTTTTAGGTAGAAATGGGCTGCGTGCATTTATCAGCAATAGTGGTGTTTTGGATCTGCCAATGATGGTTCATTTGAAAATAATGCCGGGCATTTTTTTGCAAAAGATACATTCAATGGAAAAATATAATCGTAATGTTTCGCTGGGATGCAAGAAACAAAGATTACCCGGTATGGAGCCAGGCTTTCTCTCCTGGCAATGGTAAAACATGGGAATGGAATTGGTATAATGTATCAGAAAAAATTAAATGATGCATCACATCCAATATTCCTTCACTTAAAAATTGAGTGAAATAAGTAGAAATAAAATTGTTTTCGAAAATATTTCCAGGCGTAACTTAATTTTATCTTTTTAGAATAATGATTCATAGCCAATCAATAACCGGTAATAAATGCACGAAATATCTTTAGTAAGAAATATTTTTAAAACCCTCGAAGATGAATTTTCGCAGGAAATAAATAAAATACGTGGCATTCATCTTACTGTTGGAATTTTAAGTAATGTTCAACCCATATTAATGCAAAACGCATTTGAAGCAGTATTGGAAGATGAACCTCGTTATAAAAATACATCTTTACATATAGAAGTGCTGCCAGTGCTGATTTTTTGCGATAAGTGTGATGCTACAACGGAAGTGCAGCATTACAAATTTATCTGCAGTAATTGTGGCAAACCAGTCAGGAAAATTGTGCAGGGAGAAGAATTGCTTATTACCAAAGTTGAGTTTGTAGAAGAAGTAGAAACTCAAAATATTACTGATCAATAATAAAAATAAATTATTGCTGTTTATTTACATATCTCATAATTGAACATTTATAATTAAAAGCCATGACGCCGAAAAGTAACAGAGCTCCCGTAGGTTCAGTGCAATGCGAAAACACTACTTTGAATTTACTGAAAGCAAATGATTTTGTAGCCAAAGTAATTCGTGAACGTTTAACCGGTATGTTGGTGATTAATATTTGCTCATCACCCGGAAGCGGCAAAACCACATTGATGCAGGAAACCGCTAAGCTCTTAAAAGATAAAATAAATATGGCTGTTTTAGTTGGTGATCCTGAAACAGAAAGAGATGCCATCCGCATGAAAGAAGTTGGTATAAATGCATTGCAAATAGTAACAGGCGGCATGTGCCATATTGAAGCGCAAATGATATTGCAGGCGTTAGACCATATCAATCTGCATGGAGTTGATGTATTATTTATAGAGAATGTTGGTAACCTTGTGTGTCCTGCAGCGTTTGACCTTGGCGAAGATTATCGTGTAACTATAATTTCTTGTACCGAAGGAGATGATAAACCGAAGAAATACCCACGCATGTTCCTTACAAGCGAATTGATGCTCGTCTCAAAAGCAGACCTGCTTCCATACGTGCCATTTTCTGTAGATGCTGTTACACAAGACGCAAGAGACATTAATGCTGGTCTCGAAGTAATTACCATCTCCTGTTTAAAAGGCGATGGCCTGGATCAATGGTGTGATTGGTTAATTGAAAAAGTAAAAGTGAAAAAAGGTGCGCTTGTTATGAATTAAAAATTGGAAATGTATCACATCCGTTACCTGAACGAACATCATTCAAATACCGGCGCTGCTTGTTTTTGAAAACTTGGCTGCGCATTATTAATAACAGGCCATCCACTCACCCACGTTATCTTATCTAATAACATTACTCTGCGGGTAGGCTCTTTTTTATCAAAAGCATGATACACCATCCATGTTTGCCCTGCCTTATCTTCCACAATATCCCCGTTATGGCCCGGGCCTACAAATCCCCCGGAACCTGCGTCCCGCCGGAGTATCATAGTTCCTCCATTTTGCAATAAAGGTTTACCTTCTTTATCAATATAAGGACCTTTAAAAGATAGAGACCTCGCAACATTTACCTGGTAAGTGCTTGCTGCACCTTCGCAACAACTACCTGTAGAACCGAAATAATAATAGTAACCATCTTTCTTATAGATAAAGGAACCCTCGTAATTGGTGCCGCCGATCTGGAATTTATTACCCTGAACATGAAGGCCATCGGCCGAAAGCTCTATTGCATAGATACCGTGAAAGCTGCCCCATACCAGGTAAGGTTTATTATCATCTTCAAAAAACATAGGATCAATAGAATTATCTACACCAATCTCTTTGCTAAAAAATAATTTCCCATGATCTGAAAATGGCCCTGCAGGCGTACCTGAAGTAGCCACACCAATACCAGGATTTGGATCTCCCCATGTAGAGTATGAATAATACAGGTAATAGGTATTATGATAGTAGGATGCGTCCGGCGCCCAAATGCCACCTTCCGTTTTCCAGTCAGGCTTTTTTGGTAAAGCATCACCAACCACCTGCCAGTTTACTAAATCTTTAGAACGAAGAATGGGAATAGTATATGGGCCGCCAAAATTTTCTTTTTGCCAGTTAGCCTGCGTTGAATATGCGTAAAAATATCCATCTGACGTTTTTACTAAATTAGGATCAGGAAAATCATGGTTGAATACAGGATTCTCGTAGGTTGCTTTAGCGGTGTCAGCAACCACCATTTTTCTGTTACAGGCCATAGAAAAAATGATCACCAAACAGATCGTAAATGAATTACTTAGTTTTTTTGTAAGGTATAGTAGTAACATATTAAAAGCATAAGTGAGAAAGATAGTAAAAACTTTTAAATGCTTACAACGTCTTTTTCTGCTTTAAAAATGAATGTTATTGTTATTGATAATAATGTGAAATGGCGAATATATTATTAAGCGACTAAAGCAGGTTTACGTGCCAATCTTACAATTATAAGCTGAAGACAATTTCTTCCTGGAACTGCTAAAGAAAATCAATGCTGATGAAGTGTTATTTTTTTAGTTACCAAAACACTGTATATAATGCTGCAAGTATGCCGAAAATAATAACAGAGCCAATTGCAAAACCGGAAGTAATACGAAACATAGAGGTATCAACTATTATGGAATGTTTATCATTCAAAGCTTTTGGCCTTGTAAGACTTATGGCCATCATTACCAGTACAATGAAAACGAATGTAATGGACATCCTGTCTAAAAATGCATAATCAGGAAAAGCACCATTTGTCCAAAGAGGTAAAAATTTTAATATTGCTGAAACAGGAATTGTTAGCAAAGCGCCTGCCATTGCAGCATTTGCAGTGGTGCGTTTCCAGAAGAATCCTAAAAGAAAAATAGCCAATACTCCGGGAGAGAAAAAACCTACATACTCCTGTATAAACTGGTAAGCCTGGTCAAGTGATTTTAAAGCCGGCGTTACGATTGCTGCAACCAGCATGGCAACTACTACTGCCCATCTTCCCACAAGCACCATCTTTCTTTCGCTTGCCTCTTTATTAAAATACTTTTTATAAATATCCAGGGAAAAAATTGTAGAAATACTATTTGCTTTACCGGCTAATGACGCAACAATAGCGGCAGTTAAAGCGGCAAATGCAATTCCTTTTAAACCTGCAGGCAACAAGTTCATTAACGTTGGATATGCATGGTCAGGTTTTAGTATACCATTTGCATCTGCCATCTCTTGCTGAAACATTCCCCTGTTATGCAATACAAACATTACAATGCCCGGCAGCACAGCTATAACAGGAACTAACAATTTTAAAAATGCGGCAAATAAAATTCCTTTTCGTGCAGTCTTTAAATCCGCTCCCAGCGCACGTTGTACTATATATTGATTGCAGCCCCAATAAGCAAGATTATTAATAAGCATACCGCCAAATAATACAGAAAGGCCGGGCAATTCTTTATAATATTTATTTGACGGATGGAATATCATGTGAAAATGATCAGGAGCTTCTTTGCCTAAAATTGAAAGACCTTTAAAAATATCCTTACCAAAACCATATTGCTGTGATAATAAAGTGAGCGCTAAATAAGTAGTTACAAGGCCTCCGATTATTAATACAAAAACCTGCACCACATCTGTGTAACCAATTACCTTCATGCCACCCAATGTAACAAACAACGAAAAAATTACTAACCCGGCAATGCACCATTCAAAGCTAAGCTCAGAAATAGATGAGATAGCAAGAGCGCCGAGGTAAATGATAGAAGTGAGATTAACAAATATATAAACCAATAACCAAAATACTGCCATCACAGTGCTTACATTATCGTTGTATCTTTTGGAAAGAAATTGCGGCATTGTGAATATCTTATTTTTAAGATATACCGGTATAATAAATACGGCAACTATAATTAATGTTGCAGCCGCCATCCACTCGTAGGTGGAAATTGCCAGTCCCAATGCAAAGCCCGAACCGGACATGCCAATAAAATGTTCTGCTGAAATATTAGATGCGATTAATGAAGCGCCTATGGCCCACCATGTAAGCGAACCTTCTGCTAAAAAAAAATCTTTTGAACTGGCAGTTACTGATCTCTTTTTATGATAGATGTAGTAACCATATAATGATACAGAAACCAGGTAAACAAAAAAGACAATGTAATCAGCAGTTTCCAATTTGTTCATTGGAATTTTTTTGGTAAGGTATTTTTAAGCGGATAATTTTAGGTAACTGGTTATAAAAAAAGTAAATGTTACATGATTTCTTATTACCAAATTTAAGCGTAATGTATAAAAAAAATTATCTTAAAATTTTAATGTTGCCGGTAAATATTTGGCAACAAGATCCTGGTAGTAAGGCTTTAATTCTTCCCAGCTTTTCTGATTTGGATTTTTTGAATACAAATCATAAGGATTAAACAACCGCACCCATTTAAACATTTCAAGGTCGTGATCATTCATTAAATGATTGTACGCATTTTCCCGGTGCTGCGCATAAAAGGAATGATACCGCAACATATACAAGGCCGGCTCTGGCAAATAATCTTTCATCATATGATAAACATATTCATCATGTCCCCACGACATGTGAACGTTATCCAGCCCGCAGTTCGGCTCATATATTCCATATTGCCTGCTATATAATTCATTGGTGATATCAGGATTATCTTTAAAGAATTCAGGGAAAACTATTTTATTTGAATAAGCACAACCAACCGGGAAAGTATCGCCTACAACGGCCCATTGAGGCTCGCCAAACAAACACAAAACTTTTCCCATATCATGTATCAAACCCACCAATACAAACCAATCAGGATGACCATCATTCCTGATAGCTTCCGATGTTTGTAACAAATGTTGCATTTGGTCAAGGTCAGTATCGGGGTCAGAATCATCAACCAATTCATTCAAAAAATCAAACGCTTTCCAGATGGGCATTTCTTTTTTATCAAATTTAAGAAACGATGTTTTTTTATCTGCAACAAAATCATACGTTTGATATTTATGGTTCAGGCGATAAAATTCTTTCACCGTATCCCTGGGCGGCTCATCATAATTTCTAAATTCTTTTGCGGTTTTATTTGCGTTAATACCCGATGGATCAGGATATCGCTCTAACAAATCATCTTCCCATTCATCAAGATTATTCAGAGGTATTTTGTTTTCCACAAGTGAATTATTATTCTTATAAATCATAACAAGCATTTAATTGATGAGATAAATTGTTTAACGCAGCAAAGTGCAAATTTAAATTACAACATTTTAATTTTTCAACCTATTATTTAATTTGTGCGTTTAAGCAGATAGAAATTTAAGTATTCAATCAATTGCGCATATAGCTTTGTTTAATTTTTATTAATGCAAATCTTTTAGCGCACTAAATACAGAAGATTAAAATTTTATAAATCATATATTTTTATTTATTTTTCGGTTATTAAAAATGAATTGTATTAATGAAAGTGATGACTAATAAAAACGGTTGGCAATCTAAAACAGGAATTTACAATCAATGTATTAAACAGGTTAAATTCATTAAATTTCCGGTAAATCTTTACCCGGTGAACATTGGCTGCAATATCTTATAAATCATCACATAAGCTGGATACTTAAACTGCTTAAGCAAGTAACAATTTAATCATTATAAAACTTACAAAAATGGCACGACACAAAACGTTTTTTGGAAAAATTTTCGGATGGATTGGTGATCTGTTTCATGGAGCAAACGAAAACTTTTTAAAAGCAGCAGTTGATATTACTCAAAAGGTAAAGGAAGGCTTAAACTCAGGTGCGGCTGATTTAATCACCTCTCTTATACCGGGTAACATTGATAACAAAATTGTTGAAATTCTAAAGGATAAATTGCCCATTCTTTTAGCTGATGAATTAATGATACAATCAGCAGGCACACCGGCTACAGAAGCAGATGCGCAGGCGCTGGCAAAAAAACTGGTTGATAGTTTTAATGGTTTGCCGGATGAAAAAAAAGAAAAATTTTATACTTCCGTTGCAGCAGAAATTTACATCTTTTTACAAAAGCACAGTAGCGGTGAAAAAGTAACTTTTGGTGAGGCTGCAGCTATGGCAGAATCTGCCTACAGATCATGGCTTCAGTTAAAACAAGATGACGGAACAATAACCGAAGGAACTGTTGTTAATGAAACTGCTAATTCATAGTTTGCGGAGATAAAAACGGATCAACCACCTTTGTTTTCTGTAATTCTTTTGATATTATATTTTGAATGAAGATCTTCATTTTTAGGATTAGTTGTTCTATTCATATAATGGTTTTGTAAGAAGGCTGCTTTTGTAACAGAAAAGAACTCCACATTTTTTATAAAGTACATAAAAATTTTACAAAGAAGAAGTTTTACTTGGTAGAAAAACGAGCATTCCCGGGTATAAGCAGTAAAAACTACATGTTATAAATCAGGTATTAGTGCTTATGTATTGTTATTTTGAGGTTTTACCTTTAGAGACAAATTCACCAATATCTCAAAAGAGAAACTAACATTATTAACTAAAAAAACCACCCTTATGATCGGAACTAACTTTTACAAAGCGCCGCCTTTTCTTTTAGACAAAATGAATACTATTTATAGTTTATTGTGGCAGGGAAAAACACAATACGAAGAAGTAGCCACTGCGATAAGCGATAAAGATTTGCGCAGTACCATGCTCACTCTTGCGCAGGAAAGTAACCAATATGCCAGCGAGTTATATTCTCAAATAAATACATTAGGCGGAGCGGCGAAAATGGAAAAAGTTAAGCCTGAGCTGCGTGAAGAAATGAAAGAGCTGAATAATGAAAATGAAATTGTAGCCCTTTGTAAAATAAATGAGAAGAATATGATTGTGGCTTACCAGGAAATTTTAAATGAACCATTTTTATTTGAAGGATTAAGAAAAATGATACGATACCAGATGAATGAAATGCTGTGCACTTTTATGCAGGTAAAACAATTAGGCTCTCTTAAATTTCATTAATCGTTTAACTGGTTCATGTTTTATTGTAAGAAAACAATGTAACTTATCCAAATTCAGGAGCAGATTAAATATTGGTTACTTGCTTATTCCAGGTAACGGATTTTTTAATTAGGCCAATAAAATATTCATCTTAATAAAGTTTTAATAAACCGCTTGCCCAAATAAGTAGCATTAACTTTAACTGATTTGAAGGATTTTATTTGTTTAAAATATTGCTAAGAAGTGATTGACTTACTCCATTCCTCTAATATTTTTTATCACCAAACCATCTCAATCTAGCTGCTGGCTTAAATAATTAACGGCAGTTGTTGTTCCTATAACCTTGGCTAAATATTAGCAAGACCGTAAAAGTTTACTGATTCTCTAAGGTAGTGCAAATAAAAGAAATGAACCTAATTGATTGGACGTTGATTTAGTTAGTTATCATTTGTATAATCTTAGTAAAACCCATAACAGCTTTCAGGCAAAGCCGTTCTTCCACTTTTGGGCTATGGCAATTGCAGTCTCAAGCATATAAGGTGCCCATTTCTCCGGTTGCCAGGCAGTACCTGCTAATGCGGATGATTGAAGAAGCTGGGCAGCATGTTCCCAGGAGGTTGCGTTTTCCAATATAGCCGATAGAGCTGTTTGCTGGGCGCTTAAAAGCTTATCCTCAACAGGTGGCCCCATAATATCAGCATGTAAAGGAAGAAAGTCGTTTACCTTCCATGAATGATGCTTAGATTCCGTTTTTACTATTGCACTCATCTTTATAAAATCCTCACGGTATAAAATTCTTTTATCTTCTGTATCAAGAGCATTGCTTAACTGCTCCAATACCACATATTTAAGATTAGGACACTTACGGATACTTAACGTCAATAGTTGAAACACTTCTTCCGGCACCTGGTCATCATGTGTATCTCTTCGTATCTTTTTTCCGGGAGTAATGTTAGAATCTTCCCAACTGCCACCTGAAACATGAATTTCCCTGACACGGTGAAGTGGATATAATGTAAGAATATCTTCGAACCCAATATCAAAATTATTACACTGGCAATAGATGTTATGAAGATCTAAAATAATAAAACCATTTACCGGATCTGTTAACTGATTTAAAAATTCACCATGCATCTTTACTTCTTCCAAAGAATAAGAAAAGGCCAGGTTTTCCAGGCCAACCGGACATTTGCAGGCATGATATATTCTTTTTAACCTATCCCTGCCAATAGATAATGTGGCTGGTGTAAAGGGAATACTTATGGGAGCGCCCTGGTGAAAATTCTCTCCGGTCATAAACCCGAAGTGCTCAGAAATATGATCAAATTTAAATGCTGCTGATACCTTCTCTAAATGAGTAAGCCAATCCTGCTGCTGCTTTGACCATATACCTGCAAACAAGGAGAAATATACTCCGTGACCAATTAACCTGTTTTGGTTCCCAAAGGTATTCAATAACTCTGTGAACCAGCCAGGGATGGTGTTTACATTAAAGAGCGTATCAAAAGACCATTCGATCGCTTCTATCTTTTCAGCCTCAAAGAGCGGCAGCGCAGCAGATAAAATATTTTCATCAAAATTGCAGGAAATAGAAGCGTGTATTTGCACATACATTATTATGAGTGGCAACATGGTTTAGCCCATACCGCAGGCAGGGCAATTATCAGGGATACCTGTTTTATGCTTTGTAGTACCAGGCTTTTTAGCATCTGAAACTTTAGGTTTTTCGCAGGAGATAATTGTACCGGCTGCTGCTGCAATCAGCATAGCATTTAAGAGCGTTTTGGAGAGGTTCATATAATTAAATTATTGATCGTAAAATAATATTATTTACAAGATAATCTCTGCTGACAATAAAATCCTGGGTAACGTTGCAGGTAAACGCTTAATCTATTTTATTTAGGGTAAAAATTTAAAGCTTGCTTTAAAATTATCTTGATAATAGGTTTTAATTTTACCTAAGACACAAAAACAAAACACTTTCACAAAAAAAATTACAGCGAGTCGTCTTCTTGCTTATGAAAGCGTCTGTAATAAACATTAAATATAAGACTTATGAAAAAGATAATCTTACGCCGTTGTTGATCACAAAGACCAACAATGGCAAAAATGTTGCTGGCCTGTTTCAAATGTGAAGAAGGCAACTTCCATATTCCCGTTACAGCTTGAACCATTTATCAGTATGCGCCAGCTTCCGGAAAGCGCATTTGTATCTTTGTTTTCTTTTTTACACCCCGGCAAAACTTTTGACAACCAGAATCTACAAAACGTTGCATAAACATTGTTGGTGTGAGATATTTTAAAAAAGGTTTGCAACCTGTAAGCACCAAAGGAGCACTTTATACTACTGCATACCCTGATACTGCAGGCCTTTTGCTGAAAGTGGATTGATTTAAAAACATAAACTTTATCAGTAACTAATATACTTAAATTAGCTAAAATATTAAGTAAGCCGTAATAAGTATTAACCCTGTTTTTCTTACTTTTTATGTTACCTTAAAAATTAAAC
>CAXSDW010000042.1:0-15422 GCA_964236235.1 uncultured Chitinophagaceae bacterium
TCTGCTATGCCTTCCATTACATCTTCTCTTGATAAAATTGTTGCGCCATAATGCATTAGTTCTGCAACTGTTTTTCCATCCCGTGCCGCTTCCTGCAGGCGGCTGCTGATAAGTGCAATGGCTTCAGGATAATTTAATTTCAATCCTCTCGCTTTTCTTTTTTCGGCCAATTCTCCGGCAAGAAACAACAATAATTTTTCTGTTTCTCTTGGTGTTAAGTGCATGTGTGCTTTTTAATATTTTAGAAGCAGGATTAGGAACATCAAAACTCATCAGACATCAAATTAACAAAAATCAAAAAGAAGAAAAGTCCTTTTTAGTTTTTATTTCAATAAATATTATAAGCAGCTCCGGTTTATTGTGTTAACAAAAGTTGCATTTACATAAGTTGGAGATTGTATTTGAATTATAAGGAAACCCTTTGCTACAAAAGCTTTCATTGTCCATAACCGGATTTGCCCGTTGTAAAAACAAATTATATTTAATTTTTCTCAGAAGCTTATTAGAAATAATTTAGGAAGAAGCGTGCGGTAACTTATTTCTCAAGTAATTAATAACGAATCAAACTTATTATAAAGAATATTCAGATCAGCTTGTTCAATTAAAATAATAATAAATTTAAGAAATGGCAATTACCGGATTATATGATCCTTCGTTCGAACATGATTCCTGCGGTATCGGGTTTGTAGCTAATATTAAAAGTAACAAATCTCACCAGATAGTTTCAGATGCCTTAACCATTCTTGAGAACATGGAGCATAGAGGCGCTTGTGGATGTGAATATAACACCGGGGATGGCGCAGGGATACTTATTCAAACTCCACATGAGTTTTTTTTTGATGAATGTATAAAGCTTGGAATTCATTTACCGCCATATGCAAAATATGGAGTAGGCGTTTTATTTTTTCCAAAAGATATCAGGCTAAGAGAAGAATGCCGTGACATTTTTAACAGGTCAGCAGAGAAGCTTGGCTTTGAAATATTAGGCTACCGTAAAGTGCCTGTAATCACGGCTGGCATTGGCCCAACTGCATTATCAGTGGAGCCTGAAATTGAACAGGTTTTTGTTGCATGTCCCGATCATATTAACAACCCTGATGATTTTGAACGCAAACTATTTGTATTGCGCAATTACGCTGCACAAACCGTTTCCAATACGGTGAGAAAAGATGCTATTGGTTTTTATATAGCTTCTTTATCCTATAAAACAGTCATTTATAAAGGCCAGCTTACCAGCCTGCAATTGCGATCATATTTCCCTGACCTTAGCAATAAAAGGGTAGTAAGTGCATTTGGTTTGATTCACTCAAGATTTGCTACCAACACATTTCCTTCATGGAAATTAGCCCAGCCTTTCCGGTACATAGCTCACAACGGAGAGATAAATACTTTGCAGGGAAATATTAATTGGTTGCGTACAAGTGAAAAAAGTTTTGTTTCCCAATATTTTACCAAAGAAGAAATGGACATGCTGCTGCCGGTTGTTGATGAAGGACAATCAGACTCAGCTTCGCTTGATAATATGATCGAATTGCTTACATTATGCGGCAGATCGTTGCCACATGTAATGATGATGCTTATCCCTGAAGCCTGGGACGGTAATGAACAAATGGATCCGGCAAAAAAAGCTTTCTACGAATTTCATGCTTCTTTTATGGAGCCCTGGGATGGCCCGGCTTCTATCTCTTTTACTAATGGAAAGATAATCGGCGCAACCCTTGACAGGAACGGCTTACGGCCATCAAGATATTGCGTAACAACTGACGATAGGGTTATTATGGCTTCTGAAACCGGCGTACTTCCTGTTGATCCAAAATTGATAAAAGAAAAAGGAAGATTGCAGGCAGGAAAAATGTTTGTTGTTGATCTGGAAGAAGGAAGAATTATAAGTGATGAAGAATTGAAACAACAAATCTGCTCTGCAAAACCTTATAGCGAATGGCTAAATAAATACAAAATAAGATTAGAAGAATTGCCTGAGCCAAGAGTTATGTTTACTAACCTTGAACATGACCAGGTTTTTAAATATCAAAAGGCTTTTGGCTACACAACCGAAGATCTTGATGTAATTATA
Source organism: uncultured Chitinophagaceae bacterium (assembly GCA_964236235.1). Taxonomy (GTDB): domain Bacteria; phylum Bacteroidota; class Bacteroidia; order Chitinophagales; family Chitinophagaceae; genus Ginsengibacter. The sequence goes on from CAXSDW010000042.1 coordinate 2,075, forward strand.
ACGCCAATGGCGCTTGACGGAAAAGAGCCACTTGGCTCAATGGCAACAGATGTGCCGCTTGCGGTGCTAAGTGATCAGCCACAACATTTAACCAGTTATTTTAAACAGCTTTTTGCGCAGGTAACTAATCCACCGATTGATCCTATACGTGAAAAGCTGATTATGTCAATGGCAACGTTTGTGGGCAATAATGGTAATTTATTACAGGAAGATCCTTTGTCGTGCCATAGTGTTGCATTAAAACATCCGGTACTTTCTAATCATGAATTGGAAAAAATCAGAAGCATTGATACAGGAATTTTTCAGGCACATACTTTACAAACTTATTTTATTGCAGACGGAAAACCAGGTTCTTTGCAAAAGGGTTTAGACCGTTTATGCCGCTATGCAGTAGATGCGGTAGAAGATGGATTTGAGGTATTGATATTATCTGACAGGGCTATTGATTCTGATCATGCGCCTATACCTTCTTTATTGGCTACATCAGCCGTTCATCATCACCTTATCCGCAAAGGTTTGCGGGGCCAGGTTGGGCTTGTTATTGAAGCCGGTGATGTGTGGGAAGTTCATCATTTTGCGTGCCTGCTTGGCTTTGGCGCTACAGCCATTAATCCGTACCTGGCCTTGTCTTCTATTTATGATATGAAACATACCGGCAAGTTGCAGACTGAGCTTGATGTGGATAAGCTGAGAAAGAATTATACAAAATCAGTAAATGACGGGTTGCTGAAAGTATTCTCTAAAATGGGCATCTCCACTTTACAATCTTACCAGGGAGCCCAGATCTTTGAAATTATCGGCTTAAATAAAAGTGTAGTTGACAGGTATTTTACAGGCGCTGTTTCAAGAATACAAGGCATGGGATTAGACGAAATAGCAAGAGAAATATTAGCAAAGCATTTCTTCTCTTTCAGTAAAAAAGAAATACCTGTAGACAGGCTAACTGTAGGCGGAATTTATCAGTGGAAACGTAAAGGAGAGTTTCATCTTTTTAATCCTCAAACTATTCATTTGTTGCAATATTCAACAAGAATGAATGATTACAATACATTTAAAAAATATAGTAAACTTATAGATTGTCAAACTGAAAAAGCGGCTACATTAAGAAGCTTATTTCAATTTAAATATAATCGTCCATCTATTTCAATTGATGAAGTTGAGCCAGCAGCAAATATCTACAAAAGATTTGCAACAGGCGCTATGAGCTTTGGTTCTATTTCGTGGGAAGCCCATACTACACTGGCTGTTGCAATGAACCGGCTTGGCGGCAAAAGCAATACAGGTGAAGGTGGTGAAGATGAAATTCGATATGAAAAGTTGCCAAATGGCGATTCAATGCGCTCTTCAATAAAGCAAGTTGCTTCTGCAAGATTCGGCGTTACAAGTTTGTATTTAACCGAAGCAGATGAACTGCAAATTAAAATGGCGCAAGGGGCAAAGCCTGGCGAAGGCGGACAGTTGCCCGGGCATAAAGTAGATGAGTGGATCGCTAAAACAAGACATTCCACTGCCGGTGTTGGTTTGATATCTCCGCCGCCTCATCATGATATTTATTCTATTGAAGATCTTGCTCAATTAATTTCTGATCTTAAAAATGCCAACCGGGAAGCAAGAATAAATGTGAAGCTGGTTTCAAAGGCCGGCGTAGGAACAATTGCTGCCGGAGTTGCAAAAGCAAAAGCTGATGTAATATTAATTGCCGGGCATGATGGTGGCACCGGCGCTTCACCCATTAGTTCAATAAAACACGCTGGTTTGCCATGGGAATTAGGTCTTGCAGAAACACATCAAACATTAGTAAAAAATAAATTAAGAAGCCGTGTAGTTGTGCAAACTGACGGCCAGTTAAAAACCGGGAGAGATATAGCTATTGCTACATTGCTGGGCGCCGAAGAGTGGGGCGTGGCAACGGCTGCGTTAATTGTAGAAGGTTGTATAATGATGCGCAAATGTCACTTAAATACTTGCCCTGTCGGCGTAGCTACACAAGATGCAGAACTAAGAAGCCGCTTTACCGGCGAAGCTGAACATGTGGTAAATCTTTTTAAATTTTTAACGCAGGAGTTACGGGAAATAATGGCAGAGCTTGGCTTTAGAACAATCAATGAAATGGTTGGCCAGGTTGATTTTCTTGAGAAGAAAGAAAACATAAATCACTGGAAACATAACAAGCTTGATATTTCGTCAATATTATATAAACAACCTGCGTCAATACATACAGGTTTGTATAAATCAGAAGAGCAGGATCATGGGCTGCAGGATGTACTTGACTGGAAATTATTAAGTGCTGCAAAACCTGCTATAGATAATCAACAAAAAGTATATGCGGAATTTGCTGTAAAAAATACTGATAGAACAATAGGCACTATTTTATCAAACGAGATCACAAAAAAATATAAAGCTGCAGGCCTGCCGGAAGATACCATACATTTTAAATTTACGGGAACGGCAGGGCAAAGTTTTGGAGCATTTAATACAAAAGGTGTTACGCTTGAAATTGAAGGTGACTCGAACGATTATTTTGGAAAAGGATTAAGTGGTGCAAGACTTATCATCTATCCTTCAAAAGAATCAGGATTTGTGCCGGAAGAAAATATCATTATTGGTAACGTAGCATTTTATGGAGCTACTTCCGGCGAAGCTTTTATAAGAGGCAAGGCAGGTGAACGTTTTGCTGTTAGAAATTCAGGCGCAAATGTAGTGGTAGAAGGCATTGGCGATCATGGTTGTGAATATATGACCGGTGGAAATATAATTATACTTGGCGAAACAGGAAGAAATTTTGCTGCAGGTATGAGTGGTGGTATCGCTTATGTATATGATGTAAATGACAGGCTTGCAATTTTATGTAATAAAGAAATGGTTGATATTGATCCCGTGGAAGAATCCGATATTTCATTACTGCATAGTTTAATTACCAGGCATTATCAATATACCAAAAGTACCATTGCCAATTTTGTATTGAATGATTTTGAAAATCAACTTAAAAATTTTGTGAAGGTATTTCCCAAGGATTACAAGAGCGCTCTGGCGAAGAAAATGTCTGCAATAGCTGAGAAAATTGAAAAAAATAATTTTTAGTGAGCTGCAGGTCATTGGGCATCTTCGTTGTGTCACTCACTTGTACGTCCGGTTCTTTGGTCGTCTTTTTATAAAAATAAATCCTGATAGGGATCCGTAAAGTGTAACAATTATTCGAAAAATAAGTATGGGTAACATAACAGGCTTTTTGCAATACACAAGAGAATTGCCACATAAGCGGCCAATAAGAGAACGCATAAATGATTACAATGAATTTATAGAAAGATATACTGATGAAAAGCTAAACCAGCAGGCGGGCAGGTGCATGGACTGTGGAATTCCTTTTTGTCACAATGGGTGTCCGCTCGGTAACATCATCCCTGAATTTAATGATGCCGTTTATAGAAAAGACTGGAAAGAAGCATTTGATGTGCTAAGTTCCACCAATAACTTTCCGGAATTTACCGGCCGCATTTGTCCTGCTCCCTGCGAAAGCAGTTGCGTACTTGGTATCAATCAACCTGCAATTACTATCGAAGAAATTGAAAAACATATTATAGAAATAGCTTTTGATAAAGGTCTTGTTCAACCCAGGATACCGCACATCAGAACCGGCAAAAAAATAGCCGTAATAGGCTCTGGTCCGGCAGGCCTTGCTGCTGCTGCTCAATTAAATTATGCCGGCCATTCCGTTACTGTATTTGAACGTGATGATGAGTTAGGCGGTTTATTGCGTTATGGAATTCCGGATTTTAAACTGGAAAAATGGGTTATTGACCGACGGCTTAAGTTACTGGAAGATGAAGGTGTTGTTTTTAAATGCAATGCAAACGTAGGCGTAAACATAAATATCAATGATCTTTTAAGAGAATGCCATGCGATAGTATTAGCCGGCGGTTCTACTATTCCCAGGAATTTAGCCATTGAAGGAAGAGATTTAAAAGGAATTCATTTTGCGATGGATTTTTTAAAGCAACAGAATAAAAGAAATGCCAACAAAAAAATAAAAGAAGAATGTATTTCAGCTGCCGGCAAAAATGTGATCGTAATTGGCGGCGGCGACACCGGAAGTGACTGTGTTGGAACATCAAACCGGCAACGGGCTGCATCAGTTACTCAGTTTGAGCTGTTAGGCAAGCCACCTGAAGAAAGAACAATTCATATGCCCTGGCCAAATTATCCAATGACGTTAAAAATTTCTTCTTCACATGAAGAAGGTGTAGAGCGTCATTGGGCTGTTTCCACAAAACAATTTATTGGAGATGAAAATGGAAATCTTAAAGCGTTAAAAATTGTGGATCTTGAATGGAAAGTAAATGAACATGGCGTAGCTGCCCATTTTATTGAAGTTGCGGGCAGTGAAAGAACGATTCCATGTGAGCTGGCTTTGCTGGCGATGGGTTTTGTTCATCCGCAACATGACGGATTAATAAACCAGGCAGGAATTGAAACAGACCAGAGAGGTAATGTGAAAGCTGATGAAATCAACTACCAGACCAACATGGCAAAGATATTTTCTGCAGGTGATATGAGGCGGGGTCAATCATTAGTTGTTTGGGCAATTAGCGAAGGAAGAGAATGTGCACGAAAAGTTGATGAGCACTTGATGGGTTTCTCATTATTGGAGGCAAAGGATCGAAATATACAAGTATAATAAAGCTTTTAATAAAAAGACTCCACTGGAGTTTTTTTATTGTGCTTAAGTAAATATTATATAAATTTAAAATCTATTGTTTTTATCCACAGTAAAAATCGTAATAATGTTAACTTAAGAGATAACTGATTGAAATATAAGCGTTTAGTATCTATGTGCAACATATTAAATTAATATAAATCTATTAGGATTTTCATTAAATGCATAAAGTTTAATAAGTTTGACCCAATAAAAATTAAAATTAAGTTTATGAGAGTAAAATTAAACCAAGCTTTGCCTTTCGTTATCTTAATGCTTATTGCTGTCGCAGCAATTTTTGTTCCTTCAGTAGCCAGCTTTAATGATGGCGGTAAATACAGCGCTGCCGATATTGCATGGGTTATTGTTGCCACAGCATTAGTATTTTTAATGACTCCAGGTTTAGCTTTTTTTTATGGAGGAATGGTACATCGTAAAAATGTTATCTCAACCATGATAAAAAGCGTGGTTGCCGCAGGCGTGGTAAGCGTACTTTGGGTTGTGGTTGGGTTCAGTTTATGTTTTGGAAATTCAATTGGGGGCTTTATTGGCAACCCTGCTACGTTTTTCATGTTTAAAGGTGTTGTGTCCAGCGCTCCGGTTCTTTCAGGAGGCACGGCAATGACCATTCCATTACTACTGTTTTCTCTTTTTCAGTTAATGTTTGCTATTATCACACCAGGCCTTGTAGTTGGTGCAGTAGCTGAAAGAATACGGTTTTCCTCTTATATTTTGTTTATCGTTTTATTCAGTCTTCTCGTTTATGCTCCTATTGCGCATTGGACATGGCATCCCCAGGGATTTTTATTTAAAATGGGTGTATTGGATTTTGCAGGGGGAACAGTTGTACACATTTCAGCAGGTTGCGCTGCGTTAGCGGGTGCCCTGGTATTAAAGCGCAGAAAAGTTCACATAGATAATAAAGAAATTCCACCGGCTAATATTCCTTATGTATTAATTGGTACCGGGTTACTATGGTTTGGCTGGTTTGGATTTAATGCAGGCTCAGCATTAGGCGCCACTCCCTTGTCTGTTTCAGCATTTGCTACCACAAATACTGCAGCAGCAGCAGCAGGTTTATCCTGGATGTTTTTTGATGTGCTAAAAGGCAAAAAGCCATCTGTACTTGGGTTTTGTATAGGTGCTGTAGTTGGGCTTGTAGCAATTACGCCTGCAGCTGGGTACGTAGCGATTCCGCAAAGTATTTTTATTGGGGCATTTGCTGCGCTCATTTCTAATATTGCAGTTTATTACAAATCCAAATCAAGCTTAGATGATACGCTTGATGTATTTCCATGTCATGGTATCGGAGGAATGGTTGGAATAATAATGACAGGTTTCTTTGCAACAAAAAATGTTAACAGCGGAGGTAACGATGGTTTGTTTTATGGTAATCCTTCCTTTTTATTTACCCAGCTAAAAGCGCTTGCCATAGTAGTGCCATATAGTTTTTTAATGTCGTACTTAATTTTCAAATTTATAAATTTTGTTTTGCCTATAAGAGTAAGCACAGAGGATGAAGAACTTGGATTAGATGCATCACAACATAATGAAAAATATCTTCAAGGCACTTTATTAGTGAAAAATAACGGCTCTCTGACACCGGAAGAAAAGGGCACAGCTGAATATACTAACTTCTGAGAAAAGTTAATAGCTGTACCCTTTATTTTTAATCTAAAAACCAAAACAATGTTAAGAAAATTTTTAACGTCTTCAATTCTATTTGCAACAATTTCTTCATCAGGTTATGCACAAACAGACTCCACAAATGCAAAAGTTGACAAGTCTGCAATTACAGATGCGTCAAATGAAACTAAACCAGGTGTTCCGACAATAACCGGTTCTGTTGATGTTTATTACAGGTTTAATTTTAGCAATCCGGTCTCTTTCGATGATGCCGGAGGTACTCATTATGGGAACAACTATACCAGCTTTACAAATTCTCAGAACTCTTTTGAATTAGGTATGGCAAGCATTAAGGCCGACCATAGCTTTGGTAAGGCCAGTGCCACCATAGATCTTGGCTTTGGCAGAAGAGCAGAAGACTTTTCGTATGGAGATGCTTCACATTCTACTTTATTTGCGGTAAAGCAGGCTTATTTAAGTTACGCCATCTCTGATCATTTTAAATTAACGATGGGTAAATGGGCAACTCACATCGGCTATGAGTTAGTTGATGCTTATTTAAACAGGAATTACAGCATGGATTATATGTTTTCATATGGCCCTTTTTCTCATACAGGTATTAAGGCTGATATTGGCCTTGGCGGAAAAAATGCCTTAATGTTTGGAATAGCAAATACATCAGATGTTGTTTCAACCACTTCACCAAGAAAATATGCTATAGCTCAATTTAGCACAGGTTCCTCTGATGATAAAATAAAAGCTTACCTCAATTACCAGGGATCTTATGGCGGCTCCTTTAGCACAAGTCAGTTTGATCTTGTACTTACCGGCGCTGTAAGCAGTATGTTCAGCATTGGCTACAATGGAACAGTACAATCTATAAAAGCAAAGGGAAGTTCAGGTGATAGCTGGTGGGGTTCTGCAGTGTATTTAAATTATGATCCTGTAAGCACTTTTGGCATCACACTAAGAACTGAGTATTTTAATAATAAAGGCAAATTAGACCAGGCAGTAAATTCTTTAGCGCCGGCTACAAACATACTTGATGTAACACTTTCTCCGAATTTTAAAATTGGAAATCTAACTATAATCCCTGAATTAAGACTCGATTCTGGTAAAGATGAGATATTTGAAAAGAATGATGGCACAGCTACAAAAAGCACCGTTTCAGGCGTACTTGCGGCTACTTATCATTTTTAGTTCTAACCATAATTTTTCCAACATATCAAACTTTAACAATGAAACTATTTGATTTTCACAAGTGTTTAAACAGGGCTAATAAAAGATTTATGAAGGTTTGTATTTATTTATTGGTTTTAGTATTTATTGCTATAGCCATTCCCTCATTTGCGCAAGATGCTACAGGAGCAAGCACCGGAACTATTAATGATGTTACCGCTGCCACTGCAGGCAAACCAACCGCAGAAGAAATCGGCGCTGTAGCTGGTCATAACAAAATTTCCATAAATATAATGTGGACATTGCTCTGCGGATTTCTTGTAATGTTTATGCAGGCAGGTTTTGCGTTGGTGGAAACAGGCTTTACGCAAAAGAAAAATGTTGCGCATACAATGGGCATGAACTTTTTAGTGTATGCTTTGGGAATGATAGGTTTTTGGATTTGCGGATTTGCTTTCATGTTTGGGGGCGCATTAAATGCAGCTACATTAGGTGGCGCACCAGGTGTTATACCGCATGAGTATATAATACATCTTTTTGGGAAAGATTTTGGAATAATCGGCTCAGTTGGGTTTTTTCTTAACAGCAAAGTGTATGATGTGGGTGTATTTACATTGTTCCTTTTCCAAATGGTGTTTATGGATACCACTGCTACAATACCAACCGGCTCTATGGCTGAGAGATGGTCTTTCAAATCATTTCTTCTTTTCGGTTTATTTATTTCAATGTTTGTATATCCGCTTTTTGGAAACTGGGTTTGGGGTGGCGGCTGGTTAGCCCAGCTCGGAATTAATTTTGGTTTAGGTCACGGCCATGTTGATTTTGCAGGCTCTTCTGTGGTACATCTGGTGGGTGGCATGGCCGCTTTGGCAGGTGCTATTGTAATTGGCCCACGTGTAGGTAAATATGGTAAAAACGGAGAGGTAAATACTATCCCCGGACATAATATACCAATGGCTATTCTCGGTACTTTTATTCTCGCCCTCGGATGGTTCGGATTCAACCCCGGCTCTACATTGGCAGGTACCGATTTACGTATAGCAGTAGTTGCAGTTAATACAATGATGGCAGGAACAGCCGGTACTTTATCCGCACTACTTTATATGTATGCCAAACGTCAAAAGCCTGACCCCGGAATGTTGTGTAATGGTTTGCTGGCAGGCCTTGTAGCTATTACGGCGCCCTGTGCTTTTGTAAATTCAATTTCTTCAGTAATCATAGGTGCAGTGGCTGGTGTACTTGTAATTGTAGTGTACAATTTTGTAGATAGAAAATTAAAAATAGATGATCCTGTTGGTGCATTTGCTGTACATGGAGCTAATGGCGCATGGGGTTGCCTTGCATTAGGTCTTTTTGCAGATGGTTCTTATGGCGATGGATGGAATGGAGTGAAGGGCACAGTCAGAGGTTTATTTTATGGAGATGGCAGCCAGTTTATTGCGGAATTGATTGGTGTGCTCACCTGTATGATATTTGTTTTTGGAGTGATGTATTTATTTTTCAAAATATCCAATAAAATTACACCAATCAGAGTACCTGAATCAGTTGAAGTCGCAGGCCTTGATATACCTGAAATGGGTGTACATGGATATGTGGATTAACCATTTATTTTAATAAAAGCGCAAGTATGAAAAAGTTTATCAATAAAGCCATAAATCCTTTAAGATTTTTTATTGGTGATAGCAGATCTACAGGAGTTTTATTGCTTCTTTGTACAGCGGTTTCTTTAGTACTTTCAAATACTATAAACGGAGAAGGGTACAGGTCAATCTGGAATGCTGAAATCCATTACGGCTTCACACTTAATCTTCCTCACTCAGGTTTAAAATGGATAAACGATTTTTTAATGGCAATATTCTTTTTGTTTGCCGGCATGGAAATAAAAAGAGAATTAGTGAACGGTGAACTTTCTACATTTAAAAAAGCTATTTTACCATTTGGCGCAGCTCTTGGCGGAATGATAGTGCCGGCAATTATTTTCATTGCATTCAATGCTACTTCAGGGTTTATTCATGGCTGGGGAATACCCACAGCAACAGACATTGCATTTTCCATTGGTATTGCATCATTATTTGGCAAGCGTGTTCCCATAGGGCTTAAAATCTTTTTAATGGCATTAGCTATTATTGATGATTTGGGGGCGATAATTGTAATTGCGCTTTTTTATGGGAGCTCAATAAAGTGGGCTTTTTTGCTGGCTGCCACATTCATTTATGGTTTACTTTGGCTTTGTAATTATACAAAGTTAAAACCCGGTATTCTGCAATTAATTTTATCGCTTATTCTGTGGCTTATGATGTTTAATTCCGGGATTGAGGCAAGCATCAGCGGCGTATTAATAGCATTTGCCATGCCGGTAAATTCGTTGCCAAAACTTGAAAATGCTATTCATAAAACAGTAAATTTTTTAATCTTACCGCTTTTTGCTTTGGCCAATACAGCTATTTTAATGCCATCAGATATAATTGGTTCTCTGCAAAGTTCAATTAGTATTGGTATAATAGCAGGCCTCGTAATTGGCAAGCCTGTTGGCATTTTTCTTTTCAGCTTAGTTATGATAAAACTAAAAATTGCAAAACTGCCGGGTCATGCTGAACTAAAGCAACTGCTTGGCATTGGATCTCTTGCAGGCATTGGATTTACTATGTCAATTTTTACTACAGCACTTGCCTTTAATAATGAAGCATATCGTGATATAGCAAAAGTCTCAATTTTGGCAAGTCTTGTATTATCAATGATTTTAAGTGGAATTTATTTTGCAATTATTAATACAAAGGTAACAACAAAGGTATTTGAATTACAAAAGGAAGCCCCAATTTCGCCGGAGGTTTCCTTAGGTTAAATGAAATTTTTTAAAAGTATATAAAAAGTAAGTTTTTCATATAGCAAGCAATCGTACGGCCGTCTATTTCTATAGATGGCCCTCTTTTTTAAAACACCTCATCCCAACTCCTCTTCAAAGGAGAAGGAAGGAGAGTGGTAGTGATGGAGATTAAAAGATTAATGGAGATTGCGATAAGGCTGTTCTTTGTGAATATTAATGATTGATGCAGAGCGGAAGGCTTTTATGCTGAATTTCTCCCTGCATTAATAATACCGAATGAGCAGCGTATCACTAATTTTTTATAAGTTTCTTTAATGGGATTATCTATAAGTTCTTCTTCCATTTCCCTTATCCGTGCAATAGCAAATTGCTGAATGGTAATCAGAGGTAACACAATCCTTTCTCTCATCATAATAGATAATTGTTCCACCGGGTAATCTGCCATTAATTCATTTTTACCGGATAGTTGAAAAATATATCGCTGGGTAAGTTCATATTCCTCATAAATATTATTCCATATTTCTCCATAAACTTTATGGCCGGATAAAAATTCTGTAAGCGGAAAAAAACATTTCTTCATTGCCATTTCACAATTATCAATAAGCGTTTTAAAGAAAACTGAATCCTTGTACAGCTTTTTTACTTCTTCAAACCTGCCTTGTTCATCAATCTTTTTCAAGGCCGTTCCTACGCCATAATAACCTGTTACATTTTGTTTTAGCTGGCTCCATGCGCCTACAAAAGGAATAGCTCTTAGTTCTTTTAAATTAATTTTTGAAGTAACTCCTCGCTTTGCCGGCCGGCTGCCGATGTTGGTTTCACTGTAAAAATTTAAAGGACTTACATGCATCAGGTAATCTAAAAACTCAGGATGGTTTTTAAGACTATTATACGCTGTAAAGCTTATTGCTGCAAGGTCTTGTAATAAATTTTCGTCATTACTGTTTAATGTAACATCCTTCTTTGAAAACAAATCATTAGAGATACCCGCATTTAATAACTGCTCAATGTTATATTGTGCAGAATCAATTGTCCCAAAATTTGAACTTACAGTTTGTCCCTGTACAGTTAGTTGTATTTCTTTATTGGCAATATTTTTTCCCATTGAGGCATAAAACTTACTCGTTTTTCCGCCTCCTCTTGCAGGCGGCCCGCCGCGTCCGTCAAAAAATATTACATCAATTTTATGCTCTTTTGAAATTTTGGTTAACTCTTCTTTTGATTTATAAATGCTCCAGTTCGCCATAAGATAACCGCCATCTTTTGTTCCATCTGAAAAACCAAGCATGATGGTTTGCCTGTTATTCCGTTGTTTAAGATGTGCTTTGTAATGTTCATTTTCATAAAGCGTTTTCATAATTGCTGAAGCCCGCTGCATATCATCAACCGTTTCAAATAAAGGGACTACATCAATCGGCAAATCTTGTTTTTTCCATCCGCATAGTAAAAACAAACCGATCACTTCTGCAACATTTAACGCACTGTTACATTGGCTGATTATATACCTGTTGCAACCTTCAATCCCATTAATTTGCTGTATTTGTTTTATTATATATACAGAATCCAAGGTGTCTTTTATAAGATTATTATCATACTTGTTGCTGTCAACGTTTGCTTCAGTTGTCATTAATAAATTCATCTTTTCATCATCACTTAATTGCCGGTAATTCTTTGGTAAAATATTTTCTTTTTCAGCAATTGCTTCCATCACTTTGCTATGTATGCTGCTTTCCTGGCGCACATCAAGGGTGGCAAAGTGCAGTCCGAATACATGGACTTTATTAATCAAATTATTTACAAGATGAAGAAATAAACCATTGTGCTGATAAATGAGGATCTCGCTTATTTTGGTAAGAGCAGTTAAGATATCATTTTTGGTAAGATCGGTACGTTCTTCAGGAACAAAAAGATTGTTATACAGCTGCGTTTCCAGGTTCTGTAAAATTACATCAACACCTTTAAAAGTGAGGCGCCGCTTAAGTTTGCGTACTTCAAGATAGTAGCATTTAATAATACTTCCTCTTAAAGCATCGGCTACTTTGCGGGTAATTTCAGCAGACACATTTGGATTGCCGTCCCTGTCTCCTCCAGGCCAAAAACCCATATTAATAATTGGATTATTTTCATTAACTGCTTCAGGAAATTGGTTTCTGAGCTGCGAAATAATTTTACCGGAAGCTGTATAAAAAACATTTTCAAGATACCAGAGCAAGCTCATCGCCTCATCATAAGGTGTTGGTTTTTCTTTTTTAAGAAAAGCAGTTTTCCCCAGCTGCTGCAGATACATATTTATTTTCTCGGCATTATTTTCTGCTAAAGCTTTTGAGAGATCATTAATAATTCCTAAAACAGGGTCAGGATAAAATTGGGTCGGGTGCGCAGTGAGCACTAAGCGTACGGCAAAGGTTTTTAATTTTTCTGTAAGCTCATCCTGTTTATTATTTTGTTCTACCTCGCTGGTCAATTGTTTTAATGTACCAATTCCATTCATATCATTCACCTCTTTAAAGCTTGCATCTTCAAGGGCATCAAACAATACAACCTGCCTTTCTACATATTGTATAAAGCGAAAAAGCAAATCCATTTTTTCCTGCGGACTTGTATAAGAAGTATGTTTGGAAAAAAATAATTCAACGATCTCAACAGGGCTTAATTTCTTTTTAAAACCATCTTCGCAAACGATTTGAAACAAAGAAAGAAGTATTCCTGTTCTCTCAATACGATGAAAGGGCAACGAAGTAAATAAACTGTTGTATAATTGAAATTTAATGCCTACGTAATTTTTAAATTGCTGTAATGCCGGGGAAGATTGTGGCTCCATTTAAACTATTTTAAAAAGTAAAAATACAGCAAGCAAAAGATAATCCTGTATGAACAAAAATGGAAAGATAAGCACTTATAAAAATTGGATGAAGAAAATACTCACATTTTATTATCCTTGATAAGATGTAACAAATAACATTAAATTCACTGCAAATAAATATTATGAAAAGATTGCTTTTTACTACTTTTTTACTCACCGGAAT
>CAXSDW010000042.1:15522-20776 GCA_964236235.1 uncultured Chitinophagaceae bacterium
TGCAAATAAATATTATGAAAAGATTGCTTTTTACTACTTTTTTACTCACCGGAATTTTAATTTCCAAAGCGCAGGATCCATGGAAGATAAAAGCGGCTAAAATTGATCCTTCAAATTATTATGGAATTACAGTTGCCAATGGTATGATTGGGATTGTATCTTCTCCCGAACCTTTTAAAGTGAAAGATGTTGTGTTGGCCGGCGCTTACGATCTGTATGGACGTGGCAGAGTTAGCAATTTTTTGCGCAGCTTTAATCTTCTTAATTCATACCTGGAAATTGATGGTAAGCGCATTGATAAAAACAATACAACCAACATGCAGCAGGAGCTGGACATGCAACACGCCAGCTTTACTACATCTTTTAATATGGCAGATAAAGCGCAGGTGAGCTACACTTATTATTCATTGCGGCATTTGCCTTTTTCAGTTTTAATGGATGTAGAAATAAAAGCAGCAAAAGATATTTCAATAACTGCGGCAAGCATAATGGAAGCGCCTGATGCATTAAAAGATGTTCAGAATTATTATAATGAAATTGACCGTCCGCATACTACTATAAGCTTACTTACATCATCTGCAAAAAGCCCTACCGGCAAACTCCTGATGTGTGCTTCCAACACTTTTATATTTACTGAAGCGCATGGAAGTGAGCCGAGGATAATTCATGAAATGTGGGATAATAATATGCACCTGATAAAGTTCAGCCATAAAATAAAAGCAGGTGATACTTATCGTTTTTCAATTGTTGGTTCTTCCATAACTTCTGCACATCATGATGATCCGCTAAATGAAGCCGAACGAATGACGATCTATGCAAAGCTGCAGGGAAGAGACAGGCTGATAAGTTTTCACAACAAAGCATGGGATGAATTGTGGAAGAGTGATATTGCCATTGAAGGAGATGCGCAAACGCAGCAGGATGTTCACAGCATGTTGTATCATTTATATTCTTTTGTAAGAGAGGGTACAGCATTAAGCCCGTCACCCATGGGTTTAAGCGGGCTGGGATATAATGGTCATGTATTTTGGGATGCGGAGCTCTGGATGTTTCCGGCCATATTAGTGATGCACCCTGAAATGGCTAAAAGTATGGTGGAGTACAGGTTTCAGCGCCTTGAAGCGGCAAAGAGAAATGCCTTTAACCGGGGTTATAAAGGCGCTATGTATCCATGGGAAAGTGCAGAAAGCGGCGTAGAAGAAACTCCGGTGTGGGCATTAAGCGGCCCTTTTGAACATCATATTACTGCATGTGTGGCCATTGCTGCGTGGAATTATTTTTGTGTTACGCAGGATAAAATATGGTTGAGAGAAAAAGGCTGGCCTATACTTTCGGCCACTGCAGATTTTTGGGCAAGCCGTGTAGAAAGAAACGGCCCCGGAAAGTTTGATATAAAAAATGTAGTAGCTTCTGATGAGTGGGCGGAGAACGTTGACAATGATGCTTTCACAAACGCTGCTGCCAAAGCCAATCTGCAATATGCAACTGAAGCTGCTAAACTTTTAAATATAATTCCTGACGCTGATTGGATGAATGTGGCCCAAAACATACCTATTTTAAAATTTGCAAACGGTGTTACAAAGGAGCATGCTTCCTTCAATCCTGACACTACAATTAAACAAGCTGACGTTAATCTTCTGGCTTATCCGTTAAAAGAAATTACCAATACAGTTCAGATAAAAAAAGACCTTGAATTTTATGAGACACGCTTGCCAAATGAAGGCACACCTGCAATGACACAAGCAGTTTTTGCATTATTATATTCAAGGTTGGGTGATGGTGAAAAAGCGTTTCATTGGTTTAAAGACGGATATATTTCAAACTTAAATCCACCTTTTAATGTGATCGCAGAAACAAAAAACGGAACCAATCCTTATTTTGCAACCGGCGCTGGCGGACTGCTTCAGGCTATGCTGATGGGCTTTGGCGGGTTGGAAATTACTGATAAAGGAATTACACAAGTGAAATCAAAACTTCCGTCTTCATGGAAAAGTTTGGTAATTACCGGTGCAGGGCCGCAAAGAAAAACGTACCAGGTTAAGTAAGGGTGAAATCTTTCAAATTAAAAATTATTCTTATCTTGCCCTTTTATTACCAACTATTTTGCGACAATCTGCTTCAGCTATATTAATGTTCATTCTACTGTTTAACCTGGTTGGTTACAGGTTTGTGGCGGATTATATGCAGCAAAAATCTGACGCTCAACTGGAAGCACGTCTTGATGCAAACAACTATGACGAGGCTCAGTTAATCGAATTAAAAATTCCGGTACATCTTCCTTATCAAACCAGTTGGTCGGCTTATGAGCGCTATGACGGTGAAGTAGAAATTGATGGTATAACCTATAAATATGTAAAGCGCAAATTATCAAATGATACGTTATATTTAAAGTGCATACCTAATACTAAAAAAATGAATTTGCAAACTGCAAAGAATGATTTTTTTAAAAACAATAATGATCTTGCTCAAAACAATAACGCTAAGAAATCTGATAACTCTAAATCAACTGCGGCTAAGCAACCCGTAAGCGAATATGATGTTCATTCATTTCTTTATAATGCAAACTTATCATACTCAGCCCGGCAAAGCTTTGGGCCTGAGCTTGTAGAAAATATAATAGGCTCCGCACACATTTCTCCTGAACAACCTCCGGATTTTCTTACCCTATAATTCTTTCCTGATTTTAATTTTAAGTTATTGTTCATATTAAGAGCAATAGCGCTTTTCTTTATAACCTATTTTGTATATGAAAACATCGTTGTTGCTTTTTGCTGTGGCTGTATTGCTTTGGAGTTGTAAATCCAACAATACTTATGAGGCTTTTTTTAAAGATCCGGATATGTATTCTAAAACGGTTCATGCATTGAATACTGTGGTGATGGATAATAATTTTACACCAATCGTAGCCTCCAGAAATTACCTGTATGCTAATGTTGCTGCTTATGAAGTGATAGCAGCAGGTTATCCGCAAAAATATAACTCATTAGTTGGTATGGTTAAAGGCTTAAAGTATGTACCTAAACCTGAGCCCGGTAAAAAGATTGATTATGAATTTGCATCACTGCTTGCATTTTGCAAGCTTGGCGAATCAGTAACTTTTCCTGAAGGAAGCATGAAGGAATATGTAGATACTTTAAAAATTAATGCGCATGATAAAGGTATGCCTGATGAAATTTTTGATAATTCCGTTTTGTATGCCGATAGCATGGCAGCAGCTATTTTAAAATGGGCAAAAAAAGACAATTACCTGGAGTCCCGCAGCGCTGAACGCTATACTGTAAGAGATGAAGAAGGGCGCTGGGTGCCTACTCCACCGGCTTATACATCAGCTGTGGAGCCGCATTGGAATACTATCAGGCCACTTGTAATGGATAGCGCATCCCAGTTTTCGCCGCCGCCGCCTTTTGCTTTTAATGTAAAAGATTCCACGAGTGATTATTATAAACAGGTAATGTTTGCAAAGAACACGATACAAAATCTTACGCAGGAGCAAAAAGATATAGCTGACTTTTGGGATGATAATCCATTTAAATTAAATGTATCGGGACACCTTATGTATGGCACAAAAAAGTTTTCACCGCCGGGCCATTGGATGAGTATAATCGGCATTGCCGCTAAAACAGCAAAAGCAGATTTTGCAACTACAGTATACGCATATGCAAAAACAAGTATTGCCATATTTGATGCGTTTATACAATGCTGGGATGCAAAATATAAATACAATACTGCACGGCCCGAAACTGTTATCAATAAATACTTTGATGCCAACTGGCAGCCATATTTGCAAACACCACCTTTTCCTGAATATACCTGCGGGCACTCCACCTGTTCTTCTGCGGCAGCCGAAGTACTTACCGAAATTTTTGGTGATAATTTTAAGTATACCGATACTTCGGAGATGGAATTTGGAATCAAACCCCGCAAGTACATTTCTTTCAGGCAGGCGGCTGAAGAAAATAACTGGGCAAGATTTTATGGCGGCATTCATTTTCATCATTCATGTATTGTAGCCAATGAATATGGCAAAAAAGTAGGCGACCTGGTAGCAGATCGTCTTACAATGAAAAAATAATTTTTTAATCTCTTTACTAATTTTAAAACAACTGGTATGAAAAAAATACTATCAATTTTATTAACTGCTTTTGTACTCATTATAAATTCAAACAATGTTAGGGCACAGGGATGTGTGGCCATCAAAGGAAGTGGCGCAAGCTGCATGTTAGCTCATCCTGAAAATACAAATAAGTCAGGCTGGCTCTTCACTTCAGGCTTTCGTTACTTTAAATCATTCCGTCATTTTTCAGGAACACAGGAAAATAAAGACAGGTTAGTGCAGGGCACAGAAGTGATCAACCATTCAGCTACTCTTGATCTTTCTTTAACCCGGATAATAAACGACAGGTGGTCTGTAATGATTGATGCGCCTGTTATTTCAAATGCCCGTTCTTCTTTGTACGAGCATGGTTTGGTAATGGGTGTTTACGTAAAAAAAGAAAGACATTCTACACATTCATTCGGCCTTGGTGATGTTCGTATTGCTGCCTATCGCTGGATGCTTGATCCTGCAAAAAATACAAAAGGAAATATTCAATTGGGTCTTGGTATTAAGTTGCCCACCGGCGATTATGATTACAAAGATTATTGGTACAACGTGGGGCCGAACGGAACTAAAGAACTACGCACTGTTGATCAGTCTATACAATTGGGTGATGGCGGAACAGGCTTTACTGTAGAAGCGAATACTTTTTATAATTTCAAAAGCAATTTTGGTGTGTATGGAAATTTTTATTACCTGGTAAACCCAAGAGAGCAAAACGGTGTGAGAACATATCGTGAGACTTTAACTCCTGCCTTAGCAAATGAAGCCATTTGCAGTGTTCCTGATCAGTATATGGCAAGAGCAGGTTTTAATTATTCCTTCACACATTTAAAAGGATTATCTGTTGCTGCAGGTGCAAGGCTGGAAGGTATTCCGGTGTATGATCTTATTGGTGGGAGCGGAGATTTCCGGCGTCCGGGATATGTTTGGTCAGTGGAGCCAACAATAAATTATGCGTTTAAAAAAAGCGCCTTTTTTGCTTCAGTACCTATAGTAGTTAATAGAAACCGTACCCAAAGTGTTACTGATAAAGAGAATAGTGTAACATATAAAAAGTTTGTAAGAGGAGATGCCGCCTTTGCTGATTATGTTGTAAACATCGGCTTTTCAACAAGGTTTTAATTGAATTAATATTTATTTTATCTTCCGGAAGTG
>CAXSDW010000042.1:20876-27554 GCA_964236235.1 uncultured Chitinophagaceae bacterium
TGGCAGCATAGAATAATTCTACAAATAGCTGCAACGCTTTAGTGCTGCAGCTATTTTATTTATAAAGCTTTTATAATAAACCGCATAGTTTCGTAAAAACGCTAATATCCGCAGCACTTATTACTTAATGATTAAATTGTATATTGGTGGTTATAATTAATAATTGCTATGCATAACTGGAAAATTAAACTCTCTCTCTTTTTAAATTATTTTGTTTTTGCAATATTGTTGAATAGTGTTGGCACAGTAATTCTGCAGGTGCAAAATAATTATGGCATCACACAAGGTTCAGCAAGTATCCTGGAAGCATTTAAAGATTTGAGTATTGCCATTGCATCTTTTTTAGTGGCATCTTACATTACAAGAATTGGCTACAAGCGATCAATGCTGCTGGCACTTGCTTTGGTTACAATCGCTTGCCTTACCATGCCTTTAATTGGAGGCTTTGCAATGACCAAACTTCTTTTTGCAGTTACAGGTATCAGCTTCGCATTAATAAAAGTTTCAGTGTATGCAACAATTGGTATTGTGACTTCAAATAAAAAAGATCATGCAAGTTTTATGAACTTTATTGAGTCTTTTTTTATGATCGGGATATTAACAGGTTATTTTATTTTTAGCGCTTTCGTTGATAATAGAAATCCGGCTTCCACTTCATGGTTAAACGTATATTATTTACTTGCCGGTATTTCTGCACTTGCTTTTTTGCTGTTATTAAGTGCAAGGTTAGATGAGTCTGCGGCTCAGACCACGGAAATAAAATCTTTCTTTTCCGATTTTGGTGACATGGTTAAACTTGCTATTCGTCCATTGGTTTTAATCTTTATTATAAGTGCATTTTTTTATGTATTGATAGAACAAAGTATTATGAGCTGGCTGCCTACTTTTAATAAACAGGTATTACATTTATCTACTACGCTAAGTATTCAAATGGCCAGTATATTAGCGGCTTCCACAGCCGTAGGAAGATTTATCGCAGGAATAGTTTTGCGAAAAATTCATTGGTTGCTTGTACTTATTTTTTGTCTTGCAGGTGCTGCAGTGCTGGTATTGCTGGTTGTTCCATTAGCTTCTAAAGTACAGGTTGGCTCAATCAGCAGCCTGGCAGATGCTCCGTTTATAGCTTTTATTTTTCCTGTGATTGGTTTATTGCTTGCGCCTGTTTATCCTGCAATTAATTCAGTTATTTTAAGTTCACTTCCGCCAAGGCAACATGGGCCAATGAGCGGACTGATTGTTATTTTTTCTGCTTTAGGTGGCACAACAGGCTCTGTAATTACAGGTCATATCTTTGAGGCCTATGGCGGACAAACTGCATTTTATTTTTCTTTAATACCAATAATTATTTTAATAATCAGCCTTATTTTTTTTAATCGTTTACAAAAGAAACCTGCGGTTAACGTTTCACCGGCTATTAATGTGGTTCATTAAATTTTACATTAATGGAGATAAAAGATATTTTCTCTTTAGGAGAATTATTTGAAGAAGTTCAGTTAAAAAGTATTTTTCCTGATGGTAAAACATTTGTTGATTGTACACCTGCGACAGACCTTTCAACAATTAAACATCTTTATGAAGAACAAAAATTAAAGCCTGAATTTAATCTTACCAGGTTCGTGCATCAATATTTTATTCTTCCTAAAAATAATTCTGCAGAATATAAAAGTGTTGCAGGAAGGCCAATTGATGAACACATTGAAATGCTGTGGAATGAGTTAACGCGGCGGCCGCAAACATCAAACGATTCATTGATTGCATTGCCCTATACTTACATCGTTCCTGGTGGACGTTTCAGAGAAATTTATTATTGGGACAGCTACTTCACAATGCTTGGTTTGCAGGTATCAGGCCGTGTTGAAATGATACAAAATATGGTTGATAATTTTTCTTATCTTATAGATAATGTTGGTTATATACCTAATGGAAATCGTACTTATTATGTAGGAAGATCGCAGCCACCATTTTATGCTTGCATGGTGAATTTGTTAAGCGAAGAAATGGGAGAAAATGTTCTTATTAAATACTTGCCCCGGCTTAAAAAAGAATATGATTTCTGGATGAAAGGAAGTGATGAATTAAGCGCTGAAAACCACACCAGTCATCATGTTGCGCTGTTGAAGGAGAAAGATGTTTTGAACCATTATTGGGATGAGAATGATACACCACGACCGGAATCTTTTAAAGAAGATATAGGGCTTGCACATCATGCAAATGATAAAAAAATTATGTACAGGCATCTTCGTGCTGCGGCAGAATCGGGTTGGGATTTTTCTTCAAGATGGTTTAAAAATCCTTCAGATTTTTCAAGTATTCATACCACAGAGATTATTCCTGTTGATCTCAATTGCCTCTTATTTTATCTTGAAAAAACTATTAGCAAAGCATATCATTTATCAAACGATAAAATGGCTTCAATAAAATTTGAAACTGCAGCCGCAGCCCGTAAAAACGCTATTAATAATTATTGCTGGAATGATGATAAAGGATTTTATTTCGACTATGATTACGCAGATGGTTTGCAAAAGCAACCGGTTACTTTGGCGGCAGCTTTCCCGCTTTTTTTTGAGATAGCTTCTGCACAACAGGCATCTTCTGTCGCTAAAATATTAGGAGAAAAATTACTAAAGGCCGGAGGATTGACTACTACAACTGCCATAACCAACCAGCAATGGGATTCGCCTAACGGCTGGGCGCCTTTGCAATGGATAGCAATACAGGGTTTGGCAAAATATGGCTTTAATAAATTAGCAAAAGATATTGCAAAGCGATGGCTTACTGTAAATGAAACAGTGTACAATAATACCGGGAAAATGATGGAAAAGTATAATGTTGTTGCATCTGGTGTTGAAGCCGGCGGTGGCGAATATCCTGCGCAGGATGGCTTTGGCTGGACGAATGGTGTTTACATTGCATTAAAAAAATGGATGAATTCTTAATATTTTTACTCAATCATATATCGTCTCATAAATATTATTAGTCAAAGTCTTGTTTAATTGCAGCTATTCCAAATTCTAATAAAATAAACAAGTTTCATATCTTTCTCTCCCATTAAAAAAATATGGAGCCATACATTATTGGAGTGGATATTGGTACCGGCAGCACAAAAGCAGTAGCTATAAATTACTCAGGTAAAGTATTGGCTGCGTCACAATTTTATTATACAAATCTTAATGAACAGGCAGGCTACGCAGAGCAGGATGCAGAAATTATCTGGAATGCTTTTGTAAATTCTATAAATAAAATAAACCAGGTATTGGCGTATGCGCCTTACGGGATAAGCGTTAGCAGCTGTATGCATAGTTTGATGGTGATTGATAATAATCACAAACCCCTTACTAATTTAATTACCTGGGCAGATACAAGGAGCGAAGAGATTGCTGATGAATTAAGGAGATCGCCGCAGGCTGAAAATATTTATAAAGCAACCGGAACGCCCATTCATTCTATGTCCCCGCTTTGTAAAATCATCTGGTTTAAAAGAAATGCCCCGGAGATATTTTCAAATGCTTTTAAATTTATTTCGATTAAAGAATTTATCTGGTATAAGCTCTTCAATCAATACCAGGTTGATTATTCTATTGCTTCTGCAACAGGCTTGTTCAATATTCAAACTTTAGAATGGAACAAAGACTCATTAGAATTGTGCAGCATCACTGGTGATAAACTTTCTGAAATTGTTTTTACAACACACATACGAAAAGATATGAGCCAGGCATCTGCCACTTTATTAAATATACCTGCAACTACACCAGTATGTATTGGCGCAAGTGACGGATGTTTTGCAAACGTAGGCAGTGATGCAATGAAACCCGGCCTTGCTGCAATTACAATTGGTACAAGCGGCGCAGTAAGAATTGCCAATGCTGTACCGGTTTATAATTATGCGTCTATGACATTTAATTATATACTTGATGAACAAAATTTTATTTGCGGCGGCCCGGTAAATAATGGCGGTAATATTGTAAAGTGGCTGTTTAAGAGTTTTTTAAACAATAATGAACCATCGGCTGATGATTATGAAGAACTGTTTAAAACAGTTGAAACGATTGCAGCAGGTGCAGAAGGATTATTATTTCTTCCTTATTTGTATGGAGAAAGAGCGCCTGTATGGGATGAAAAATCATGCGGCGTTTTTTTTGGAATAAAAGATCGTCATTCAAATGCGCATTTTTTTAGGGCAGTACTGGAAGGCATTTGTTACTCATTGAATGATGTTCTTCAAATTGTAGAATCATCTGCAAATTTTGTAGAGCAAATCAATGTGAGCGGAGGTTTCATACATTCTAAAACATGGGTGAAGATGTTAGCAAATATTACAGGAAAAAGAATTTGTGTTATCCAAACAGATGATGCATCAGCCATTGGGGCTGCCATATTTTTTATAAAGACAATGAATATAACCAGCAATTATTCGTCTTTACAACATGGAAGTAATGTAATGATTGAGCCTGATGTAAGTAAGCATGAAATCTATAAAAAGTATAATCTTATTTTTAAGAATATCTATAATTCACTAAAAGAAAATATGCACCAGCTTTACGATGTCACTTCTTTTCACATCTCATAACTTTTGAACTTTTTTTAATCAAACTTTCTGTTTGATGCAATTACGGTTATACAAAATCCCATTACTGCAATTAATGTAAAAGATACTCTCAGGCTTGTTGCGCCTGCAATTAAGCCGATAACAGGTGGCCCAAGTAAGAAGCCTAAAAAGCCAATGGTAGAAACTGCAGATAAAGCTGCTCCTGCTGATAATACCTTTGATCTTCCTGCAACACTATATACCAGCGGAACTACAGAAGAAACACCAAAGCCTACAAGAAAAAATCCAAGGACGGATGTAATTAAATATGGAAACAGTACGGCGATTAATAAGCCTGTTGCCGTTAATGAACCGCTTAACTGAAGCGTAAATTTCAACCCAAATCTATTGGTGAACCAGTCAGCAATAAAGCGGCCTGTTGCCATGGTGAGCATAAAAGCGGTGTAACCTGCGCCTATCCAGGCTTTGTCAACTTTTACTACTTTATCAAAGTAAACGCCGCTCCAGTCGAACATTGCACCTTCACAAATCATTGAACAAAAAGCTATAAGACCTAAATTGATCAATGACTTTTCAAACTTAAAAACCAGCGGCTGATTTGGCCTGGTATTAAAATCTTTTGCCAGGGTAAACCTGAAATTTATTGCAACAGAAACAAATACTATTGCCGCAATTAAAGCAAAATGATAAAAAGGAGTTACGTTATTACCTGTCATTATTGTGCCGATGGCAGCACCTGTAAAACCTGCAATACTCCATATTCCATGAAACGATGCCATGATAGAACGCTGGTACAATGCTTCTACGCCAAGAGCTTGTGTGTTCACTGATATGTTGACGAGGCTGCCGACAAAGCCAAAGAAAAACAGTGACGTTGCCAGCATAAAAATTGTGTATGAATAGCCAACACATAATAGGATAATTGAGTAAAGCATTATAGCGGCAATCAAAATTTTCCTGCTTCCATATTTATTTATCAGCCCTCCGGAAACCAGCAATGAAAGTACTAAGCCAACAGGCAGTGCAAATAATACCATGCCCAACTGTATATCAGATAAATTTAATTTTTGCCGGATACTTGGTATTCTTGAAGCCCAACTTGAGAAGCAAAGGCCTAATGAAAAAAATAATGAACCAACTGCTATCCTGTGGATTAACCTTGAATGCGCTTTAATCATCCTTATTAAAATAATTGCGCAAAGCTATTGATAGTTTATTTGCATATCAATGGAATTGTTTTTTAAAGTTCCGGTTTATAATGAA
Organism: uncultured Chitinophagaceae bacterium; assembly: GCA_964236235.1. Classification (GTDB taxonomy): domain Bacteria; phylum Bacteroidota; class Bacteroidia; order Chitinophagales; family Chitinophagaceae; genus Ginsengibacter. Next base: position 26,686 of record CAXSDW010000042.1, read on the forward strand.
ATAAAGTAACTTTCGTTTTAAATTATAAGCATGAAAAAGTTGTTATTTATTTTATTGACTGCGGCAATTTTTAGTTGTAATTCAAACAAGAAAGATGATAAGGGTTCTGAGAATAATATGCCGGCAGTTAAAAATGTAAATGGTAATATTCCTGACACTACCAACTCTGTTGATATCACGGGTAAAGATTCAACTTCGTCTACAAATATAGATTCATCACATCATTAAAATCGCTGCTTAAATTATTGTAAACACTCCTGATCGTGTCAGGTATCATATTTCATGTAAGGTGTCTTTACCTAAGAACCCCTTAATTATTACATACATAGACGGGATGTAAAGTGGTCGCATTTGTAAACCGCTATGGTTGTCTATTTCCAATATTAGCAGTAGTTCTTAATGAGGGTTAAAATTCAAATTTTTTGTTGCCCGCTCTCTCTCCTTTTTTTCCTCAAGTGCTGTATATTTTTCTTCTACCATTAACGGTTCAGCAAATTCGAGTTCACTGATCAATCTTTGTAAATCCATGCAGTAAAGTTCATTCCAGGTTGATCTTTTGGCATATGAAAATCTTTTGTCAATCACTATCAACAATCCGGATAGCCCGCCAAGTGTTGCAATTATAAACTTGTCTACATTATCATTTACAGCAAGTATGGCCGTTAAAAAACTACTTAAAATTGCTATTGTAAGTAAGATTTCAGATGCGTTATAATCTCTTTTTGCTAACTTTTTTCTGGCTGCAATATTTGCCAGGATATCATTTGTCAATTTTTCTTTTGTCATAAAAAAATTTATGAAGGATTAATTTATAATTTTTATACGATTGTCATACGTTAGAATTTCTGACTAACGGTACGGCGGTTTGC
>CAXSDW010000042.1:27654-29197 GCA_964236235.1 uncultured Chitinophagaceae bacterium
CGCTATGAAATTTATTTTGACTGCGTTGTCCATTAATTGCGTTTTGTTTCGTAGTGAAGGGCAATTACTCCGCAAGAAAATGTTTTCGTTTCTATAAGTTTCAGTTTAGTCGTTTCAGTAACATCTTTAAATAGCGGTATTCCTTGTCCAAGCAATACGGGATTAACAAATAACCAAAACTCATCAATTAGTCCGTGACTCATTAATGAAAGAGAAGCGGTCGGGCTTCCAAAAATTAAAATATTTTTTCCATCTTGTTTTTTTATTTTATTTATATTGTCTGCAAGCTGGTCGCTAATAACTATAGTGTTGTCAAGTCCTTTTTCACTGATTGTCTTTGATAAAACGATTTTTGGAACTTTGTTATACCAAGCCGAATGTTCTTTGTCGTGTTTAGATGCGTTTGGTTGTTCACCCGCAGTTGGCCAATAACTTTGCATCATTTCATAAGTTACTCGTCCATAAAGCGCAGTGTCAGCTTTGTCTGTCATAGCAGCAACAAAGTCAAATATCTCCTCGTCTACATTTATCCAGTCCATTTCTCCGTTAAGTCCAGCCACAAAGCCGTCAAGAGAAGTGTGCATAAAAAAAATTAAATTTCTCATTTTGTTATTTGTTTAAATGTCTATACTATTTGTTCGCTCGTTTTATTGTCTGTCGCTTAATGTCTACACTGTCGCTTAAGTTACGCACAACGTTCGGTATTGCTGAAGGCAGGATATTCATTGAACGTTCTGCCCGGAGCTACCGATGATATATAACTTATTGATGAAGTTAACTACAAAAAGTTGATAAGAATTCCGAAAGATCGAACGCAAAATGACCAAAAAACAAAGCTGATGAAATGCAAGTCAGACCTGCTTTTAGCAATACATTTGTTGTATGACCTTAATATATACCCTCATTCCTGGCGCAAGCGTCCGCTTGTGCCTCAATTGAAAAGAAGTGTAAATTAGCGAATGAGCCGTAAGTATAAGTTCCATGATAATGATAAACTCTATTTTATATCATTTGCAGTTGTCTATTGGATAGATGTCTTTATCAGAGAAGAATATAAGGAAGCAATTATTGAATCATGGAAATATTGCCAGGAAAAGAAAAGCCTGGAAATATATGGCTGGTGCTTAATGACAAGTCATGTTCATATGATAATAGGAAGTAAAAGCAACAAATTGGAAGACATAGTAAGAGATATGAAAAGTTATACTTCCACAACCCTTAAGAAAATAATTACCGAAAATCAACAAGAGAGCAGAAAGGAGTGGATGCTTTGGATGATGAAAAGAGCCGGTAAAAAGAACAGTAATAATTCAGATTGGCAATTTTGGCAACAGCATAATAAACCAATACAAATTAAAGATCAGGGGATGTTTGATAAGACCTTAGAATATATTCACATGAATCCCGTCATGGCAGGTTTTGTAAGTAAGCCGGAAGATTGGAAATATAGCAGTGCAAGAGATTTTTGTGGTCTAAACGGATTGATTGAATTAAACTATAGTTAGTATGCTGGCACAAGCGGACGCTTGCGCCAATATAGAGG
>CAXSDW010000043.1:0-29008 GCA_964236235.1 uncultured Chitinophagaceae bacterium
AAAAATAATGTAAATGTAAATTTTGTTGAAAGCAAAGTTGATGAAAGTATAAATAAACTTCCTAAAACAAGTGATGCAGAACCTGCACAAACCATAAGCAGGGATTTAAATACGATGTTTTTGAAAGCGACTGCTTCGCTTAAAACTTTTAACGATGAGTTTGTAAGTGTTGAGCATTTATTACTTGCACTTCTTCAGGGAAATGATAACACATCTAAAATATTAAAAGATGCCGGCTTAACCGAAAAAGGATTGATCACAGCCATAAAAGACCTGCGGAAAGGTTCCACAGTTTCTTCTCAAACTTCCGATACAAAATATAATACACTTGATAAATATGCAAGGAATTTAAATGAAATGGCGCGTAACGGCAAGCTTGATCCTGTAATTGGAAGGGATGAGGAGATACGCAGAACTTTACATATTTTAAGTCGCCGGTCTAAGAACAATCCTATTTTAGTTGGTGAGCCTGGTGTTGGTAAAACAGCCATAGCAGAAGGTTTGGCGCATCGTATAATAAACGGAGATGTGCCTGAAAACCTGAGATCAAAAATAATTTATGCGCTTGATATGGGCCAGTTAATTGCCGGCGCAAAGTACAAAGGCGAGTTTGAAGAACGATTAAAAGGTGTTATAAAAGAGGTGGCTGGAAGCGATGGTGAAATAATATTATTCATTGATGAAATTCATACGCTGGTTGGTGCCGGCGGTGGTGATGGCGCAATGGATGCGGCTAATATTTTAAAGCCTGCTTTAGCAAGAGGCGAGTTAAGAGCGATTGGTGCAACAACCTTAAACGAGTATCAAAAATTCTTTGAGAAAGATAAAGCGCTTGAGCGCAGGTTTCAAAAAGTGTTGATAGATGAACCTACGGTTGAAGATGCTATTTCTATTTTGCGTGGATTGAAAGACAGGTATGAGACACATCATCATGTAAGGATAAAAGACGAAGCGATTATTGCGGCAGTTGAGCTTTCACACAGGTATATTACTGATCGGTTTTTACCGGATAAAGCGATTGATCTTATTGATGAAAGTGCCGCCAAGCTTAGGCTTGAAATGAATTCAATGCCTGAAGAATTGGATAAGCTTGAAAGAAATATTCGTCAATTGGAAATAGAACGTGAGGCGATTAAAAGAGAAAAAGATGAGGCAAAGCTTAAATCTTTAAATACTGAAATTTCTAATTTATCAGTAGAAAGAGACACCTTTAAAGCCAAGTGGCAACAGGAAAAAGAAATAGTTGAGAAAGTGCAAAGTGCTAAGGCGGAAATCGAAAACTTGAAGATGGCTGCTGAAAAAGCAGAGCGTGAAGGTGATTATGGAAAAGTGGCTGAGATACGCTATGGTAAGTTGCAGGCACAGGAAAAAATAATTACAGAGTATACACAACAGCTTTCAGAAATTAATGAAAAGAGATTATTAAAGGAAGAAGTTGATGCAGAAGATATTGCTGAAAGTGTTGCAAAAGCAACCGGTATCCCGGTAAACAAAATGATGCAAAGTGAAAGAGAAAAATTATTAAGTCTTGAGGAAGAATTGCACAAGCGTGTTGTAGGCCAGGATGAAGCAATAGAAGCTGTAGCCGATGCGATACGCAGGAGCAGAGCGGGTTTGCAGGATCCTAAAAAGCCAATCGGTTCATTTATTTTTCTTGGCACTACCGGTGTAGGTAAAACTGAACTTGCAAAAGCGTTAGCTGATTATTTATTTGATGATGATAGTATGATGACAAGAATTGACATGAGTGAATACCAGGAAAAACATACCGTTAGCAGATTAATCGGTGCGCCTCCCGGATATGTTGGTTATGACGAAGGTGGCCAGTTAACAGAAGCCGTGAGGAGAAAACCATACAGCGTTATATTACTTGATGAAATTGAAAAAGCGCATCCTGATGTATTCAATATTTTATTGCAGGTATTGGATGATGGACGACTTACTGATAATAAAGGACGTGTGGTAAATTTTAAAAACACCATAATTATAATGACAAGTAATATAGGAAGTCATATAATCCAGGCAAATTTTGAAAATGTTACAGAGAGAAATAAAGAAGAGATAGTTGAGCAAACAAGGCGGGAAGTTGTTGACCTGCTAAAGCAAACAATAAGGCCTGAATTTTTGAACAGGATTGATGAAATTATAATGTTTCAGCCATTGATGAAAAAGGAGATTAAGGAGATCATTAAGATACAATTAGGTGGCTTAAAGAATATGTTATTACAAAGCGGAGTAGTGCTGGAATTTAGTGATTATGCCTTAGATTATCTTGCTGATAATGGCTTTGATCCTCAGTTTGGCGCAAGACCATTAAAACGCTTAATTCAAAAAGAAATAGTAAATAAGTTGAGCAAAAAATTATTAAGCGATACGCTGGATAAAAGTAAGCCGGTGTTAGTTGATGTGTTTGATGGCACGGTTGTATTCAGAAATGAGAATGTGTCTTCATCGGAATCATCCGCTAAAACAGAAAATGCTTTAACGTAACAATAAGGAGTAGTAGAATGGCAATAAAACTAAAAGAGTAGTAGAAATAATAAAATCTAAAAATGTATTTGTTGGCAATCCAAAAGCGGCAGTAACATTGAGTGTGCTGGCCTTTTGTTTGCTTATGCTTAAAGGCAGTTGTTTTATTATTGACTTCAGCAAACTTGTTTCTATTTTAAAATGAAGATATGCATATACAGACCTTTGGTATAAAGTATTTGCTAATTTAGATTGATAATACCATTTTTAAAGGCTCTGCATTTACTCCAAAGTATTTTATAAATAAGCCATGACGTTCATTAAAAACATATTGGTTCTGTTGTTGTTTTTAACCGTTGGTATTTTTTCATTTGCACAAAGAGAACAAATTGACAGCCTTAAGAATGTATTGCCAACATTAAAAGATTCTGCAAGAATAAATTGCCTCAGCGCATTAAGCAATACTTATATCTGGATAGAAGCAGATAGTGCAAGATTGCTTGCAATACAAGCCTTGAAAGAAGCAGAAGCCATTCATTATAGTAAGGGTATAGCAACCGCTTGTAACAACATGGCATGGATAACAAGGTTGCAAGCGAATGATTATCCTGCAATGGAAATGTATTGCAAAAAAGCTATTGCACTGCTGGAAAAAACCGCCAATAAAGAACAACTTCCCTACTCAAGGGTTTTGCTTGGACTTGCGCTGGCAGCACAGGGCAAATTTTCTTCATCTTTAACAGCCTTTGAAAAAGCAGTTGAAGCGTATACAATAATTGACGATGAGCTCAGTCTTGCAAACGTATACGCCTTTATGGCCGACGTTGAAATGAATAGAGGACAGTATGAGAAGTCGTTGCAGTATTCTGTAAAATGGCTTGATATTTCTAAAAAATTCAATAACAAAAGATACCTTGATATCTGGGCAAGTCTTTATAAGAGTATTGCTGATTATGAAACCGCAACAGACTATTTTAATCAGGCAGCGCAATATGCACGGGAAACGCAGCATTTCGATGAATTGGCCTGGTTTATACAGTCCATTGGTGAGATTTTTTTTCTGCAAGGAAGATACGATTCCGCCAGGCATTATTATGAGATGGCTATAAATTATAATCCTAACAACCAATTGGATTCCCGTCGGGGTGAGTTGTACGTTGCTTTCAAAAAATATGATACTGCTTTAGTGTATTTGAACAAGGCTTTAAACAAGGCTGAAAAAGCCAATGCGCTTAACCAGGAAATGTGGATATTATTGAGACTGGGAAAGGCTTATCAAGAAATAGGGAATAACAGAAAGGCGCTACAGATTGTTCGTGAGCTGCTGCAAAAAGCGCAGGAAACGGAAGCAAGACAGTACATTCGTGACGGGCATTTTTTATTGTATGAACTTTTTATCAAATCAGGCCAACAAGACAGCTCATTCAGCCATTTGCAAAAATATACCGTTTTAAAAGATACAATTGATAAAGATCTATCTGCTCAAAAACTTGCTTTCTACAAAATAAGGTCTGAAAAGGAAAAAGATCAATCCAGGATAAATTTATTAAGTGAAGAAAAAAAGCTGCAACAACAACAACTGAAACAAACTGCACTGCAAAAAGAATTGCTTATTGCCGGAATAGCCGCTTTGGGGCTGATAGGGTTTATTCTCTTTGGAAATCTTATTTTGAAACGGAAAAATGAAAAGCAACGGCTGGAACATGAACTGGAAATTCAAAAATTTGAAAGCGAAAGAACGAAGGCAGAACTGCAGCAACAAGCAACTGAGTTGGAAATGCAAGCTCTGCGTGCACAAATGAATCCGCATTTTATTTTTAATTCTCTCAATTCTATAAATCGCTTTATTCTCCAAAATAACAAAGCTCAAGCTTCGGAATATCTTACCAAATTTTCAAAGTTAGTACGATTAATTCTTCAAAATTCACAAGCTGCCTTAATACCACTAGAGAGCGAACTGGAAGCATTGAAATTGTATCTGGAATTAGAAGCAGTACGTTTCGATCACCAGTTTGAATACAGTATTATTGTTGCCGATGATCTCGATGCAGAGCTAATAAAAGTACCTCCACTTATCATTCAGCCATATACTGAAAATGCTATCTGGCACGGGTTGATGCACAAAGAAGAAAAAGGTCATTTGAAAATCGAGTTATATCAGTGCGATGAAGCGCTGTGCTGCAAAATAACCGATGATGGTGTTGGGAGGCTGAAGGCTGCTGCCTTTAAAAGCAAATCAGCAGCATCACATAAATCAATGGGAATGCGTATTACAGCAGACCGCATTGCCATACTTCAGCAGAAAAAACAAATAGATCCCACAATACAAATCAGTGACTTTGTATTGCCTGATGGAAGTGCAGGAGGCACCGAAGTCTTATTAAAAATTCCGGTGATTTTGTAACGAGTATGAGAATTAGAATACATTTCACCATTTACTATTTTAAATACCCACTCATACTGTTGATTACTTAGTGAACACTGCAAGCTACTCAATTGCTCTAAGTTTTTTTTCCGCCAGCTATAGCTTTACGGTTAAGAAATGATTTCATTTTATATCAACTTAAAACATACATTATGAGAACACAATTAAAATCACTGCTGTCTCTTATTACGTTTTCTTTTATTCTTTTAATGGGATGCCGAAAACACGATGTTCACCCTCCGCATTATTGCCAGCACAGTCTAAAAAGGCTACCGGTGAAGGATCTGGGAGGCAGTACGGGCAGCACGATCGGTCCTGGTGGTGATCTGTTTGTGCCTGATAACAAGGCCGGCACAATCTTACGCGTTGACCCGAAGACTGGCGATTATACGACCTTTGCCAGGGGGTTACCTAAATTGATCCCTACAGTTGATCCCCTTGATGGTGGGGTCTTTGATGTCGCATTCCTCGGCGGGAAAGCCTATGCCCTGGTATCGCTCGTCGACGATCCTCTCTTCCCAACCGGCCAGGTTAACGGCATCTATCGGATCGACGGTCCGAACAGCTTCAAAATTATCGCAGATATTGGCGCTTACAACATAGCGCATCCGCCAACCGGCTTTGATTTCGAGGTTTCAACCGGAGTTCTTTATTCGATCCAAGCCTATCGAGGGGGCTTCCTTGTAACTGACGGCCACCTTAACCGCGTGCTGTACGTTACACTCGATGGTAAAATCACGGTGTTCAGGGCGTTCAATGACATTGTGCCAACTGGCCTGGCAGTGAGAGGCGATCTGGTATACATGTCCGAAGCCGGCCCAGTGCCTCACCTTCCTGAAAACGGAAAGGTTGTGTCATTTAGCCGTAATTCGCCTACGGTCACAAACGTTGCCTCCGGCGCTCCGCTGCTCGTGGATGTGGAGTTCGGCCGTGGCCAAGCACTCTTTGCTCTGTCGCAGGGCCTTTTTAGCGGCGGTATTGAAGGTTCTCCGGCGCTGCCTAATACCGGCTCACTCCTAAGGGTTAACGCGGATGGCACGTTCAGCATCATCGCCGACAAACTTGATCGACCTACCTCATTTGAAATCATCGGGAACACCGCATACATCGTCACACTCAGCGGTGAGATATGGACCGTTGATAACATTGACTGCTCCTGTATCACGGCTGACGGGCAAGAACATAAATGAGTATTGCCGTGTGGGTTTACATTGCATCGGTCAAAGCAATATATTTTCCGAACCCCGCGATGCGTAAACGAACTTTAACAAAAGTAGTATGGCTCAAATATGTGTAAGTTCCCTTCGGCATCGGGGTCTTCCGTTCTGTATTTATTAAAATTGGGGCTTGGCGGGTGTAGCAGGAAGTGGTGAAGTATTGAAAGTAACATTACGCCGTTAGAAATGGAGTATTCCCTTTCTGATGACGGGCATACGTTTTATCTGCAGACTGAATATACAAAATAAAGTTCTTCTTGCCGGAGATTAGAAGCCTGATCTCCGGCATTCTATTGAAATCGGATGAGGTTAAAGTATTTATAGAATTTTATGGCTACAGTTTTTTTTCCAAAACGGTTGTCATTATCTTTAATCTCAACCTTTTGGTTTTTTGAAACGGCAATCTATGATTGAAGCTATTATTATAGATGATGAAGTACATTGTATAGAGACGTTAAGCATTCTATTAAAGGAAAACTGTGCAGATGTTAAAGTGATGGAGCAATGCCGTTCTGCAAAAAAAGGTTTGGAAATAATTGAAAAATTAAAGCCGGACCTTGTATTTCTTGATATTGAAATGCCAGCAATGAATGGGTTTGAAATGCTGGAGCAACTTAATGAAATTCCTTTTGCTATCATCTTTACAACCAGTTATGATCAATACGCTATTAAAGCTATTCATTTTAGTGCACTGGATTATTTACTTAAGCCCATTGGCCGGGATGAATTGATTAGCGCAGTAAAAAAAGTTCAGGAGCAGCGGCATTTACCAATGGCCGAACAGTTTCAAATGCTGTTGAAGAAAATAAATGAGAAGGAATATCATTTTAGTAAAATTGCAGTTCCTACTTCTGATGGATTTGAATTAGTTTCTGCAGATAATGTAATCCATTGTGAAGCCGATGATAACTATACCTATTTGTATCTTAAGAATAAAAGTAAAATTGTTGCCTGCCGTACCCTCAAAGAAATAGAGGCGCAATTACAGGATTTTAACTTCTTTGTTCGTGTACATCACTCTCATCTTGTAAACTTAAATGAAGTAACAAAATATGTTCGTGGTGATGGCGGTTATCTTGTTATGAGTGATGGCTCTGCTGTAAATATATCAAGAAGCAGAAAAGATGCATTGATGAGATTTTTTTGATAATGACCTTTTTTAAATGCGAACATTATTTCATATTTTATCATGTTAAGGGATAGAATTAAAACCAAAAGAAAAGCCAAAAGATTTACAGTCTTTTGACTTTTGTGTAGAGAAGTCTATGGTCATGTATATAATAAACTGCTTATCCAATTACGACAAGGAAACATTCTTATCTTAAAAAAAGTAATTCCCGGTACTTAGGAAGCTCCCATAATTTATCGTCTACAAATAATTCCAGCTTATCCACATGATAGCGTATTTCATCAAAAAAACTTTTTACAGTATCACAATAAGCAATGGCTTTTTCTCTTGTATTAGATATATCATTAGCTACTTTGCGGGCTGCTATCATACCTTCAACCTTATCACTCATTACATTAATGTGCTCAGATAACTTTTCAAGAATTTGGAGTTGATTTGCATAAGCAGTTTCAGCCAGCCCAACTTCTTTCAAACCTTTGATATTTTCAATAAGTATGTTTTGGTATTTAACTGCTGCAGGTAAAATGTGGTTGGTTGCCAGGTCACCCATAACCCTGGCTTCTATCTGAACTTTTTTAATGTAATTTTCTAATAAAATTTCATGACGTGCTTCTAACTCACTGTGCGTATAAATTTTATTGCTTTCAAAAAGTTTTTTTGCTTTATCAGTTACAAGCGCATCTAATGCCAGCGGCGTAGTTTTTACATTTGGCAATCCGCGTTTTTCTGCTTCGGCTTCCCATTCAGCGCTATATCCATCGCCTTCAAATAATACAGACTTACTTTCTACAATGTATTTCTGAATTACCTGCATAAGTGCAATTTCTTTCTTTTCTCCCTTGTCAATTATTTTGTCTACATCCTTTTTAAAATTAACAAGTGTATCAGCTATTATTGTATTTAAAACAGTCATAGCAGCAGCACAGTTTGCCGAAGAACCTACTGCACGAAATTCAAATTTGTTACCCGTAAATGCAAAAGGAGAAGTTCTGTTACGGTCAGTATTATCTAACATCAATTCCGGGATACTTTTATGTATATCAAGTTTCAACATGGCCTCATCCTGCTCATCAAATTTTCCACCAACACGGGTTTCCACCTGGTTCAGCACTTCCGTTAAATATTTGCCGATAAATATTGAAATGATTGCCGGCGGCGCTTCATTGGCGCCGAGCCTGTGGTCATTTTCAGAAGAAGCGATAGAAGCCCTTAACAGATCTGCATAATCATGTACAGCTTTAATTGTATTAACAAAAAAAGCAAGAAACATCAGGTTTGATTTAGGCGTTTTGCCCGGCGAAAGAAGGTTAACACCGGTGTTGGTAGCCATGCTCCAGTTATTGTGCTTGCCGCTTCCGTTAATACCTGCAAAAGGTTTTTCATGCAATAAAACAACAAGGCCGTGTCTCTTTGCAACCCTTGTCATTACGTCCATCAATAATGTATTATGATCTACCGCAAGATTAACCTGCTCAAAAATGGGAGCACATTCAAACTGCGAAGGAGCTACCTCATTATGCCTTGTGCGTAACGGTATGCCGAGCTTGTACGCTTCTGTTTCATAATCCCTCATAAAGGCATAAACACGTTCTGGTATTGATCCGAAATAGTGGTCTTCTAATTGTTGCCCTTTTGCCGGGGCATGACCGAATACTGTGCGGCCTGTAAGCACTATATCTGGTCGTGCATTGGCCAGGCCTGCATCTATTACAAAATATTCCTGTTCCCATCCTAATGTGGGCGTTACTTCAGTAATGTTTTTATCAAAGTATTGTCCCACTTCAATTGCAGCTTTATCCAGTGCTACCAATGCCTTTAATAAAGGTGTTTTTGTATCCAAAGATTCACCTGTATAAGAAACAAAAATAGTAGGAATACATAAAGTTTTTCCCCGGCCGATTTCCATTATAAAAGCAGGTGATGAAGGATCCCATGCTGTGTATCCGCGTGCTTCAAAAGTTGCTCTTAAACCACCACTTGGAAATGAAGAAGCGTCAGGCTCTTGTTGTATTAAAGCTGCTCCGTCAAACTCTTCAATTGAAGTTCCATCTCCTTTTATTGTAAAAAAAGAATCATGTTTTTCAGCGGTTGCGCCTGTCAGTGGCTGAAACCAGTGTGTATAATGTGTAACCCCTTTTTTTTCTGACCATGCTTTTAATCCTGCTGCTATTTGATCACCCATTTTGCGATCTATTTTGCTGCCGCTTTTAATAGATGCCCGCAAACTTTTATACGCTTCATCGCTTAAAAAATCCCTGGCCGTTTTGGATGTAAATACATTTTCACCAAAGATTCCGGTAATTTTTGATGAACCATCTACCTCAGTTAAAGATGGATTTGTTGTTAGATTATTAATTGCTTTAAACCGTAATGACTCCATATTTATTAAGTTTTTGTTTGTAAAAAAACAATTTTTTCCTAAGAATGTCAATTTTTTTTAACCATATCTCTTAAATTTTGGCAAAAAATGCCTTTGAACTTTACATATTTATTTTTTTAATCTGATTGCTTGCTTTAATTTTTGTATGTTAATTGAACTGATAAGCGGGCAAATAATAAAAGGTACATATATGCTTCTATACCTTACTATAGCGCCTAAAATGGGAATGGTATAGCCAATCATAATATACATCGAAACAGTAAAGAAAAAACCGAAGTAAAGGAAAGGATCCTTGCCGTAATTTTTTATTGGAAAAAAAATGTAGAGGAGAAATAATAGTTCATATATAAAAACTTCTATGGCCGCAGGAATGTATAAGAAAGTAAAAGATTCAGAAAGATAAGGCCTCATAAAAGCGTGGTTCATGGCTTGAGGACAATTATTAAAAAAACTCCGGAAATCAGGAAATAATGGATTTATATTTAAAGATGAAGCGCCGGATTTTGCTATTTCTATAAATGCTATTTGTCTAGAAGAAACATATCCCGGCAGATCAAGTTTTGGATGAATAAACTTTAATGAAAAGAACATTATTACAAATAAAATATATACTGCAGCAAATGAGGGAAATATAAATGCGGTTCTTTTTTCTGAAAGTATCCATGCAATTAATGCCGGTATAAGCGCTATAAAAACAAAGTTTCTTAGCACAAAAACTAATAACAATGCTGCCAGAACATAAATAACTCTTATATAGGTAAAAGCCTTGCACCTTAAAATTTGAAACATATTATAACATACAATGGCGAGGGCAAGAAATATAAGTCCATCTCTGTGTATGCCACTTGTAAAATAAATAAATGATGGCAAAAGAAAAACCGTAACTATTATAATATTTCTTTTACCAGGAAAAAGCTGTATGAAAATTTTATAGATAGAGATACTTCCAAAAAACACGAGGAAATTATAGAATAAGCTATTAATAAAATAATTGCAGCCGCTAAAAATATCAAATATAGAAAGCAGTTTAATAATGATATTGCTCCTTAAATTATTCCAGAAGGAATCCGTTGTATCAAAAATTGAAGTAAAAGAAGTTGTATTGTTATGATCAAAAATGTTTGATAAATACTTGGCAGGTTCAGTAAACAGCAGATGATATTCTGCTATTCCTTGTATATGAAAGAAGGCGCTGTCAGTGCCTTGATAATGATAAAGAGTGATCCATGCATTTGCAATACCAGCCAGTATCTTTAATAAAAATAATATAATAATAGTACGGTTTCCTAAGCCGGATGATACTATAAACCTGATCTTAGTAAGCAACCAGCAAAATAAAATAAGGTAAACAAAAAATAGCAGGTAAATCAAACACTTATGTTTTGATGTGGGAAGTTAGTTAAAATATTTACACTGCTTTAATGGTATAAAATTTACAGACAACGTAAGTTTGCTTATACATAAAATGGAAACTACAATTACAACAGCAGAAAAGTTAGGCCTTCGTGCGGATGAATTTGAGATGATTAAAAACATTTTAAAAAGGGCGCCCAACTTTACTGAGTTAAGCGCATTTTCAGTAATGTGGAGTGAGCACTGCAGTTATAAAAATTCAATAAAGTGGCTTAAAACATTGCCACGTGATGGCAGCAAATTGCTGGTAAAAGCCGGCGAAGAAAATGCAGGTCTTGTCGATATCGGAGACGGCCTTGGTGTTGTTTTTAAAATAGAAAGTCATAATCACCCTTCCGCAATTGAACCTTTCCAGGGCGCAGCTACAGGTGTAGGTGGTATTCACAGAGATATTTTTACAATGGGCGCAAGACCAATTGCAGCATTAAATTCTTTGCGTTTTGGCAATTTAAAAAATGCTAAAACCCAGCATCTGCTCAGTGGAATTGTGCATGGCATTGGTCATTACGGCAATTGTTTTGGTGTGCCAACTGTAGGCGGAGAAATTTATTTTGAGGATTGTTATCATACCAATCCCCTGGTAAATGCGATGAGTGTAGGCATTCTCCGTGTAAGTGAATCTGTAAGCGCTATTGCAGAAGGTGAAGGTAATCCTGTGTTTATTGCAGGCAGCGCAACCGGTAAAGATGGGATGGGCGGCGCCGCTTTTGCCTCTGCGGATATTACCGAGTCAAGTGCAGAAGACTTGCCTGCAGTGCAGGTTGGTGATCCCTTCCAGGAAAAGAAATTATTAGAAGCATGTCTTGAAATTATAGCTGCAGGTGTATTAGTTGGTATGCAGGATATGGGTGCGGCAGGCATTATTTGCTCTACTGCTGAAACGAGTGCCAAAGGAAAAACAGGTATGAGGATTGACCTTGATAAGGTTCCAGTGAGGCAGCAAAATATGAAACCCTGGGAACTATTGCTAAGTGAGAGCCAGGAAAGAATGTTGCTGATTGTTCATAAAGGAAAAGAAAATGAAGTATTGCAAATCTTTGAGAAGTGGGACATTCCATGTTCTCAAATTGGAGAAGTTACCAATGATGGATTGCTGAAATTTTATCAGCATGGCGTGTTAGAAGCAGTCGTTCCTGCTGAGAGTCTCGTGTTAGGCGGAGGTGCTCCTGTATACACAAGAGAATATACTGAACCAAAATATTTTGATAAGATAAAAGCTTTCCGATCCACTGATATTGGGGTTCCGGACGATTTACAAATAGTTGCAGAACAATTAATATCGTTGCCTAATATTGCTTCAAAGCGCTGGATATGTACTCAATATGATAGTACTATAGGAACAGCCAATGCCAACACTAACGATCCGTCTGATGCTGCCGTGGTTGTATTAAAGGAGAACATAAAGGCAATAGCTATGACAACAGATTGTAACAGCAGGTATGTTTTTGCCGATCCTTATAAAGGCTGCATGATTGCAGTAAGCGAGGCTGCAAGAAACATTGTTTGCAGCGGTGCCACACCTTTAGGAGTAACCAATTGTCTCAATTTTGGAAACCCTTATGATCCTGAAGTTTATTACCAGTTTGTGATGGCTGTAAAGGGAATGAGCGAAGCGTGTAAAAAGTTCGACACGCCGGTAACCGGAGGCAATGTAAGTTTTTATAATCAATCACCTGATGGGCCGGTTTATCCAACACCTACAATAGGAATGGTGGGTTTATTGGATAATATCGAAAATAAAATGTCTTTAGATTTTAAGCAGGCGGGTGATGTAATTTATCTTGTTGGCAAAAGCAAAGATGATATTAATTCATCTGAGTATTTACATAAAATATGTGGCGTGGAATTTTCGCCTGCACCTTACTTTGATCTGCAGGAAGAGTTTGATTTGCACCAGGTAATAAGTAAACTTATCAGCAATAAGATGATAGAATCTGCACATGATATAAGTGAAGGCGGGTTATTTGTAGCGCTTGCTGAGAGCGGGTTTAACAGAAATCTTGGTTTTAAAGTAAAGCAGCAAAAACCGCAAATAAGGAAAGATGCTTATTGGTTTGGAGAAGCGCAGGGCCGTGTAATAGTTACTGTGAAAAATAAAAAAACTGCTGAGTTTGAAAAAGTATTCACTGATATACCCTTTGAAAATTTAGGTACTGTAACAGACGGAGAAATAATATTTGAAACAGAAAGCTGGGGTAACATCAGTAAGTGGAAAGAAAGATACGATACTGCTATAGAAAAATATTTAATAAGTTATGTGCCCGAATAACTTCCCTAAACGAAAAAATTTAGTATCATAAGTTGTCTTTCTTATATGGCAATTCTCCGCGTTTATTTGTCCTCAGGTTACTTAGCTGCAGCAATTTTACTTTCTTAATTATATAAATAAGAGAAGTTAAAAATTAGCTTACTCTCTTTACAAACCTAACCTGCAAACGGCTTATTTGGTAAATTTGATCTCTAAGATTTGTTTATGAAATACATAAAGAAGATAAAATTCGTTTTGCTGATCAGTATATTTTTCCAATGCTTCATTATCAAAGGTTGGTCGCAATACAAAGAGTACAAGATCGGCCCAAAAAATGATACGCTTAATGCAATTGATCTTAAAAATCTAAAACAAGGAAAATGGGTATTCTCGTTTCCTGAATTAAGAGGAGAGCCGGGTTATGAAGAAGAAGGGATTTTTGTAAATGGTAAAAAAGAAGGAACATGGCGAAGGTTTAATTTAACCAGCGATCTTCTTGCTATTGAAAATTATAAATACGGGGGCAAAGATGGGCTGCAACAATACTTTACTAAGTTAGGCGATCTTGTAAGAGAAGAAAATTGGAGAGGTTATAATCCAGATGCACCTTATGATACAATAGCGGTTTACGGTACAGGAAGTAATGAAATTATTAGTTATAAAATTGTGAAAGCGGAACAATACAGCGTGCGCCAGGGCGAATGGAAATTTTATGATCCTGCAACCGGCCGGTTAATAAAGACAGAAGTGTATGACAGAAATCATCTTGAAATTAAGCCACCCGATTCAACGTTGGTGGCCGATAAACCGAAAGCAAAAGTAAAACCGCAGGAAGTAATTGATTTTGAAAAAAAGAATAGCGGTAAGAAAAAAGTAAAGCTTAGAGAAGGACAAACCGGGTTATAAATTTCGTTCGTTATAAAAAAAAGCTGAGCCTTAAAGAGGAACAGCTTTTCGTGTTGTGTGTGTCAGGGGATTTAATTATTTACAGATGCAGGTTTTGTACAACATTTCCTTATTTTTTTGTGTCATCAGTTTTGATAAATAGTTGTTTGAGAAATGGGCTTTACTAAATTTTTATCCGCAAGATGATTGCTTTGCTTCCACGTTAAAAACCTCATCACAGCCGAAATAAAAATACAGCCGGAATAAGTAACAATAGAAACATAATTAGTGTAACCTTCTCACTTTTATAATGCTAAACTTCAAATAAATAGCAACAGTAAACAACAGGTAAGTTGTCCAAAATTTGAATCAGGACCTGAAACCCTTACCAGGCTTACCTTACAACGATTTTTTAAAAAGCAAAATTTTTTAAGTAGAGTAAATATACGTTGCCAATTAAGTAGAAATACTATTGACTAAGCCAACTTTCAATCGTAATTATACTAATAGTAATTGTGATGAATTTAGATGGCATAGTGAAAACCTTTATAAATTGGCAAATTATATTTTAAAAGAAATATGTAGCAAGAGAACGCGGATCAAACAATTTTTTGCGGGATCAAAGATTTTTTACACCATTCATTTCAGGCTTAAGATCATTAGAAAATTTAAGCAAAACTTTATCAATTCTATGGCCATCCATATCAATTATTTCAAAATTAAATCCTCGCCAGTTAAATGTTTCACCGGTTTGAGGTATATGTTTTAACTGGTGAAGAATAAAGCCTGCAAGCGTATCAAAATCATGCTCGTCTTCATTCATCCAATCAGTTTTATCAAATCTTGTGAGAAAATCATAAAACTGTATTTGCGCATCTACAAGGTAGCTGCCATCTTTTCTTTCCACTATCGCATAATCATCATCTTCATCTTCCGGCATCTCACCCACAATAGCTTTTAAAATATCATTAATGGTTATCATACCATGCAAAGTGCCATACTCATCTACTACAAAGGCATAATGAATTTTTGTTTTTTTAAACTTTTCAAGTAAGTGATACGCAGTATTATTTTCCGGTACTATCAGCGCTTTCTTTTGTAATGAAACCAGCGGTGCATCCGGCTGCAGGTACATATCTTTTACATACACAACTCCTTTTATGTTATCAATATCACCATCACAAAGCGGGTAAACAGAATGAAGGTATTTTTCAATTTTATTTTTAATAGATTCCCTGTCTTCATTAATATCAAACCAAACAATATCTGTACGATGAGACATTAAAGAAGTTATATTTCTATCGCCAAGATGAATCACCCGTTCTATTATTTCTTTTTCTTCTTCTTCAATTGCACCTGTTTCACTTCCTTCGGAAATAATTGCTTTTATTTCTTCCTCTGTAACATTATTGTCTGTAGTTGGCTTAAAATTAAAAAGTTTAAATATTAAAGTTGTAATAGTTGTCAGCAGCCATACTATCGGAAAAGCGATCCTGCTGAGCAACCTCATGGGTGTAGCAATTTGCCTCGAAATTTTCTCGGGCCTAAGCATGGCTATTCTTTTAGGTAAAAGCTCGCCAAAAATTATTGATAAAAAAGTAACGAGGATAACAATAATTACTGTTGCAATAGTGCCCGCATACGAAGGCAAAATACCGAGCTTTTCTATAGATGGCTTTATATAGCCGCTAAATTTTTCTCCGGAATAAACACCCGTTAAGATAGAAATAAGTGTTATAAATATTTGCGCAGTAGATAAAAACACTTCTGGCTTTTCTTGCAATTTTAAAACGAGCTTTGATCTTTTATCTCCTTTTGCAGCATTAGCTTCTATCCTGGTTTTTCTTGCTGAAACCAAAGCCAGTTCACTCATTACCAATAGCCCGTTTATTAATATCAGGCACAATAAAATAATAACTTCTACCATAATAATTACCGGTTTTCCGGTGTATATAAACCAATTTTTTTAATAAAAAGTTTTCCTGTAATATAACCAATCATCAGGCCCGCAACTGCACCTCCAATTATATCTCCGGCAAAATGAACGCCTACATAAATTTGTGTATAGGAAATTACAAATGCCCATAAAAATAACAGCGCCCACCACTTACTAACATCACTTTTAAATGTGGTAAATATATACATTGCTGCAGCAAAATGGTTGGCAGCATGAGATGATGTAAAGCTTGAGTTTCCGGGGCAATAGTTAACCAATAACCTTACTTGTTGAATTAATGCCGGATCCTGGCAAGGCCTTAATCTTAATACAGTTCCTTTTATAATTGTGCTGCTTATGTAATCGCTTAGCCCGGCCGTTGCTAAAAAGAATAAACACCAATACCAGCCGTTTCTTTTAAAATTCAGCGGAGCAAAAATTAGCAGGAACAAATAAAAAGGTATCCATAAATAAGCCTGGCGAAGGAAGGGTAAAACAGTATCTAAAAAAGAATTATGCCATTCTCCGTTTATCTTTGTAAAGATCTTATAATCCAGGTGTTTTATCTCTTCAGGTAAACTCATTAATTCAGCCTCTTTAAAAAAGAAGCTGCAAAATTAAACATTGCAGCCAAATCGGTGATAATTATTTAAGCACTGCCGTTAATAACAATTTTTATCTTTGCACACTTATTTATAAAATGGTTAATGTTATCTAAAATTAAAGTTCTTAAAACAGTACCGGTTACTATTCAATGGCTGATTAAATTATGGATTATTTACTTTATCATTTTCACATTATTCAGGATTGCCACGGTGTTTCTGTTTTGTCCCGCTGATATTACTTTCATTTCTTTGCTTCCTTCTTTTATTCTTGGTTTTAAGTATGATGCCAAATGGATCGCAATCGTTCTTTTGCCAATCGCTGTCTTATCTCTTTACAATAAATTTTCTCCTTTTTATTCTGAAAAGAATAAACGCTGGTGGTCGTATTACCTTGCATTTACTACTCTACTTGTATTGTTTTTTTTTGGTGCAGATATTGGCAATTTTAGTTACAACCATACAAGAATAAATGCGAGCGCTTTAAATTTTTCAGAAGATTTTATAATCTCGTTTAAAATGCTCTGGCAAAGCTACCCGATGATATGGATTTTTGCAGCATTGGCTGCAGCAGTAATTCTTATTGCAAAACTTTTTAAGAAAACCCATGTTAGTATTTTAAAAAGAAACCTGCAGCAAAATATTATTTATAAGAGACGATGGCATGCAGTAACTATACTTATTTTAGGCTGGTGTTTGTTTGGGATTTTTTCTTTTAAGCCACTGAAGTGGAGTGAAGCTTTCAAATTTAATGATAACTTTAAATCATACCTGGCACTTAATCCGCTGCAAAACTTTTTTACTACTCTTCGTTTTCGTGTTCCTTCTTTTAATGATGAAAAGGCAAAAAAATATTTTCCCGTGATAGCCGATTTTTTGCAACTGGATGCTGCCAGCATCGCTTCCAAAACTTATGAAAGACAAACAGAGCCAGGCAGCCGATCATTGGAAAGCAGGCCTAACGTGGTTTTGGTGATTTGCGAAAGCTTCAGCATGTACAAAAGCACTATGAGCGGCAACCCGCTAAACACAACACCATACTTTAACAAATTAAGTAAACAGGGAATATTTTTTCAACGCTGTTTCAGCGCTACATTTGGCACAGCCCGCGGCGTGTTTGCAATATTAACCGGCACGCCTGATGTGCAATTATCTAAATTTTCAACACGAAATGTTGAAGCGCTAAACCAACATATCATTATTAACGATTTTGAAGATTATAATAAATTATACTTCCTGGGAGGCAGCAGTGATTTTAATAATTTTGATGGATTTATACGAAACATTGATAGAATTAAAATCTACCAGGATACCTTTTATAAATCGCCTAAATTAAATGTGTGGGGTATAAGCGATAAGAACCTTTTTCTGGAAGCTGATAATGTTTTTAAAACACAGAACAAACCTTTCTTTGCAATCATTCAAACTGCCGATAACCACCGCCCGTTTAGCATTCCGGAAGAAGATAGTGATTTTGAAAAAAAAATGGTTCTGCCTGATACTTTAAAAAAGTATGGCTTTGAATCATTGCCTGAGTTTCAGTCTTTCTGTTATACTGATTATTGTTTTAAAAAGTTTATAGAAGCTGCCAGGCAACAAAAGTATTTTGATAATACCATTTTTGTTTTTATTGGCGATCATGGTGTGGAAGGAAATGCATCCGAAATGTATCCGCAGGCATGGACATCTTCGCGGCTGAGCGATGAGCATGTGCCGTTACTCTTTTACGCTCCAAAATTACTAACGCCGCAGCAACGCAATGAAACGGTTTCGCAAATTGATGTATTACCAACACTTGCAGGCATGATTCATCAGCCATATACCAATACTACTTTAGGAAGGGATTTGCTAAGTTCAAAAAGTAAATCTAATGCAGCATTTACTATTCATCATGACGAAGGAAATATTGGCGTAATTACAGACAAATATTATTTTGTAAAAAACATCAGGATAAACAGCGAGGAACTTGTGCCCGTTACATTTGATTCGCTTAACTTATCAGGCACACAAAAAGATTCAGTGAAGCAATCACTTTCAACTTTAACATCAGCAATTTATGAAACGGCAAAGTGGATGCTGGTAAATAATAAGAAATTGAGGAAGGAGTGAGCGTAGTGGCTGATGAAGTCTATTGCAACCAGTTCATTAATTCAAGTTCATCTATTCTTTTAAAATGGTCAATATTGTGTCACCAATTGCAATCCATTCGTCAAAGCAATGCCGGCAATTAAGCAATCAGTGTGTCCGATCGGCTGGTCTTTCCTTTTAAGATCAGCAAAAATTTCAGCAGCTCGTCTGGTTGCGCTAATTGTTAAAGGAAGTATTTTATTGAGATCAGCAAAATCAGTAAAGTTTTTGAGCTGTTAGCGTCTTTGTACAGCAATCCGTTCAAAGTCTCATAATAAGTAATGATGCTAAAATTGATAGCGTCATAAGACTGCAAATATTTCTTTGCATTCTCCACAACTTTGATGTTACCAAGAAGAAACTCAGAAAGGATGTCGGTATCAACTAATGCAGGTTTCATAGTTGATGTCACGGTCGAAAAGGTCGTTTCGGGTCTTCTTTGTCTGCTCTACATATTCATCATAGTCCTTCTTAGTCATATCCTCGAAAGAGCCGGCAAAGGAGAGAATTTTTTTGGTTATCCTGTCTGATTTTTTCGTGTTTGCCCGTAGGGAATGGATAATGGAATACAGGTCTTCCAGCCGCTCAACCGGAACATCTTTCAGCTCTTTTAATATCGTATTAAGTGTCAACATTTTGAAATCAAAGATATGGTTTTAGAATGAACCAGGGGGGGGAAGGAACGTATACTGACCGGTCTTGAACTTTCTTGTAAAATGCAACAGGCATTTAAGCAACTTCACTCTTTATTTTCTTTGCAATCATTATTAATCTCGGAGATTTTTTTAGATCATAGCTGTTAAAATAATAATCCCCATACACTTCCTGAATTTGTAAACCCTGGTAAGAAAACATGTCGGTAAAATCTCCCAGGTTAAATTTTGCAACCTTTTCAATAAACTCCAAAGGCTCCTCAAGCTGCTCATCTTCAATTATTATTTTTTTGTAAAAATGCGTCTCATCATACCACTTGGTTATAAAATAAGTTACATCATCTACCTGCTTTTCCGATTTGTGAACAAAGTGATCTTCAGCATAATGGACATTTAAATAATCCATTACAAAAGTGCCGCCTGTCTTTATAGACTGTGCAATAGTTCGTATGCTGTTATCATGCTCCCGCCTTGTTCTAAAATAACCAAAGCTGGTAAAAAAATTATAAGCGTAATCAAAATAATTTATTGAGAAAGGCAGGCGCATATCATGTACAAAAAAATGCAATGAATCACTTTCATGTTCTTTAGCTTCCATTATACTTTCTTCGGCAATATCAATTCCTGTTACATCAAATCCTTTGGAAGCAAGCTGTATAGAGTGTCGCCCTTTACCACAAGCCACATCAAGCATTCTTGAGCCCAACGGTGGTTTTAAATGTTCAATTAATTTATCAATAAATAAAGCGGCTTCTGCATAATCTCTTTGAAAATACAATTGATAATAATAAGGCGAATTGAACCATGAATTGAACCAGCTTGTTTCCGGCATCTATTGTATGTATTTGTGCAAATGTAAATGTGAAAATTGTTTTTTGTTGTTTATGTTTCCATTTATCCGCAATAGTAAATAAACACTCATAGACGACGCTTTATTTTTTTGTCATAGGCTTTTTTTACATTTGCATCTTAAAGCACCTGAAGTGTCATTGATAAAAAGTATTTCCGGCATAAGAGGAACAATAGGAGGAATGCCCGGCCAAAACTTTTCTCCCTTAGATATTGTAAAATTTACTGCAGCATTTGGAAGCCGTCTCATGCAAAAAAATGACAATAAGAAAATTGTTATAGGGCGTGATGGACGCATAAGTGGTGAAATGGTGAGCAATATTGTGGTGAATACTTTAATGGCTTTGGGATTTAATATTGTTGACCTCGGTATCACAACAACACCTACTGTAGAAATAGCAGTTGCCATGGAGCAGGCAGCCGGAGGTGTAATCTTAACCGCAAGTCACAACCCCAAAGAATGGAATGCTTTAAAGTTACTTGATGATAAAGGGGAGTTTTTAAATGCTGAAGCAGGTGAAGCGGTTTTGCTTTTAGCTAAAGAAGAGAATTTCAATTTTGCAACCATTGATAAATTAGGAACTTATACAGAGGACGATTCTTATTTATTAGAACATGTGCATGCTGTATTAAATTATGAACTGGTAGATGCGGATGCAATTAAAAATGAAAAATATAAAGTAGTAATTGATGGTATTAACAGCAGCGGTGCAATTTATATTCCGGCGCTGTTGAAGGCGCTTGGCGTTAAAGAAGTAATTGTTTTGAATGAAGAAGTAAATGGAAATTTTGCTCATAATCCGGAGCCGCTTCCGGAACATTTAACCGGCCTTAGTAATGAAGTAAAAAAACATAAAGCAAACCTTGGAATAGCTGTAGACCCTGACGTGGACAGGCTTTGCTTTGTATGTGAAGATGGAAGCATGTTTGGCGAAGAATATACTTTGGTAGCTGTTGCGGATTATATTTTAAGTAAGAAAAAAGGAAATACGGTAAGTAATTTATCTTCTACAAAAGCGCTTAAAGAAATAACACAAAAACACGGCGGACAATATTTTCCTTCAGCAGTGGGGGAAGTAAATGTAGTTGCAAAAATGAAAGAAGTGAATGCTGTAATTGGCGGTGAAGGTAATGGCGGAATTATAGTTCCTGATTTTCATTATGGCAGAGATGCACTGATTGGCATTGCATTGTTTTTAACTCACCTTGCCCATTCTCAAAAAAGCATGAAGCAGCTGAGAAGCATTTATCCGGATTATTTTATTTCTAAAAATAAAATTGCGTTGCAGCAAAATACCAATGTAAAAGATATTTTAAAGAAGATTGAAGAGAAGTATAAAAACAACCCTATCAACACAGAAGATGGTTTAAAGATTGAGTTTGATAATGATTGGGTGCATCTTAGAACAAGTAACACAGAGCCTATTATAAGAATTTATTCTGAAAGTAATTTTGAAACCACTGCACAAAACATTGCCCGCAAACTGATGAAAGATATCAATGAAGTAATGTAGTAAAGGCTGGCCGTTGTTCGTTGGTTGTTGAACGTTGTTCGAACGCAAGCATCAGAAGTTACTTTTAACGGTTAACTATAACTACACCGGATCACAACAATGAGTCGCAATAGAATATACCTTGATAATGCCGCCACCACTGCACTTGAGCCTGACGTGCTGGAGGCAATGATGCCTTATCTTACCAATAAATTTGGTAATCCTTCATCTATTTATTCTTATGGCAGAGAAACAAGAATGGCCATTGAAAATGCAAGAAAGTCTGTTGCCAAAATCCTCAATGCAAATCCTGCAGAAATATTTTTTACCAGTGGTGGAACCGAAAGCAGTAACACTGCCATTAATGCCGCAGTTCGTGATCTTAATTGCAAACATATTATCACATCTTCAATCGAACATCATGCTACATTGCATACAGTAGAACAGTTGGGTTGTTTTGGCCAGGTGAAAGTGAGTTTTGTAAAGCTGCTTTCAAACGGCCATATTGATATGACTGATTTACAAAACTTGTTACAAGAAAGTAAAGACAAATGTCTTGTTACTTTAATGCATGCCAACAATGAAATAGGTAATATTATGGACCTTAATGAAACAGGTAATTTGAGCAAAAAGTATAATGCCATATTCCATTCTGATACTGTTCAAACTGTTGGTCATTATCGTTTTGATTTAAGAAATACACCGGTTCATTTTATCACAGGCGCTGCACATAAATTTCACGGCCCAAAAGGCGCAGGTATTCTCTATATAAATGAAAATGTAAAGATAAAACCTTTTATACACGGCGGCGGACAGGAACGTAACATGCGTGCCGGTACTGAAAATTTATATGGTATTGTTGGCTTTGCAAAAGCGCTTGAACTTGCTGCAAAAAATTATGAAACAGATAGTGAATATATCAATAATCTGAAGTTGTATATGATGAATAAATTAAGGAAAAATATACCTGCAGTAAATTTTAATGGTGATATTTCAGGCAGAAGCTTGTACACAATTTTGAGCGCCAGCTTTCCAAAATCTGAAAGATCAGAGATGCTTCTTTTCAATCTTGATATCAATAATATCTGCGCCAGTGGTGGCAGCGCCTGCACTTCCGGCGCAGATGCCGGCAGCCATGTAATCCGTGCCATTAATAATAATCCTAACCAGGTTACGGTGCGTTTTTCGTTTTCTAAACATAATACTAAAGAAGAAATTGATCTGGTTGTACAAAAATTAAAAGAGTTGATTTAAGAGGATTACGCATTTACTTCAATAACTTAATTATAACTCAATTTCCTTATCAAATCTTCAGGTAATTTTGGTAATTTTTTTCTCTCAATCAAAAAGGTTGATAGTCCTTCAATATCTTTAAAAATAAAGTGCCTGTTTAATGCACCTTCAAGGTAGCCAGAGCCGGAAGTGTTGCCAGTGCCAGCTCTCATGCCAATCATCCTGCGAACCATTACAAGATGTTTGTGCCGCCAGCCGGCCATTAAATGATCAATCTCAACCAAACTATCTAATATTTGGTAAGACGTTTGAAACACCGGGAAGTCGCGGTAAAGCATTATAAATAATGCAGCCTTCATTGCAGTTGGTGTCAAGGTTGTTTGTAAATTTTGTTGCTCTGTAAATGAAAGGTTACCTGGCTTTTCAAAAAAGATAAAATCAAAATCACTTAGTTTATTTTTTTCTCTTTCTGTTAAGCCATTCATATAAATATTCCGGTATTCATTCCAAAAGATGTGAATGTCATTTCTTTGATAATTGCTGGTAAACCTCTTCCAGTATTCTTCTTCAAAAAAAGGCATACGCTCTAACCAGCGGTTGATGAGTTGTAACAAATACACATCTTTTTCAGCTTCTTTAATTTTTTCAAGATCATTAATTTTAAAACCTCCTTCATTGGTTCTGCCGTAATAGTCTTTCTCATGGCGGCTTTGCATAGTAAGCCCAAGTTTAGTTTCTACTATGCGAAATTGTAAGCTTTGAAAACCTGAAGAAGGTATGAGCAAATTTCTAAACTCAAGAAAATCTAATGGAGTCATAGTTTCAATAAGGCTTACCTGCTGATTCAGCAATTTTAAAATCTGTATTATCCTGTTAAGACGATGCCTTACAAGATTAAGGTCTTCAGAATTATCATCAATTTTATCTTTGTTAAAAACGCTCATAATATAATCAAGCTCATAAATTATTTGCTTAAACCAAAGTTCGTATGCCTGGTGAACGATTATAAAGAGCATCTCATCATGCGCAGGCTCATTGCCATCTTTAGAACTTTCGGGTTCCTGCGCCTGTAAAATTTTATTAAGCTGCAAATAATCACTATAATACATTGATCTGTTTTCCATAAAGTTTTTATGAATTATTTTGATAGTTGTCTTATCAGTACAAGATGTGAGAACAATACCACCGGCACAATAAAGCAAGGAAGCCAAACAAAAGGGAAATACAGAATTGCGATATTAGGCTGATCAAATGCAAATTTCTGAAAAGGAAAAGGCGCAGAAAGGATGGCGATTAGTACAATGTTTAATAATAAGCCGATGCAGGCGATATTCCAGCCAATCATAAATTTTTTAGAAAGTGATTTCTTTACAAATCCAAAGTAAGCAACTACAGGCGCCGATAAACCTGCGAGTATATCAAAATTTCTTCCTTCAAAAGTCATTAATTTGGGAACCAGCTTATAAAGAAAAAGCCATAACAGGGTCAGCTCTACAAAGATTCTTACCACATGTAACTGGGTTAAGATTTTGGGAGATAAGCTATCAATAAATCTTTTACCGCTTTTTGTAACAAACAAAATTAGTATTACTAACAAAGGTGGCACAACTGCTAAGGCGAACCGCGGGGGAATTGCATTAGTAACAGTATAAAAATTGTTAAATGAAAGCAGCGCCTGTAACGCTAACCATACAATAATTATAACAAATACTATTGCTGTTTTCCTTGCCGAATGGCCTTCGTTAATTGATGCAATAAAAAAGATTACTGTAAGTATTGTGGTAAATATAAAAAGAAGTGAGATATAAAAAGGGAGGTTGCCTGGCATGTATTTGTAATTAAAATATAAAGGTATTATTCAAATGCTGTTTATTGTTTTTCTGTTAACTTGAAAAAAATTAATCCATGAAAACAAAAAGTAAAACTAATATATTACTTCCTGTACTGATGTTGCTTGGTGTACATCTTTTGGCACAAAATAAATCAGTTTTTTCTCATCCAAAATGGAGCAGCCAAAGTAATATTTATGAAGTTAATCTTCGGCAATATTCAGCCACAGGCTCTATTAAAAATTTTGAGAAACATCTTACAAGACTGAAAAATATGGGCGTTGAAATTTTATGGTTCATGCCTTTAACGCCAATAGGTATCGAAGGAAGAAAGATGACCAGCGCCGATCTTGGAAGCTATTATGCTGTGAGAGATTACAAAGCATTTAATGAAGAATTTGGAACAATGGCTGATTGGGAATTATTTGTGAAACATGCTCACAATATGGGTTTCAAGGTTATCATTGATTGGGTTGCTAATCATTCTTCACCTGATAATGTATGGATAGCGAATCATCCGGATTTTTATAAAAGAGATTCAGCCGGTAACACCACCTATGATGCTGACTATACTGATACACGAAATCTTAACTATGCAAATCCGGAATTAAGAGACAGTATGATTGCAGCTATGAAATTCTGGGTAAAGCAAAGTAATATAGATGGCTTTCGCTGTGACGTTGCGGATGGACCGCCGGTTGATTTTTGGAAGCAATGTATAGATTCTCTCAAAAAAATAAAGAATGTATTTATGCTGGCTGAAAGTGAAAAACCTGAATTGCATGAAGCCGGCTTTGACGAAACTTATACATGGAGCGTAATGGAAAGTTTGATAAAATTATATGCAGGAAAGTTTACACTTGCACAAGTTGATTCTATAATAAATCACAACATTGCAGTGTTTCCTGAAAATGCTTACAGGTTATATTTTACCACTAACCACGACTGGAATAGCTGGGAGGGCACTGAGTTTGAAAGATATGGCGATGCTTATAAAGCGCTGGCTGTTTTTACGCAAACAATGTATCAAAGTGTTCCGCTTATTTATAACGGCCAGGAAATACCAAACAAAAGAAGATTAAAATTTTTTGTAAAAGATAGCATCAACTGGAACGGCGAATATAAAATGGCGCCGTTTTATAAAACTTTATTAAAGCTTCGCAAAGCTACGCCTGCACTGGCTGCAGATGCATCTTACAAAAGATTAATTACTGCAAACGACGTTGCAATATTTGCTTATACAAGAGAAAAGCCAGGTCATAAAATTGCGGTGATTTTAAATTTATCAAACCAGCCACAAAGCTTTACCATAAAAGATAAAAGTATATATGGCCAGCCTATGAATGTATTTATGGGAGTGAAAGAAAAAGTGAATTCAATGCATGTATTTAGCATTGAGCCGTGGGGTTATATTTTGTATGATTATGACAGATGATTTGATCGTCATTATATCAATAAGTCAAATGTCATTATAGGCATTTGCCAACAAAAATTTATGATTCCTGGCATAATTACTAATGGCCAATGACAAATGGCTAATGACAATTAATTATTTTACCTTCTCTTTCACTTCCTGCAATTTCAACAATGCTTCTACAGGCGTTAGCCGGTTAATATCAACAGTTTCAAGGATTTTTCTTATCTCATCAAAAGCTTGTGAGTGTGCATCAAAAATGCTGAGTTGTATTTGCGGAGCAGATAATTTTTTTACTTTTTCAGAAACTGGTCGGGACGCTCCAACGGCCTGGCCATCATCAACATTTTTATCTTCTAATTGTTTTAAAATTTCATTAGCTCTTTCAATTAAGGAAGGCGGCATGCCGGCCATTTTAGCTACATGAATTCCAAAGCTATGAATGCTTCCTCCTGGTGCAAGCTTCCTAAGAAAAATTATTTTGTTGCCAACTTCTTTATTGGTTATGTGAAAGTTTCGTACTCCTGGTAATTTATTTTCTAATTCATTCAATTCATGGTAATGTGTGGCAAATAATGTTTTGGGCGCATAAGGTGATTTATGCAGATATTCCACGATGCTCCATGCAATGGAAATGCCATCATAAGTAGATGTTCCTCTTCCTATTTCATCTAGTAATATCAGGCTTTTTGGCGTTAAATTATTTATGATGCTGGCAGTTTCATTCATCTCCACCATAAATGTGCTCTCGCCACTGCTAAGGTTATCGTTGGCGCCAACTCTTGTAAATATTTTATCTGTTAAGGGAATTTTTGCTTCATCAGCCGGAACAAAGCTTCCCATATGTGCCATTAAAGTAATAAGCGCAGTCTGCCGTAAAACAGCGCTTTTGCCACTCATATTTGGTCCCGTTAAAATTATAATTTGCTGAGAAGATGAATCAAGAAAAATATCATTAGCAATATAACTTTCACCTTGCGGCAAATTTCTTTCTATTACAGGATGACGGCTTTGTTTTAATTCCAATGTATTGCCATCGTGCAAAATTGGTTTTCTGTAATTATATTGCAAAGCATTGCTGGCAAAGCAACACAGGCAATCAAGCACTGCCATTACATGCCCGTTCACCTGCATCGGGCTAATATAATCCTGCAGTTCATTCAATAATTTCTCAAATAAATTGCATTCTATTTCTTTAATTTTTTCTTCTGCTCCGCTGATCTTTTCTTCATACTCTTTTAGCTCAGGAGTGATATATCTTTCACCATTTATTAAAGTTTGTTTTCGTATCCAATCTGGTGGAACTTTAGCTTTATGACTATTGGTTACTTCAAGATAATAACCAAACACATTATTAAATCCAACCCTTAAAGAAGATATACCAGTACGCTCACATTCCTGTTGCTGAAGCTTTAATAAATGCTCCTTTCCATTTGTTGAAATGGCTCTCAGCTCATCCAAAGTTTCATCAACATCTCTTGCAATTACATTCCCTTTATTGATAGCAACTGATGGATTTTCAACAATTTCTTTTATGATCTTATCATAAATATAAATGCACGGATTGAGCGAATCGGTTAATCTTTTTAAATAATCATTTGCAGCGTTATCACAAAGATGTTTAATAAGTTTTACCTGCTGAAGGCCTCTTGCGATCTGCAGTATTTCTCTTGGATTTATTTTCTTTAATGGAATTTTACTAACCAGCCTTTCCACATCACCGGACTGCTTGATATGTTGTGAAAGCTTGCTTCTTATATCAACTGATTTAATAAAAAATTCTACAAGCCCTGATCGTTCTCCAATTTTATTAATATCTGTCAAAGGCATTACCAGCCAGCGTTTCATTAACCTTGCGCCCATTGGCGAAACCGTATTATCAAGCACTTTAAGTAACGAATTATTGCCTTCAACACCGCCTAATAATTCCAGATTTCTTATGGTAAATCTATCCATCCATAAATGATCTTCCTTATCAATTCTTTGTAAAGAAGATACATGCTGCAGGTTAGGATGTTCTGTGTCTTTTAAATAATGCAACACCGCACCTGCAGCAATTATACCGGCATGCAAATCTTCTACACCAAAACCTTTAAGGCTTTGCGTACCAAAATGTTTTAGCAGACTTTCTTTGGCATACGCTTCAGCAAAAATCCATTCGTCTAAATTGTAAGTGTAATATTTATTACCGAAAATACTTTTAAAATTCTTTTGCTGGCTGCGCTGAAAAATTATTTCAGCCGGCTGAAATCCCTGCAATAATTTATCGGCATATTCTTTATCGCCTTCTGCAATAAAAAATTCTCCTGTGGAAATATCTAAAAAAGCAATACCAATTTTTTCTTCCTGAAAATGTATTCCGCATAAGAAATTATTCTGGTTATGCTCTAATAATTTATCATTGGTAGCCACACCTGGCGTTATCATTTCTGTAACACCGCGTTTTACAATCCCTTTAGCAAGTTTAGGATCTTCAAGTTGGTCGCAGATTGCAACGCGGTAGCCGGCTTTTACTAATTTATGCAGGTAAGTATCCAATGCATGATGCGGAAAACCTGCAAGCTCTGAAGAAGTAGGTAAACCATTGTTTCGTTTAGTAAGTGTAATGCCAAGAACCCGCGAGGTAGTGATTGCATCCGGCCCGAAAGTTTCATAAAAATCACCCACTCTAAACAACAATATTGCATCAGGATATTTAGCCTTGAT
>CAXSDW010000044.1:0-21009 GCA_964236235.1 uncultured Chitinophagaceae bacterium
CCTACAAAGCCAACATTAGAAGTTACATTATCGTCTTTCGCATTAACAGTGTAAGTATCCATTTTATCAGGCATCAGCTTTAATACTTCTTTGCCAATGATCATATCAATTTCCTGCATTGCCTGTAGTAAAGCAAAATGTGCATCTTCAAGTTTATTAGAAGCGTAAGCTGCTTTTGCAGTCTTTATGTCGCCGGCAAAATTTTGTGCCAGGCACTTTGTCGTAAAACATACAAATGAAAATATAAACAGGTATTTCATAATTAATTATTTTATCAGTGATGATTATTGTTCACCCAATATTTTTTTAATTCCATCAATATTAAATGCGTTGGCAGCGTTCATCACATCCTGTTCACTGGCAAAATTCACACATTCCCACGCTATCAGCGAGCTTTGGCCTAAAGGTACAAGGAGCGTGTAGCCTTTACTTTCATCGTAAGTTATAAGTGCTTTATAGTTTTTTACTTTGGTTTGTTTTACATTTTGTTTGTTGTTTTCGCTTGCGTTTGCCTGTGTGTATGCACTATTAAAGTACATGTTCATAAAAATTGAATATGCTGCGTTGTTACCAATACTAATTGTCATTTGCTTGTCTCCTTTTTTATATACACTCTGGATAGTGAGATTATTCCATCCCCATTGTGTGCTCATCACTTTGTTCTGCATGGTATCTTTCTCAAGACCGCTTACGGTTGCAGGCAAAGACTTTAATATTTGTTTTCCCAGTTGCAATTCTATACCCATTAATGCCTGCTGAAGAGAATAACGGGCATCACTGTAACTGCCGGCGGCCTGCGATTTTTCAGCATCATTTATCTGCTGATTTATATCGGGAGGTGTAGTGTTGGTTAAGCCGCCGCCCGTTTTATTAACGGGTGTACCTGTGTTAGAAGTGCTGCTGCTGCCGGTTTCTGCACTTTGGTTACTGGTAGTGGAAGATTTATTTCCCACAACACTGTTTACTTTTTCCTTTAGTTTTTTTAAAAACTGTGCATTACCGTTATAGTGTAAACATGCTACACCTAATAGTATAATAAATATCGTTTTTTTCTGTAGACACATATCTTTATTTTTAAATGTAAAATACAAAAAATTATAATTTATTATAATTTATCTATACAACCATTCTTCGGAATATGTATTGCAAACAGGCTATTAAAATGATTTACATGTTTTCAACTTGTAAGTTTGTACAATATTTAAGTGAATAAGTTTATTCGAGAATATAATTCCGACCAACCATTATTTATTTTCATTCATCCTTTGCATACCCATTATTTGCTTAAGTGTTTTCTCCATTCCATCGCTGCTGCCATCCAGGAATATAACATTGCCTTTTCCATATTCTGCAAAGTTTTTTACAGCTTCCACCCACATGCTGAATAAGATTACATTAGTATCAAGATTGGCCTGTTTCATCTCGGTTGCTGCCTGGCTCATTCCTTTGGCAACTTCTTCCCTAAAAAGTGCTACACCCTGGCCCCGTAATTGTGCTGCAAGCCTTTCCGCTTCGGCTGCAATTTTTATGGCATTACCTTCAGCTTCAGCAGCTTTGGTTTTTGTTATAAGTAAGGCCTGGCCCTCGTTTTCAGCCGCTGCCTTTAAATTATTACTTGCTACCACTCTGCTCATACTTTCAATAATAGCCTGGTCAAAAGTTATGTCATTAATTTGCAGGTCAAGTAAATGATAGCCCCATTCTTCAAGCGCAGCATCTATTTGCTGCTTTACAAATTCAACTATTTCTCTTCTTAAAGTTAAAATTTCTGCCTGTTTTCTTGAAGCAACAAATGCCCTGATGGAACCTTCAACAGTTCTCACTAAAGATTGCATAAGATCTTTATCACTGATAAATTTAAAGGCTACTCTTTTTATCGTTTCCTCATCTGCATTTTGAACAGCATATAGCAGCATGCTCTTAAAATAAACATTAGCCTGGTCAACGGTGATTGCCTGAAATTGCAGTTCAACGGAGCGGTTCTGAATGCTTATCTTTTTATAGATCTGCTCAAAGAAAGGTATCTTGAAATTCAGGCCTGGCCTCATTATCCTTTGGTATTTACCAAACAAGGTTACTACACCAATAGTTCCCTGGTTAATAGTTACAAAGCATCCCAATAAAGCAAGAACTAAAATAATCAGCCACCAATAATCTCTTAGAAATTCCATAGAATTTATGTTTTGTGTTGAAAGGTAGTATTTAATTTTTTACATCTATGATTTTTGAAAACAGGGAATAAGCTTCTGATGCCGTAATTAATTATGTATGGATTGTCTTTAGGAAATTTTATTAAAATAAGCGCAACTACTTTAAAATATTCAACTCCTTTCTTCCCAGATGCTGCATAAATGAATAATTGTTTCTGCGGATTTTATCATATCATTTACACCAATCCATTCAAGTTTTGAATGTATCGCCTGCATACCTGTAAAAATATTGGGACAAGGCAAACCCATATAACTTAGTTTACTTCCGTCTGTGCCACCGCGTATACTTTCAGTGCGCACCTGCAAACCTGCCCTGGCAATGGCTTCCGCAGCATACGCCGTTACCTGCGGATGTTGGTTTAATATTTCCTTCATGTTCCGGTATTGTTCATTTATCACAAATTCCATTGTTGCTCCGGGATATTTATTTATGATTTCACTTGCCAGAAGTTCTAAATCATGCTCATGCTGTTTAAGCTTCGAAAGATCAAAATCTCTTACTATAAATTCTATAGTTGCCTTTTCAGCGATACCTTCAAAATGAACCGGGTGAACAAAGCCTTCCTTCTTCTCAGTTGTTTCAGGGCTCCATTTATTTTTTGGAAGAGCATACAGAATTTCTCCTGCGATTTTTAGAGCATTTACTAATTTATTTTTGGCATAACCAGGATGAGCAATTACTCCATGAATAGCGATGACAGCGCTGTCGGCGTTAAAGGTTTCATCTTCCAGGCTGCCGGCTTCACCGCCATCAAGCGTATAAGCAAATTGAGCATTTAATTTCTTCATATCTAATTTGGCCGTGCCTTTACCAACTTCTTCATCAGGCGTAAATAAAATTTTTATATCGCCATGTTTTATCATTGGATTTTGAAGTAAGTATAAAGCAGCTTCCATAATAACTGCTATGCCGCTTTTATCATCAGCGCCTAATAATGTGGTGCCACTTGCGGTAATTATTTCATTACCTATATGATTGTTGAGGTAAGGATAATCGGTCAATCTTAAAACCTGCGATGTATCATCAGGCAATATTATATCACTGCCATCATAATTTTTATGAACAATTGGATTTACAGCAAAGCCGCTGCAATCGGGCGCTGTGTCTATATGGCTGCAAAAACAAATAACCGGAACATTCTTTTTTGTGTTAGCCGGAATGGTTGCATATACATACCCGTAATCATCCATTTCAGCATTCTTAATGCCTGACTCTATTAATTCATTTAATAGAAGTTTACCAAGATTTTTTTGTTTTGCAGTGGAAGGAAATGTATCACTATGAGGATCACTTTGTGTATCAATCTGAACATACCTGATAAATCTTTCAGTAATATTTTTTTTATTTATCACGATCATGGAAAAACTTTAATTGCAAACTTATAATAGTTTGAGGAGTTCAAGTCGTAGCCAGATAAGTGATAACAGATTGAATTAATTAATTTTTATGAGTTCAATATCAAATACCAAATCTTTACCGGCAAGCATGTGGTTAGCATCGAGGGTAATTACATCATCAGCAATTTCTGTAACTGTCACCGGAAAGGGCTGGTTATTTTCATTTCTTAATTCAAGCTTCATACCTGGTTCCAGTTGCATATCAGCCGGTACGTTACTCCTGGGAAATTTTATAATTGCGTCTTCATTTATTTGTCCATAAGCATCATCAGGAGAAATGTTAATCGTTTTCTTTTCACCCACGCTCATGCCCGGCATAGCTGCATCAAAGCCTTTGATCATTTGACCGCTGCCAACTGTAAACTCAAGAGGAGCACGGCCTGTGCTGGAATCAAATTGTTCACCATTCATTAATTTTCCGGTATAATGTACTTTAACCACATCTCCATTCTTTACCTGTTGCATTTTATTTTTTATTTAGATTGATAATTTTATTTAAACTAAGAAGCCAACTTTTATGCAAATTTATTAGTATAAGAACTTTCAATAGTATTTTATTTATTGATCTCTAATATTACAAAAAATAGAACACCTTTAATCTTAAAAAGTTTGATGAAATTTGATTTATGAAAAAATCTTTTGTTGCTGGCTTTCTATTATTATATGTGTTCACATCAGCCTTTGCACAAACGAAGATAATACCAGGTGCAGAAAGAATGGATGTATATGTGCCGTTATTGAAAGGAAAATCTGTTGCACTTTTTGCCAATCAAACATCGTTGGTTTATAATACTCATCTTGCCGACACATTAATGAAAAGAGGAATTAAAATAGTGAAAATATTTGGTCCTGAACATGGTTTCAGGGGCGAAGCTGATGCAGGTGAAGAAGTAGGAAATTATATAGATAAACGTACCGGGATAGAAGTTGTAAGCTTATACGGCAACCATAAAAAACCTACTCCCGATGACCTTAAGAATGTTGATGTAATGATATATGACATACAGGATGTTGGCGTAAGATTTTATACATACATATCATCTCTGGAATATTATATTGAAGCTGCTTTGGAAAATTCAAAACCTTTGCTAATCCTTGACAGGCCTGATCCAAATGGTTTTTATGTAGATGGCCCGGTGCTGGATAAAAAGTTTAAAAGTTTTGTTGGAATGCAGCCTGTTCCTGTTATTTATGGAATGACGCCGGGTGAATATGCAATGATGATCGCTGGTGAAAACTGGCTTTCTGAAAGGGCAAATCAAAAGATGAATTATTATAAAACTGCAAAAAATTCAGCAGATACACCTTTTCATTTTTTGGTAATTAAATGTAAAAATTATGATCATACAACTAAGTATGTTTTACCGGTAAAGCCTTCACCCAATCTTCCTGAAATACAATCCGTTTATTGGTATCCGTCTACCTGTTTTTTTGAAGCAACTATTTTAAGTGAAGGACGAGGTACGGATCATCCGTTTCAACTATTTGGTCATCCGTCTTTGCCGGATACACTTTTTAGTTTTACGCCAACAAGTAAAGAAGGAGCCAAAGATCCAAAGCTGAAAGACCAAAAATGTTATGGCTGGAATTTATCAGGAACGCCTGAACATGTACTCAAAATGATTGGTAATAAAATTCAGCTGAAATGGATATTGAATGCTTACAAATTATTTCCCCGAAAAGATAAATTCTTTTTGAGCAGCGCTGCATTTAGCAGGCTTGCCGGAAATGATTTGTTAATGAAGCAAATTATAAATGAAACACCGGAAGAGGAGATAAGAAAAAGCTGGGAGCCTGCTTTAAGTAACTTCAAAATCACCCGGAAGAAATATTTACTTTACAAAGATTTTTGATTGAAGAAGCAATTGAATTAATAAAACTGAAGTAATATAATATGAAAGAAACAACTCGATGGCAGGAAAGATTTCAAAGCTTTTCGAAGGCATTGCATCAATTAGAAAAAGCCTTGCAACAAAAAAACTTTTCAATCCTGGAGAAAGATGGTGTTATAAAAAGATTTGAATTTACGGTAGAACTTGCGTGGAAAACGCTACAGGATTTACTAAATGAGCGAGGCTATACTAATGTTAAAGGCCCGAAGCCAGTTATAAAGCAGGCGTTTCAGGATGGAGTTTTAGAAGATGGGCAGGCATGGATAGATATGCTCAATGATAGAAATAAATCAGCTCACTTATATGATGAAAGTGCAGCCACAGAAATTTTTAGTAAGATACAAACTCAATATTTCCATTGCTTACAAAACTCAACATTTATATGCAAAAACAAGCAGATGAATAGAGATTCTCAAATAAAATTCGGGTTATCACAAAAACAATGTCAGCTCATAGAAGAAGTACTGGAACAATTTGAAGAGATCGAAAAAGTTGTGATTTTTGGATCGAGGGCAACTGATAAATATAAGCCAGCGTCTGATATTGATTTAGCTGTTTTTGGCAAAGATATCACTGTAACTATCCTTGACAAATTTTACTCAGCGTTAGATGATCTTCCTTTGCCTTTTATGTTTGATTTGCTAAATTATAGTAAGATCTCAAACACGTCTTTAAAAAGCAAGATCGATAGTTATGGAAAGATTTTTTTTGAGAGGCGATTAAAAACGGTATAGCTCTTTTATGAATTCACTCCGGATAGTTGTTATGGGTACACCTGATTTTGCAGTAGCTTCATTAGATAAATTATTGCAGGCCGGTTATACTATTGCAGGTGTTGTAACATCGCCTGACAGGCCGGCCGGCCGTGGATTACAGGTAACACAAAGTGCTGTAAAGAGCTTTGCAATTACAAATAATTTGAAAATATTGCAACCTGAAAAATTAAAAAATACTGAATTTTTAAATGAACTAAAAGCATTGAATGCTGATCTTCAAATCGTAGTAGCTTTTAGAATGCTGCCTGAAATTGTATGGAACATGCCTCGCCTCGGAACTATTAATTTGCATGCCTCGCTGCTGCCTCAATACCGCGGAGCTGCACCTATTAACTGGGCTATTATTAATGGTGAAAAAGAAACTGGTGTTACCACATTTAAACTTCAACATGAAATTGACACCGGCAATATTTTATTGTCAGAAAAAGTACAGATAAGTGATGATGAAACTGCAGGTGAACTACATGACAGACTGAAAGAGATCGGTGCTGGTCTCCTCGTAAAAACAGTTAATGGAATTGCTAATAACAACATCAAAGAAATTTCTCAGCAGGAGCTATCAATTCTTAACGATCAACCAGCAACTCACTTGAAACATGCGCCAAAAATTTTTACCGGAACTTGTAAAGTTGATTGGAACAAAGATGTAAATGATATCTACAATCTTATCCGCGGCCTTTCGCCTTACCCGGCAGCTTTCACTTTTTTGAATGACAAAATAATAAAAATATTTAAAGCGACTAAAGAAGAATGCAATCCTTTGTCGGAAGCCGGAAAATATGAGACGGATAAAAAATCTTACCTCAAATTTGCCTGCAAGGACGGATATATTTCAATTAAAGAATTACAGTTAGAAGGAAAAAAGAGAATAATGATTGAGGAATTTTTGAGAGGTTTTCGTTTTTAAAAACCTTTTTAAATTTTTATTTAGCGTAGTTAATTGAACAATCAAACTTGCTATTGTTTACGCCAAGTTCTTCAGCAGCGGCATTGCTTATATGTAAAGTTAATCCGGCATTTTGGTTAATGTCAGGAATAATATCAAGAACTTTTGCATAAATACTTTTGCCATTTGCAGAATTAGTAACCTTTAATATTGTGCCCGGCGCTGCAGTATTATTAAAGCAATAATATTTACCATCCTTCCATCCGCTGGTACTTTTAAACACACCTGAGAGACCGTTTTCTGTAACCGGTGTTTTACCATTATGTTGTTCTTCATATAAGTTTTTAAAACTTCCGCCATTGTAATTTATACTCGTTTTTGAAGCCTGTGTATTATTATTTACTGTTTGTTCTTTTACCGTTGTTTTACTTTCTCCACCTGTGTCAGCGGGTTTTACGGCTTCAGTATTTTTTACGGCTGGTACTGTTTCTTTTGGCGCATCAGGAGTAACTTTTTTGTCATCATTATTGATTGCAACCGGGCTTACAGTATGATTATTCTGCGCAAGCGGCGATACAT
This sequence comes from uncultured Chitinophagaceae bacterium, assembly GCA_964236235.1. Taxonomy (GTDB): domain Bacteria; phylum Bacteroidota; class Bacteroidia; order Chitinophagales; family Chitinophagaceae; genus Ginsengibacter. The sequence goes on from CAXSDW010000044.1 coordinate 7,742, forward strand.
CTTTTTGAACTTTTAAAAAACCTATAATTAATTTATTACCGTTGCTTACGGCATCTGATGCAAGATGATTCCATTTTTTTAACTGTTCCAGGGGCACTTTATTATAGTTTGTACTTACCCTGTATAAACCTTCTTTTGCTTTTACGATATGATAAACAGGAATCAATGCTTCATCATTTTTTGAAGCTTCATTCTGTAAAAAATTATTAGCAGTTAAAGGAATTTTAATAACCTGGCCAAGGTTTAATCCTTTCTCGAATTCAAAACTATTATATGATGCAATTTCTTTTGGCGGCACATTATACGTTCTGCCAAGGCTGTAATAATTTTCTTTAGGTTCTGCTTTATGTACAATAAAAAAGTTGGGTGATGTGCCTTCTGCAATCAATAGCTGATCCTGAGCATGTAAAGCATTTATAAAAAATAAAGCTGTAATCGTCAAAGCAATTTTGCTCATGTAAAAGTTTCAAAAGTTTATAATACCTTCAGCTTACCTGTCTGAAACATCACAAAGATGAGACAAAATTTTCAGTTATAATATTAGCAATTATAGTTAAAAGTTAAAAAAAGGCAGAGGATATTTTAATCTAAAATTAAATCGTTGAAAAAGATTTATACTTTTAATATTCACCTGGATTTAAAATGGTATAAACATAAAAAATCGGCACAGGATTTTCTCTACTTATAAAAAATTAAGTTATGGCAGATAAAAAAAATGAAAACTCTGAAGGTGAATTTCCTGGCTATCCGCATTATCCTGCCAGCGAAGACATCATGAATACAAAGGATGCAAAAAGGGTAGAAGCAGATGTGGAAAATCTTTCCCGTTCAAAACAAGTAATACCAAAGATTGCTGATAATTCTGCAACATCACCGCAATGGGAAAATGAGATAACATCTTTAGACGATGGAGATGATAATGGTGAAAAAAGCGTAATTACAGATGCTGATATTACTGAAGATGATATTATTGCTTTGGGAGAAAGAGATGCGGGCTATAGCACTGTGGTAAAAATGGAAAGTGATGACCTCGACATACCCGGCGCAGAAGAAGATGATGCTAATGAAGAAATCGGCGAGGAAGATGAAGAGAATAATTATTATAGTTTAGGCGGCGATGCTCATGAAAACCTTGAAGAAGATAGAGGAATTGATAGTTGAGAATTAATTAAAAATTAATATTTAATAATGTTCCCGACTTATAACCGTTGCTGCCATAGATTTACTGCTTCATTTTTCCAGCTCAGGAAATCACCTGATTCAATATGTTGCCGGGCTTTATTAATTATATCAAGATAAAATGCAAGGTTGTGGATGCTGGCTATTTGCAAACCTAAAATCTCTTTTGCTTTTACTAAATGTCGCAGGTATGCCTTACTATATTCATTGCTTATAGCGCAATCAATCCCGTCATCAATAGGAGAGAAATCTTTTTCCCATTTTTTATTATCAATATTTAAAATGCCCTTACTTGTAAACAACATTGCATTACGGCCATTTCGTGTTGGCATCACACAATCAAACATATCTACACCAAGAGCGATAGCTTCCACAATGTTCCATGGAGTGCCAACGCCCATTAAATAACGTGGTTTATTTGCAGGCAGATTGTTGCAGCATAGTTCACAAATTTCATACATTATTGCTGCAGGTTCACCTACGCTTAAACCGCCAATAGCGTTGCCAGGTGCCGCTTTTGAAGCTATGTAATCACAGGAATTTTTTCTCAGATCATGATAAACTCCGCCCTGCACAATGGGAAATAAGTTTTGCGTATAACCATAAATATTTTCTGTTTCATTAAAGCGGTGAATGCATCTGTCCAGCCAGCGATGCGTAAGGTCCATAGATGTTTTGGTATAATTATATTCGCTGTTAGCGGGAGGGCATTCATCAAAAGCCATGATAATATCTGCACCAATTTTTCGTTGCATATCCATCACTGCTTCAGGAGAAAAAAGATGCTTGTCTCCATTAATATGATTTTGAAAAAAAGCACCTTCCTCAGTTATTTTACGGCTATTGCTCAAAGAAAATACCTGGTAACCTCCGCTATCAGTAAGCAACGGTTTATTCCAGCTAATAAACTTATGTAACCCGCCGGCACACTGTATTACATCAAGACCCGGGCGAAGATATAAATGATATGTATTGCCTAAAATAATTTGTGCTTTTACGTCATTTATTAATTGTTGGCCGGTAACAGCCTTTACACTTCCTGCTGTACCAACAGGCATAAAAATTGGTGTTGTTATTTCCCCGTGATCTGTAAAAATTTTACCGGTTCTTGCCTTCGAATTTGTATCAGTATGTTCAAGTTGAAATTGTAATGCCGGCATTTTAAATGTGCTCTATAAAAATTAATTGTAGCTTTTAAATTTCTATGTTTTATTATTAATTAATTATTTTGCCTCCATGATTATTCATTGGGGGCAAATTTTATTTTACTCTTTTTGCCTCATTACTTTCGTCCAGTTATTTTATTACTTATTCTTTTTTTTACGACTTGCCATCTATAAAGTAAATCGGGTAACCACTTCTCAAACACAGCCCGTAACTGTGGTAATATGTGCAAGAGATGAAGCTGCAAATTTAGTTAAAAATCTTCCCGGTGCATTGGTGCAAAAATATCGCACAACGCATGAAGTGATAGTGGTAGAAGATAATTCGTTTGATGAAAGCAAATATATCCTTGAAGAATATCGTAAAAAATTTAAGCACTTACAAATTATAGAATTAAAGCAGGAAGCAAGATTTATACCCGGTAAAAAATTCCCTCTCAGCGTTGGGATAAAAACCTCAAAGTATGAAGTGCTGTTATTAACGGATGCCGATTGCGTGCCGGCCAGCGAGTTTTGGATTGAAAAGATGCAGGAAGGTTACAGGGATAATATTGAAATAGTATTAGGCTACGGTGCATATCATAAAAAAAAAGGATTTTTAAATAAGCTAATCAGATGGGAAACATTTCATACAGCATTGCAATATCTTTCTTATGCAAAAGCAGGCTGCGCCTACATGGGCGTTGGAAGAAATCTGAGTTATAAGAAATCACTTTTTTTCAGGCATAAAGGTTTTTCATCGCATAACCAGCTTGTAAGCGGAGATGATGATTTGTTTATAAATAAGGCAGCGACAAAAAAAAATACCGCAATTGTAATTGATAAAGATTCGTTCACTTTATCTGAGCCTGCTAAGACTTTCGCCGAATGGAGAAGGCAAAAAAGACGGCATTATACAACCGGGAAGTATTATAAAACTTACCATAAAATATTACTTGGGTTCTATTCAATGAGTCAGTTTTTATTTTATCCATTATTCTTTGCCTGCCTTATTTTTTATTGGAAGATTGCGCTGATTCTGTTTGCAACAAGACTTATTATCCAGGCTTATATTTTTTATAATACAATGAAAAAATTAGATGAGCATGATCTTTTTGTTTGGTTCTTATTTTTTGATATATGGATGTTTTTTTATTACCTGGTATTTTCTGTTTCGTTGTTTAAAAAGCCACTTACAACCTGGAAATAATTTATTTAATTTTTATTCTCAATATGGAAATCATCAGTAAATATTTTCCTGATCTTACATTAAAACAGGTTGAACAATTTAGCGCTTTACAAAATTTATATACTGAATGGAATGAAAAAATTAATGTGATATCAAGAAAAGATATGGATAATTTTTACGAGCACCATGTTCTTCATTCAATAGCGATTTCCAAAATATTTTCTTTTCCTGATAAATACAAAGTGCTTGATCTTGGCTCTGGCGGTGGATTTCCGGGTATACCACTGGCTATATATTTTCCTGAAGTAAAGTTTTATCTTGTAGACAGTATCAATAAAAAACTAAAGGTAGCAGGTGAAATTGCACAAACTATTGGCTTGATGAATATTACCACATTGCATACGAGGGCAGAAGAAATAGATGATCAGCAATTTGATGTAGTTGTTTCGAGAGCTGTAGCGCCATTGAAAGATCTGGTGAAGTGGAGCAAGCCTTTAATTAAGCATTCAAAAGTAAAGAGTAAAGAGTTAAAAGGTTTAATTTGTTTTAAAGGCGGAGATTTAAATAAAGAAATTATTGAGAGCGGCTGCAAGCCCAAAATGTGGGAGATTGATAAAATATTAGAAGAAGATTATTTTAAAGGAAAATATATATTGTACGTAGAATTATAATTCCAGCTTAATAAAGAGTAAAAGATTTATCTGCTCAACAAGCTTCCTATTCTAATCTTAAATTAATTTCATAAACCAGTGATCGGTTTGCGGCGTATTGCCAATCGGAAAATCATGAGTGACACCGGTATCTGTAAAGCCCCACTTTTTATAGAACGCCTTTGCCTTTTCATTATGCTCCCAAACGCCCAGCCACACAGCCTCGTATTTATTTTTGGCAGCGAATTGTAAGACAAATTTCATTAAAGCTGCGCCTATCTTTTTATCGTGATATTCTTTTACAACGTAAATTCGTTTCAACTCTATGGATTTATACTTATTAATTTCAGGTAAATCAATACTATCTTCTTTCATACGCAGATATCCAACCGCTTGATTGTTGAGAAATCCAATAAAATAAAAATCAAAAGGATCTTCTAATTCTTTACAAACTTGTTGTATGTTAAAACAATTGCTGACAAACTGTTGTATGTCTTCATGAGTACAGGTTCCGGTAAAAGTGTCTAAGAAAGTAACTGTACTTAATTTCGATATTAATGGAGCATCATTTGTATCGGCTCTTTTAATTTCAATTTCCATTACCAGTTCAATTGTAACAGGTTATTTTTTCTTTCTACATCCGCCATTCTTTTTGAAGGATCTATTTCTGCTTCTTTGAGATCAGTCAGCTTTCGTTTAAATTCAACAATGTATGCATGATGCGTCCATCGCCATTCCTCATGAACAATCCTTGGCAAACTATCTTCATTTTGTTTTTCTCCAAACATTAAATTCAAAGGAATATAATGTTCTTCTTTTGTGCCGTCTTTAAAACGAAGCTCAAGATCAACAGGCATAGGCATTTGGCCAACTCTTGTTAACCGGATTTTTGAAACTCCGTTCTCTTCCCACAAACTATCAATGCCATAATCAATTGTCTTTGTGGTATTGATCCAGTATTCCTTATACCAATCTAATTGAATGCCGCTCACGTCCTGCGCTACTTTTATAAAGTCATTGGCATTGGGATGTTTAAATCTCCAAAGCCTGTAATACTCTAACAAAATCTTATCCCTGGTTTGTTCACCAACAATATAACCAAGCTGCGATAAAAAGATTTCGCCTTTTGAGTAAGAACTTATACTGTAAGTAAAATTTGTGTTGAAATGATCTGCATGTGTTGTAAGTGGTTCCTGCAAGCCGCTTTTAACTAAGGCAAAATATCCATAGTATGCTCCTGAATGATACTCCGGAAGAGCCGGAACCATTTGTTTTAAATTAGCATTATCAGGGTTTGTTTTCAGCGCATCCCGGTACTCTTCGATGGATGACTTTTTATTATAAAATGCCAAAAGAAGGTCTTCACCATAACTCGCAAAACCTTCGTCCATCCAGGGATACAGGCTTTCATTTGTTGCCAGCATCATCTGGTACCAGCTATGCATCCATTCGTGAAAAACAGTTCTTAAAGAAGGGCCGCTTATCAGCGTTGCCATAGGATATTCCATACCACCATCACCACCGAGTATAAACGAATATTGAGGATATACATACTTACCAAAATTCTTCTCCATAAACGGAAGAATTGATACGGCAGCATCAGCTACTTTTTGCCAGGCACTATCGTTCGCCGCATTATTTGGCTTGTATTTATAAATAACATTTATTACCGGTCCGTCGCCAGGCATTTTTTTTACAAGATGAACATATCCCGTGTCGGCTGCCCAAACAAAATCATGAACATTTTTACCAATAAAATGCCATGTTCTTTTTTGAGTAGAGATATTTTTTAAACCGGTGCCTGGTGTATTATAACCCCAGCCTATTTCTGCAGCATTTTGCAAAACTCCCGTGCCTCCGATCTTATAATTTTTATCAATTTTTATCGTGACATCATAATCTCCCCAAACACCATAAAACTCACGGGCAACATAAGGTGTGGGATGCCATCCTTCATAATCATATTCACACAATTTCGGATACCATTGGCTCATGCTGTATTGTACACCGGTCTGCGGGTTATCGCGGCCACTACGGCGGATCTGTAAAGGAACCTGTGCTTCAAATTCCATATCAAAAATTACTTTTGAATTTGGTAAAATGGGCCTGGTAAGATTTACTTCCAAAATAGTTTCATGGTATTTAAATGGCTGCGGCACACCATTCATTTTTAAAGAAGTAATTTTTTGATAACCGATTTCATCAGCAGTTAATTTAGAAATCCTGTCTCTCACTCTTGTATCCCAATCAGGTTTTCCATTGATCAAAGTTTTACCTAACTCCTGGCTGCGAACATCCATACTGCTGTTAGGCTGAAAAGCGTTCCAGTATAAATGATAAAAAACTTTATCAAGCTTATCCGGAGAATTGTTTGTGTATTCTAACTTTTGCGTACCTGTAAAACGATTAGTAGTTGTGTTTACATCAACTATCATATTATAGCTAACACGTTGCTGCCAGCGGCTTTGCTGAGCGAAACATACAACAGGATACAGGATTGTCATTAAGAAAAATTTCTTCATATTGATGATTTGTCTAAACTGTAATTTTTTTGGGATTATAGGATTTATGGGATAATGTTATAAGGTTGATTGGCAATATTTATTAGTCAGGTTTATAAAACCATTCTTCATATTTAATTTTCGGGTTCTCCATTAGTTTTTGATTAAACTTTATAAATAATTTTAGATCGTGGTCAGTGGGGACACCGACCACGGCCGGATTGGCCATTTTACAGTTTTTACTGTAAACTTATTTTAAGACAAGACAATTTACGAAATTTACGAAGCCTATACTCGTTCTTATTCATAATAAAACTTTTATATCTCGGTATTGCCTGATCTTCTTTTTTATGCCGGTGTAGAATATAAAGTCGGATGACTATCCTTAACATAAAAACAAACGGCTGAATATTTATCAACCGTTTGTTTATTAATCTGTGTTTATTTTTGCTATTGCTTTATCAACTCTAATTTTTTGACATATCCATTCTGCTTTATTTGCACTATATAAGTGCCAGGTGTTAGGTCGGCCACCGAGAAATTGTAATGGCTGCTTTGTGTGAAATTGAACTGTTTCAAGGGGCGGTTAGTATTATCAAATACTGTAATAGTCACTTTGCCTCCTTTCGATGCTGACTTACTGTTTGCTGCCATGTCTGTAATCGATATGTCGCCATTGGCAGGATTAGGCGTAAGCGCAAAACAACCACGCGAAAAAGAACTGCTTGTTGAGGAACTGCCGCAATTGTTGTAAACGTTTAATGTTACTGTATGATTACCACACGTTGTTCCTCCGGCAGCAGTGATTACAGAAGGTGGGTATCCTGAACCACTTGTGCTAAAAGAACCATCAATATAAATATTCCAAGATGTTACTGCTGGCTGTTGACCGCTAAAAGATGGATATACATTAACACCTCCGGTAACAGGATATATGCTTTGGATATAATAATTGTTAGGGTAACCAACCGAAACTTGTTTAGTTACTGAAGATGTCACTCCAGGACAAAAAGTAACGGTGGCGGTAATGATAGCACTACCATCTGAAACCTTTGTAGCATAACCGGTAGCAGCGTTAATATTTACAAGACTAGATGTTGCTGACCAAACAACAGCAGAACCTGCAGGTGCATTGACAGTATATGTCGCTGAACTACAAAGTTCAGAACTACCGTTGATAGTTAAAGAAGGTGCAGGTGTACCTAAAACCGTATATTGAAAAACAACATTGCTTGCAGACCTGGGATAGAAACCAACATACTGCCCAAGTACAGTCCAAACTTCATAAATATAAGTTCGTAAAGTACAACTTGTATTTGTTAAAGTGCCTGGAACAACTTCACAAATACCTTCGCCAAAACATCGTCCGTTTTCTTCCCTTAAACCTGTAGTGCCTATACCCCTTCCCCAAACACCTATTCTATTGCATATAGCCGGTAATGCAATAGCCTTTCTTACTTCACTTCGTTTCACAACATAGGCTGCATCTGCAAAACCTGGCACACCTAAAAATATTCTTGTCATGCTGCCACTTGTACTAAATATCGTACCACCGGTTGTATTAAGCTGTTGCAAAGTATTTGGAGCTTGTAAACTTTGCAATGCCCTTAATGCATTTATTCTGCCAGCGCCAAACATATTATCAAAACCTACTGCTCCTCTGTCATCAGCGGTTAACCTGATAATCTGTTCAATATCATCGTTCGCTAAATTGGTATTAAAGCCTTTAAGCAAAGAAGCAAGACCAGCAACATACGGCGTAGCTTGTGATGTACCCGATAAGTCTATATATCCGTTATTAAAATTAGTTGACCAAATGCCAACACCCGGTGCAGAAATATCTATATGCGGGCCTTGTGCTGAAAAATTTCCGATATTATCGTGAATATCTGTTGCGCCAACGGCAATAATACCGGAGTTAACCAGCAGGGTAAGCAATGATGTTAGCGTATATTCCACCACTATAATTTTGATGGTTACCCATTGCCACGCATTGCACCCTGTTGTTTCTATATGCTTGTGCAAATGCAGAACGAACTGTAGTGGAATACCTTCCAGGGATTCCATTGCCAAATTGGTCAGTTCCATTAGTTAATCCCCAACTATTATTGAATGTCCAAACATTTGAATTAAAATTTACTGCGTCAATTATGCTTTGGGTAATATCCGGGTCTCCATTGCCATCAAATATATTTTTTGGGTGAATCCTTGCCTGCCAATCTACTCCGGCAACACCATTATTATTAGCGTTGTTAGTGACTGCTGCTGCTATACCTGCCACGTGTGTGCCATGAGACCAACGAATATTAGGGTCAAAACGGTCAACAGAAATAGCAAAGCCATTATCACCACCAGTAATTTTTGCAGCCAAATCATTGTGAACCCTGTCAACTCCATCATCCATAATAGCAATTATAGCATTCGGATTTCCGGTAAAAATATCCCATGCAGGTACTGCATGAATATCTGCATTTGGCACAGTTAAATTACGCAATCCCCATTGTTGATTAAACCTGCCATCAACCGGAATTAAATTAGTAGTAAGCCCTCCGTTTGTTTCTGCATATAAAACCTCTGACAAGGCATTAAGGCTATTTATGAAATTTACTTTGGTAGATGGATTAGTAACTGTAATGCTAAATACTTTTGCCCTGTTCATTTGCCTTGATGCCTCGCCTGTTAAGCTGCTTGTAGTTTTGCCACCGGATTGAAAAATTGTATCGGCTTCGTTGAATATTTGGAAAGGAAGGCACCACATTGGAAGTTGGAATACCATAAGAGCTTAAAACATTTAAAACATTGGTAGAACTTATTGTTGCCGTAGTATAATTAGGTGCATTTCTTTGCACACCTGATTTGAAATAGACAATTACCTGGTTATTGAAATTTACCTGTGCGATAATTGAAGTTGAGAATAAAAAAAGCGTAAAAAACACCGTAAAAATCTTTTTCATGATTTCGTTTTTAAAAGTTATTGAAAGTTAGTTGCCGGTTATTAGTTCCATCTGCGTTCATAATCCATAAAGTGCCTTTTTGTTTATCATAACCTAATCCATAATCCATTTTGCTATAAACAATTTCACCACTTGTAGAGATATCATAGGTAACACAAGGATTGATCAATTTTAAATCCTGGTTATTGTTTTTTATTACCCGCAAAGTACCATTGTCGTTGTAAAACAAATTTCCCTGCCAAAATTTTGGAGTGTCTCTATTGCCGTACTGCCCATTAAATGTTACTTGTGTTTGATTTGAGCCATCTTTATTCATGGAAAAAATTTCAGGTTGAGTTCCTGAATAGTAGAAATAATAAATCAGATTGTTACTAGCAACAAAGGGTTGTCTTCCATATGTATTAGGTGGAGATACTTGTTGCCTACCGTTGCCATTACTTGACATTTTCCATATTGAATAATAATCAGTTCCGACTGGCGTCCCTACATTTGAATCAAAATATATTGTGTCACTATTTGCAGTCCAGCTTGGGAAAAAGTTGCTACCATTACTTGTTAATTGTATAATATTTGCAGTATCAAATCCGGTACCTGTAAAACGCATTTTATAGATTTGAGCACCGACCATAAAAGCTAACCAATTCCCATCTGGCGACCATGCGGGGTCGTATATATTGTAATTAGTAATTCGCTTAAACCCTGTTCCATTTTTATTCATTATGTAAAAGCCTGTTGAATCAAGGTTTGCCGAATAACTATACCATGTACAAGGTGGGTTTCCATTTGAACCTATACCGGTAAGTGGAGTATAATTAAATCCAAGCAGTTGCCCATTGGGATGCCAAACCGGATTAGAGTATGGTTGCAAAGGAATGATAGCAGGAACGATGCAATCATTATTTGGCATATCGTTCTTTTTACATTTTGCAAAAAGAAAAGGCACAGAAAGCAAAATGAGGATTATTGTTTGTCGCATTTAGTTTTGATTTTGTTGTGTCTCTAATGTGTCGTTATCCTGAGCCGTTAAGATAATGTAAAAAAAGCAATAATGATTGCTATAAGCAACCGAATGTATGTATATTTCATATGACTGAAATTTGAGTTTATTTCACTTTTACAAAGTGATAATAATAGCCATCATAAGCATTATCGTGAATAACCAATGTGTCATTAAAAATGCCATCTACATCGTAATCCAATGGAACTCCATCTTTATCAAAAAAGGTCATTAGATAAGTTGAATCATTAGGGCCAATAAAGAATCCTTTATCCCGCATCCAAATTATTGATGTGTCAATGATAACTGAGTCTCGAATCGATTCGATTATTCTGTTGTTAGAAGTAAAAGACCAAAAGAAATTATTTTTGCATATAGGTACCGGTTGAATAGCCACCATGTATATACTTCAAGTCCCACTTGCCTACTATGTAAGATTGTATAGTAGAGAACGGTTTGTCATGCAAAGTAATGTTTACCTTACTGTCATCTTTTTTGCATGCTGAAAAAAATAATGGTACAATTGATAAACAAAGGAAGATAAGAAGAGAATGATTAATTTGTTTCATGGTGATAGTTTTTTAAATGAAACAAAAAATTTATTTAATCCGTTGCCCAGGAGGACTTTTATCTTTTATTGGGATAGGCATGGAGAACATGTAATTAAATTGTGCTTATATGTGATTTACTAATTTAATTTAGTATAGTAATAATAGAAAGGATCACTAGCATTATCAATTAACTTCAACGTATCATTATAAATTCCATCAACTATATATGCAATTGGATAAGACCCATAGCCTGCCGGATAATAGTAAGTTAATAAAAAGGTCATATCATAAAATACTCCTTTTGCTCTTTCCCACTTTATTGTAGTGTCAAGAACAATACCTGCCGAATCGTTTCCAAAAACAATTCTATTTGCACTCAATATCATATACTGATTGTTCTTTGCTGGCCAAACGCATGTACCGCAGTAACCTCCTTTAGTATAACTTAATTTCCAATTTCCTTTAATGTAAGATTGAATGGTAGGGAGCGGTTTGTCATGCAAAGTAATGTTTACCTTATTACTGTCTTTCTTACATGCCGAAAAATATAACTGTGAAGAGATTAAACACAGGAAGAGAAAGAGGGGATGAATAATTTGTTTCATTGTAATGGTTTTTTAAATGACACAAAGTTTATTTAATCCGTTGCTCAGGAGAACTTTTATCTTTATTGGGATAGGCATGGGGACTATGTAATTAAATTGTGCATTGTTTTACTTTGATTTAGTGGTTAATGATTATAAATGTAGAATCCGATTTAAAAAAAACACTAAACACGGACCGATATAAAAAATTTTAAAAAAATTGAATTTACTACTGTCTGGTTTCGTGTCCTTTTAGAAACCAGCACAAGACGTTGACCTATCCAAACAGCGAGCTGCGATTACTTTGGTGATTTCATGAAAACATTTACCCTGGATGGTGTCGCCACCAGCCAGCAGATAATGTTATAAGATTGGTGCGCAATATTTATGAGTCACGTTTATAAAACCATTCTCCATTTTTAGTTTTCAATCGCCCATTAGTTTTTGATTAAACTTAACAAGCAATTTAAAAAGATCTTCCTGCTCATTCAGCGGAAGTGTTTCAGGCTTGTCGAACACATCATGATAAGCTTTAATTCCTCCCATTGTATAAAAGAAAAATGCGGGCACACCTTTCTCTGTAAAAAAATAATGATCACTGTTTGCGGCTTTTCCCCGCGGATAAATTTTAACAAGTAATTTATCCTCATCATTTACCGCATTCATGTAGGCAAACTCCTTCGGAAATTCAGTTGCATTTACAACAGTAATACCTTCTTCGCCGGTGCCTGCAAGATCAGTGTTAGTAAGAAAGCGAATGTTTTTTAAAGGAACTAACGGATTCTCTGTAAAGTATTTTGAGCCAAGCAAGCCAGCTTCTTCACCGGCAAAACAAATAAAACCAATAGAATATTTTTGTGGATGAGATGCGTAATAATGTGCAAGGTTTAGCAGCAACGAAACTCCGCTTGCATTATCATTAGCGCCGGGGAAATAAGTATCTTTTCCCATACCTCCAAGATGATCATAGTGTGCGGTAATAAAAATAAATGTGTCTGGTTTTTCAGTTCCTTTTACATAACCGCAAACATTTGCTGCTTTAAAATTATTGATGAGTTTATTTTCAATATTTATAGTAAACCGTTTAGGGAATTCAGGAAGTGATTTTTTGTCAACATCAATTAAAGTATAGTCAGCCACCGTTGAAGCTACAGACCAGGTAAGCTTATCAGCTAAGTGAACAATAAACCTGTCTTTCATATCAATGAAATCTGTGCTGTCTTTTTCTTCAAGAGTTCCTTTTGCATTTAATCCATGTGCTTCAGGAGATACAATAAAATCTTTCCCCGGAATCAACTCTTTACCATTGATGATTACTTCCATTTTGCCGGGAAAAATATTTACAGGATAAGAAAAATCCTGCAAAAAGGAATTTGTATTCATTGGCATTAACCCATATATTTTAAATTGACCGGAAAGAAAATCAGCGGCCTTTTTCATGCCATCATTTGTATAACCACGACCCCAGAAATAAGATGAACAAAGTGTATCAACCATTTTTCTTGAAAAAGAAATATCCTG
>CAXSDW010000044.1:21109-28426 GCA_964236235.1 uncultured Chitinophagaceae bacterium
GTGAGCTCACGGCTAACGCAGCATTGTCTTTCTGTGCCAAAATATTCCATAAAATTTTCCAACGTTTTCACTAAGCGCATTGGCGATTCATAAAAAACCATTGTTCTTTCTTCTTCTGCAAGCTGTTTCATTATGGTTTGCCTGCCTTTTTTTAGTGGCAAAAATCCTTCAAATATGAAACGATTAATTGGCAGGCCGCTATTAACTAATGCCGGAACAAATGCAGTAGCGCCGGGCAAACATTCAATCTTAATGTTATTCTTGATACATTCTCTTACCAATAAAAAAGCAGGATCGCTAATGCCCGGAGTGCCGGCATCTGCAATAAGCGCCATCTTTTTTCCGCCTCTTAATTGCTCAATAAGGTGTGGTAAAATTTTATGTTCATTATGCTGATGATAAGATGTTACAGGTTTTTGAATTTCATAGTTACGAAGAAGCACAGCCGAAGTTCTTGTGTCTTCCGCAAGAATAAGGTCAACTGATTTTAGAATGTCAATTGCTCGGAATGTAATATCTGCAAGATTACCGATTGGAGAAGGAACAAGATAAAGCATGAGTGCAATGTACGATGCGTGATGTACGATTTATGATGTTGAAGTATTACTTTTTTGAATTGAAAAATGATTGATTTAAGTTTAGCGAACTTGAATTTCATAATATTCCATTACAGGATTTGCTAAAAGTTTTTTTGCTGCATCTTCGGCAATGGCTGTTGCTGCTTCTTTAGTTGCGGCTTCTATTTGTAAGTTAATGTGCTTGCCGATTCTTACATCATTTATATTTTGAATACCAAGATTTTTCAATCCTGAAGCCACAGCTTTTCCTTGCGGATCTAATAGCTCTTTCAAGGGCATTACTTTAATTTGTGTAGTAAAAATCATGTAAGGGTTTTTTTGAAAGCCAAAGATAACAGAATGTACACAATGAAAATTACCGGTACAGATAACCATTGTAAAAAGATGGCGCTAATGATTGCAATTATTATCAATATAATTTTAGGCAAGTTATTTTTTACAGTGAAGTTATTAAATTTCATGCCCATCATGGGCAAATCGCTGATCATTAAAAAGCTTAATAGAAATATAATAATATATAGTACCCATTTATTTATAAGAATGTTACCGATATCAAATAATTCAGCATTATAATGCAGGATCAATGGGAGGGAAGCAACAATCAAACCCGCCAAGGGCGTAGGTATCCCTCTGAAATTAAGTGCCTGCCGGTTATCAATATTAAATTTAGCAAGTCGCCATGCAGCAGCGCAACTAATTATAAAAGCCGGCAATAACCATGCGATTGAAATCTCCAAACCATTCTCTTCTCTCGCAAAACTAAAGCGTAACAACTGGTAAAGAATTACACCCGGAGCCACACCAAAACTTACTATGTCTGACAGGGAATCTAATTGCTTTCCTAATGCTGATGTTGCTTTAAACAGCCTCGCAACAAACCCGTCAAGAAAATCAATTAGCGCAGCAAGTATTATAAAGATAGCTGCCCATGTTAATTTTTCGGGGATGTTAAAAGTGCTTGAATACTCTTCGTTTACATAAATAATAACTGATTCAGTTTGTAAGGCAAATACTATTGCCATGCATCCAAAAAATAAATTTAGCAGTGTGAACAGGTTTGGGATTTGCTTCATGCTGATGCCAGGCTTTTTTTCATTAACTCCTCAATATCTTCTGCTGTTATAGGTATGTTCTTCATAAGATCCTGGTTACCGGTTTCTGTTATCCAGTAATTATTTTCTATCCTTATCCCCAGCTGCTCTTCTTCTATATAAATGCCGGGCTCAATGGTAAATAACATTCCTGGTTTTATGGGTTCTGTTCTTGTTCCAAGATCATGTACATCTATGCCTAAATGATGGGAAATACCATGGTATAAATATTTGCGATAGGCCCTGTTATCAGGGTTTTCATTTTCAATATCTGACTTATTCAATAAGCCTATTTTTTGAAAAATGATGGTTGCTTCATCGCCTACTTTTTCTGTATAATCAACTATGCTTATTCCCGGCTTTAAAATACCTGCTGCATATTTATGCAGATGCAAACATGCGTTGTACACTTCCTTTTGCCTTGGACTAAATTTTCCGTTTACCGGAACTGTTCGGGTAAGGTCGGCACAATAATTTCCATATTCTGCGCCAAAATCCATAAGTATTAATTCTCCATCTTTACATTCTTGGTTGTTGGATACATAATGCAAAGTTCTTGCTCTGTCGCCACTTGCAATAATGCTTCCATAAGCCATCCTGGTGGCTCTTTGCGATAAAAATGAATGCCAGATCTCTGCCTCAATTTCATATTCCATTATGCCTGGCTTTATAAAATTTAATACTCTTTTAAATGCGTTTTCCGTTATATCAATTGCTTTTTGAATTACTTCAATTTCAAGCTGTGTTTTTACAGCCCTTAATTGTTTTAATATAGCTGCACTGCGCCGGTAATTATGCAATGGATATAACTTACGCATTTGCTGTGCATACCTGTAATCTCTTACTTCAACATAATTTGATTTCCTGTCATTTTCATTTGTATTTAAATAAATAGTATCAGCCAGGTGTATCCATGGCTGTAACATTGCATTAATATTATCAAGCCATACAATTGTTTTTATTCCTGAAATCGATTGTGCTTCAGCCGCTGTTAAACGATGGCCGTCCCATTTTTCTTTTAGCGCATCAGGGCGCACTAATACCAGCACTTCCCTGTATTTATCATCAGGATTAGATGGAAAAATTATTAGCATACTATCTTCCTGCTCAATACCTGTAAGCCAGAACAGGTCAGCGTTTTGCTTGAATGTATACAACGAATCCCCATTAGTTGGCAGCTCATCATTGCTGTTAAAAATGGCAATTGAATTTCTCTCCATCATTTCAGTAAACCGCTTTCTGTTACCAATAAATATCTCAGGATTTAGTGGAAGATATTTCATTATTTTTTTCTTTAAAATGCAATATACAGTTTAAAATTATTGAGCGTAATGGTTCACTTATGTTTACGTACACATTACAAAAAATTAGAAATCTAAAATGTTTTCAATGGATCAGCTTTTAAATTTTTTCATACCATCCATTTAAAGAATTTCTTAATTTAAAAAATGCCTGCATATAAGTTCAGGCAGACTTTCTATATTATTATTATAAATAAAAAAACCACCCGAAGGTGGTTTGTGTAAATGTCAAAGGTCAGCTTATTGATTAGTTGCCGGAGTTGCTGATGTTGCAGCTTTTGCTGATTTTGTATGTGCCTTGTTGTGCTTCCTGGCGTGCTTTTTTCTGCGCATTGATGCAGTAGCTTTTTTTGGTGTAGCTGAAGTAGTTGATGATACACTTGCTGAGCTGCTAACTGCTGTTTTATGCGAAGCTTTAGGAGTAGCTTTTGCTGTTACAGTTTTATCTGTTGAAGTTTGAGCTGAAGTAGCTGTTTGTGCATTTGCCACTACAGTGAAAAGGCCTAACATGCCTGCGATAAAAAGAATCTTTTTCATAATTGTTTTTGTTTAATTTAATTTATGAGTGCAAATTATAAAAGCCTCATTCTTTTTAGTAATTAAAAGGCTTCGTTAACCACATATTAACCTGCGTTAAACGAATGTTATAGACATTATTTATATCTGAATTTTCACTGCAGGTTTAATTTGTAAGAGTTATTTTCGATGTAATAAGCATACAATAAGTTGTGTAACAAATAAGCTATGCGTTCTTCTACTTTAACCAGGATAATTTTCTTCTTCAGCATTCTTATCGCATTAATAATAGTAATTCAATTGTACTGGCTTAATAAGTTATATTCTTATGAGCAAAGGCAGTTTAATGCTAACATAGTTAAAGTGGCAAGAGGCGTTTTAGAAGATCTTGAGCTTTCAACGGATCCTGAAATTCAATTACAAAAAGTAGTAGCAACGCCTGATCCTAATACTTTTATTATACAGATAGACAGTATACCGGATAAGGATTCCCTGTCTTATTATTTGAATGCCGAGATGGAAGATTTTGACCTTTTCACTGATTGTAAATTTGCTGTTTATGATAAAAGTAAAGCAAGGTATTTGTATGAAGTATACTTACCTGCCGCCGGTTCGCATAATCTTTTGAACAGCGGAAACAGCCTCAATCATTATAAGAAAAATTACTCTTTTATTCATCTTTTTTTTCCGCACCGGAGTAAATATGTTCTTCGTGAAATGACCTTTTGGATAGTGGGAGGCATAGTATTGTTCCTGCTGCTTGTGGCGCTGGGTGCAAGTATTTTTTATTTGTACAGGCAAAAATTTTTAAATGAAATGCAAAATGATTTTATAAGAAATATAACCCACGAATTTCAAACGCCTTTAACCACGCTTAAACTTGGATTGGATATGATTTCAAAACCGGGTGTTTTACAAAAACCTGATAAAGGGGAAAAATATATTTCTCTTATGCAAACCCAAACTGATTACCTGCACAGGCATATTGAAAATCTTGTAAAAGTAATTAAGACGGATAGCATGCGGCTATCTATTCACAAAGAAAAAATTAACCCGGATGACCTGATAAAAAATGCGCTGGACCAGATGCAGCTTCAGATTGAAGAGAAATCTGCCATCATTGAATTAGGCTTCAATAAAAATAATGGAACTATTAATGCAGATAAAAATAATCTCTATATAGTTTTGCTGAATCTTATTTCAAATGCATTAAAATATTCCAAACAGCCTCATATTACTATCAGCACATTTACAGAACATAGACGATATTATATTTCTATAAAAGACAACGGTATTGGTATAGATAAAAGATATTTAAATAAAGTTTTCAGAAAATTTTACCGGGTACCGTCAGGAGATTTGCACAATACAAAAGGATTGGGACTTGGACTATACTTTGTGCAGAAAATTATTGAAGCACATGGTGGTAAAATCATCGTAAACAGTATCACCGGAATTGGCACTGAATTTAGCGTGGTATTGCCGGTGGATTAAATATTTTTTATGCAAAATTTTAAAGCAACTATTTTATTGGCCGAAGATGATGATGCACTTGCATCTATTATGACAGATGCGCTGGAAGATGAAGAGTATAAGGTTGTACACTGCGCTGATGGCCAGATTGCGATAGATACGTTTAATAAAAACAAATTTGATATTTGCCTGCTGGATATTATGATGCCCAATAAAGATGGCTTTGCAGTGGCAAAAAAGATACGGCAGCAAAGTGATGTAATGCCCATATTATTTATAAGTACAAAAGCCCAGGAAGATGATAAAATTAAGGGCTACAAAACCGGCGCAGATGATTACATCAGCAAGCCATTCAGCATGCAGGAGTTATTGATGAAGATTGAAGTTTTTTTACGCCGCAGCAAAAAAAAGCACTCAGAAATTAAAGAAGAATTTCAGGTAGGGAAATTAAAATTTTCTTACACAGAAAAACAAATTCATACGCCTGAAAAATCAATTGATATTACTGCCAAGGAAGCTGACCTTTTAAAGTTTTTCTGTCTTCATCCAAACAGGTTATTAAAAAGGGAAGAAGTACTGCTTGATGTTTGGGGCAAAGATGATTTCTTTTTAGGGCGCAGTATGGATGTATATGTTACCAGGCTTCGTAAATCTCTTAAAGATGATCCTCAAATAGTGCTTGAAACCATTCATGGTATTGGCTATCGCTTTATAATGCCTGCAGCTGTTTAGTTTTATTGGTAGAGATGCGCTGGTTAAAACAATCCAAACAATTCAGAATTGATCCTGGTTATAATTTGCCCGAAGTGTTCATCATTTTCTGAAAATTTATTGGTGTCAGCATTTATTATTAACAACGGACCTTCGTTATAAGTGCTTATCCATTTGTTATAGAATTCATTGAGTTTTTTTAAATAATCAAGGCGAATATTTTCTTCATATTCCCTGCCGCGTTTTTGTATTTGCGCCACCAAAGTTGGCACAGAAGCGTTTAAATAAATAAGCAGATCAGGCGGCTTTATAAGTGTTTTTAATCTTTCAAAAAAAGTAAAATAGTTATCAAAATCTCTTTTCGTCATCAGGCCCATGTCATGCAAATTGGGAGCGAAAATATTTGCATCTTCATAAATTGTGCGGTCTTGTATCACCGTTTCTGTGCCATGCTGAATCTCCAGAATTTGTTTAAGCCTGCTATTTAAAAAATAGATCTGCAGGTTAAAACTCCATCGCGGCATGTCGTCATAAAAATCATTTAAGTATGGGTTATGATCAACATCTTCAAAATGAGGAATCCATTTATAATGCTTGCTTAATAACTCTGTTAAAGTGGTTTTGCCGGCGCCTATGTTACCGGCTATTGCAATATGTTTAGGTTTTTTAAGTTTTGCCATGTCCTAAATCCCTAAAGGGACGTTTAAGATTTTTGACTTAAGGAAGAATCTAAAACTATATAATAAAATCTAATTTAAGACTTATTTAATCTAACAGTGAATACTGACAATCTTAAAAATAATTTAAACCAATTGCTTCTCTTACACGTAACATTGTGGCCTGTGCACTCTCTCCGGCTTTTTTGGCGCCTTGTTGCATAATTTTTTGCAGGTATTGCTCGTCACTTAAAATATCATTGGCCTTTTTACGTATCGGCGAAATAAACTTTATCATATCTTCTGCTAATTGCTTTTTCATATCGCCGTACCTGATAGTACATTCATTATAATCGTCCTCATATTTGTTTACAATATTTTCATCACTTACTAATTTCATAAGCAAAAAAAGATTTTCAATATAGCCGGGCTTTGCCGAGTTTTTTTCAACAGGACCTGCATCAGTCTTGGCTTTCATTACTTTTTTATAAATGATATCATCTTCATCAGCTAAATATAATGTGGCCATTTCATTTTCACTTTTACTCATTTTTCCTGACCCGTCAAGAGCCGGAACTTTTACAAGATTATTGCTATAATTAAAGGCAACAGGCTCCGTTAAAGTTTCGCCATAGCGGTGATTGAAACGGTTTGCAAAGTTTCTTGCCATCTCCAGATGTTGTTCCTGGTCTTTACCAACAGGTACATATTTTGCCTGATGCAAAATAATATCTGCTGCCTGTAAAACCGGGTAAGTAAGTAAACCTGCATTAATGTTATCGGGTTGGCGACGTGCTTTCTCTTTAAATGTTGATGTCTTTTCCAGTTCGCCTTTATAAGCAAGCATGTTGAGGTATAGATATAATTCAGTTGTTTCATGCACATGACTTTGGCAATACAAAACCACTTTATCGGGATCTAATCCGCAGGCGATATTTTCTGCTAAAACCCTGTGAACATTAGCTTTCAGGCCTTTTGTATCAGGATGCGT
>CAXSDW010000045.1:0-9212 GCA_964236235.1 uncultured Chitinophagaceae bacterium
TTTAATCTGTGCAGCAAAAGTTTTATTTAAATATTAGTGTAACAAAGACACATAAAAAACGCGGAGCTTATAAACTTTACAACATTTACTTTTTAAAATGTTTTTATACTGATGTATTAAATAAATGACTTCACGGATTAAATACTGTATTGATCGTTTGTAATAAACCATCTGAAAAAGTATCTTCATTCAATTCCCAAAACATTAATCCACCTAACTTTTTTTCGATAACATATTTTGATTTTAATGTTAAAGACCTTTTATTATCAAAAGTGGCAAAAAGTTTTTTTGTTGAATTGTAAGCATAAGGCGCTTTTGATACGTCATCCCAATAATTAACAAAACCACTGTCATGAGATAATGTTACAGGAAAATCTTTATAGCTTGCCGCAGATTTAAATTTCCCTGGCTGGTAAAGGCCATTATTTGCATCAGGAACATTCTCCCAAATGCGTGCATAGAACGCGGCGCCGATAATAATTTTTGCTGGATCAATATGTTTACGCAAGAGATATTCTACAGCATTGTCTGTTGATTCCGGCTGGCTTGGGTTGGAAAAAAGAGCAGTGTGGTGGCCGGTTTGCTTTGAATAACCGTTTATGAGATCATACGTCATAAGGTTTATGTAATCCGTTTTCTTTACTACTTTTTTCCAATTAACAGCTTTATCCAAATATTGGCTGAAGCCCCCGGCAGCAAATGATATAATCTTATTATCACCTAACGTTTTGCGTAATCGGTAAACAAGCGAAGTGAAATTTTTTTTATCTTTTGGTGAATATTTATGCCCCGGGTAACCTTCAATGGAAGGATATTCCCAATCGAGGTCGATACCATCTGCCGCAAAAAAATCAGTTAAATCTTTTACCGAGCCGGCAAATTCATTTCTGCCTTTTTTGGTGGCAAACGCATCGGAACAAGGCTGGCAACCACCCCAGCCGCCTAATGAAATTAAAACTTTTAAAGCAGGATTCTTTTGCTTTAGTGCAACCATCTTTTGGATCGTTAATGTATCTCTGTAAGAACCTAACTTCATCCGGTTATTAGCAAGGTGTGCAAAGCAAAAAATTATATGCGTCATCAATTTGGCGTCGAAGCTATCAATCCGCTCAGGGCCGCCGGAGTAATAAGCGATTACGGCTTTATCTTTATTTTGCGCTGATAAAACGGTGTTATAAAACACAAGTGTAATCAGAATTAGAGTTGTTAGTGCAAAGTTTTTTATCATCTTAATTTTTTATCAAAGCGTTTATTTACATCGTTTCTTACTTGAATATAGAACTATTGACAGGTCGTATTTATAGGTTGTTTTAACTGTTTATAAACAGCAGTGCACAACTTTTTAAATGAAATTTGTATTGGCTTATCGCCGCTTTTAAAAATACTGATTTTATGGAAATTATTATTGCTGTTGGTACATATATGCTCATTTCTTCAGCGTTTATGATCATATATGTTTGGCTTAAAACCATAAAGCATTCAAAATCTGATTCCGCTGAAAATTAAGATAGAAATTAATTTCTTTTGAATTATTGCTGTTTTATTCCGGTAGGTTTTCTGCCCAAGAAATACAAAGAATCGTTTTCCTTTTTAATTAATGTGATAGAATAGTTTGCATATTATTGCAGACATGTATAACTAATTCAATCTTAGAAATTCAATTATAATTTATTTGAAAGTATAGAAAGAATTGGCTAAAAAATTCCAGATAAAAACGATACAGGTAACTAATATTTTATTGGTATAAAAATATTTGTGGCGGGTATATTTTAGAAAAATAAATAAGAATATATTATTCAATAGTAAACCGAGAATTGCCACTAATAAAAATTTAGAAAACTGCACACCAAGATGTTGGTTATTGCTATTGAATGTCCATATCCTGTTGAGAAAATAATTTTGAATAACAGCAAATGAAAACCCAAGTGAATTGGCAATAAATTTATTCCAACGCAGTTTTTCTTTTACAAAATAAGTGACCCCAAAATCAATGATGAGCCCTAATGCTCCAACACAGCCAAATTTTATTGCCTTGGCAAACCAAACACTTACTACCAAAACTTTAAGATGTGTCAATGTAATTTGTGCCCAGGAAATTTGGTTATAAATAATATCAATTCTCTTTTCTGGCCGACCGAATTTAAGTTATATTTTATATCATTATTCGTTTAGAATTTCTACTAATAAGTTGCTTCTATGAACCAGAAGAATTTTGTTAGAATCAACTCAGCTAACAGGTTAGGTTATAATTGGTTTAATACAAACTATAGATTTAGTTATATAATATGTCATTTTAATTTTTTATGAAGTCCAAGATCTTTACATAAAAATTTAAAAAGTTTTGGAAGAGTTAAAAAACTTTTTAAATTTTATTCTTACAAAACTAACTGTGTTGTCCGGTAATAATTCAGACAAAAGGGATTATATCGAAATAAAATTCTGAAAGAACTTTATTTCTCTCCTACACTCTCGTGTGCTGATGGGCTACACCTGTTGATTGTCAGGTTGCTCACTGCAAACTTTCCTTTATGGTTTTTCAGTAAGTGATAATCAAATAAATAATTAATTTAGTAACCGTAATAATTTTTTTTATACTCACTTAAGAAGCGTCTCTTATCCTTCTTTAACAATAAATAATTTATGAACAGCCGCAGACAATTTTTACAAACAACAGGCATCATCACATCGGGAATGCTGTTAAAGCAATCCGGAGCTTTTGCATTTGCTGCAAATGATTTTGAAAGCAAAAGACCTCCTGTTTCAGAAAGAAAGTTTACCAGCAAAGCAGTAGAGCAGGCTATTTCTTCATTTAAGAAAAACGTTGCTGACCCTGAGCTTGCATGGCTTTTTGAAAATTGCTTTCCTAATACTTTGGATACAACAGTAGATTTTGAAATGATAAATGGCAAACCGGATACTTATGTTATTACAGGTGATATAGATGCCATGTGGTTGCGTGACAGCACTGCTCAGGTGTGGCCATACCTGCAGTTTATCCATAATGATAAAGAACTTCAGCAGCTTGTTCATGGTGTAATTAACAGGCAAAAATTTTGTATAAATAAAGATCCGTATGCTAATGCATTTTATAAAGATGAGAATAAAGTAAGTGAATGGAAAACCGATCTCACTAAAATGCAGCCAGGCATTCATGAGCGTAAATGGGAAATAGATTCTTTATGTTATCCTATCCGTTTGGCTTATGGTTACTGGAAGATTACAAACGACACTACACCTTTTGATGCTCAATGGAAAAGTGCAATACAGGCAACATTCAATACTTTTAAAGAGCAACAAAGAAAGCATGGGCAGGGTTCTTATAGTTTTCAAAGAACAACTGCATGGGCAACGGATGGCGTGCCTTTGGGTGGCTATGGTTATCCTATAAAGCCTGTAGGGCTTATCTGCTCTATGTTTCGGCCGAGTGATGATGCTACTATTTATCCCTTTCTTATTCCTTCAAACTTTTTTGCAGTAATAAGTTTAAGGCAGGCTGCAACGATGATTTCTAAAATAACAAAAGACCAGAAATTTTCATCAGATTTGAATGAGTTGGCTAAAGAAGTTGAAACCGCATTACATCAGCATGCAATTATTAATCACCCGGAGTATGGAAAAATATATGCGTATGAAGTAAATGGCTTTGGAAGCTTTAATTTAATGGACGATGCCAATGTACCAAGCTTGTTATCATTACCTTATTTAGGTGCTGCAAAAAATACTGATCCGGTTTATATTAGTACACGTAAACTGTTGCTTTCTCAAAATAATCCGTTCTTTTTTAAAGGCAAAGCTGCGGAAGGTATTGGCGGCCCACATGCCGGTATTGATATGATATGGCCGTTAAGTATTATTATAAGAGGATTAACAAGTAGTGATACTTCAGAAGTAAAAAAGTGTATTGAAATGTTGCGTAAAACCCATGCAGGCACAGGTTTCATGCATGAATCTTTCCATAAAGATGATCCTGCAAAATTCAGTCGTAAATGGTTTGCATGGGCTAATACAATATTTGGTGAGCTGCTGTGGGAAGTATATCAAAGCAACCCGAAACTTCTTGGTTGATCTTTTTGAGGATCGAAATACCGGATAAATTTATTTGTATTGAAATAGTTTTAAAATTTTATAGAAAGAAAAAAAATGCTGAATGAATTTAATGGGGTAAACACTATTCTTTGGTAACAAATATTCAAAATATTAAAAGCTAAATCCCGGCGTATCTGTTCTTGAGTCAATTGTTGATACGCCAATAAGTTCATCTGCCCTGCCTGCAAAATCCCTGAAATACACAAGAATAGTGTAAGTGTTTTCTGTTTCATAATAGTTGCCATCAACTTCGGAACGGTTTGCGAAATTATTTTTATCTACACCCATGTAAGTATAACTGTAATAACCCTGCTTTAAAAAGAGCTGTGTTTCATACAATCTTTTATCTGGATTGAAATTCATTTTTAAACTGTCTGCAAAACTGTAGTTAGTCAATTGGCCGAACAGGTAAACATCTTTATCAGTATAAGGCTGGTTGCCGGGTGGCATAAAAGTAAAATGAACCATTGCATAATCACTCTGCCAGTAAGGATTAAGACCTTGCGTTGTTTCCACCGAATACATGCCATTAAGATCGCGGTAGTAAACGTATCTTTCTCCCGCTCTTTCCGCATCAGTTCTTACATAAATGTCAGTTGAATTTTTTTTATAGTCAGCAGTTTTCACCCTGTCAGATTGTAGTCTGAAATCACGCAGATCAAGCCATCGCCATTCTTTTCCACCGGGAAAAACTGTATTCTCAGTATTGTATTCTAAGGTAGTACCACGGATGAAATTTGGCTGTATGTTTATCAATGCATTATCCCAACGGTAATTTTGCAGCAGCACTACTTTTATTTGCTGGGTAGCGCTAAATGTATTTAATCCGTTCAGGTTTACATTGAATTGTATTTTTTGATGAGTATGAAAAAACTGGGGTAAAAAAGGCTGGGTTACTCTTGCAGCAACTGTTGATTTATTATTTAATACAAATAATCTTTTAGTAAAAACCAATTTAGAAGTATCTCCATCTAAAAAAACTTTTAACATGTAATTGCCTGAACGTGTGGGAACACAATTTCTGTCTGGTATCAAGGCCTGGTAATGCGTATACCTTGTATAAGCTATGGATGAAAAGCGGTAATTATTAATCCGCATTTGCGTAAAGCCTTTCAAATAATCAAACGGAGTAAGGGTTACAGGGCTCCAGTCGCTGTTGCATAATTGAAACGTATAATAATAATATTTTACGTTAGCATCCAGATCATCAAAGTTTAATTCCGCTAAATCGTTACTGTTTAAATTAATTACAGGAAGACTTAACTGTTTTCCATAAAGATGAAAACGAACTGTTCTTATATTTTTAGCATAAACAGTATCTGCACTTAGCGCAAATAATAATGAACTGCATGAAAGAAAAAATAAAATAAAAAAGAGACTGATGGATTGATATTTATTAGAATGCATTTAAATGATTTAAAAAAAATTAGTTTTACAAGATACAAATTTACACTGGTTGAATGTATCGTACTTCATAGCTAAACGAATTGCTTTTAACAGGCAAAAAACTTTTTCAGGATTTATTATTGGTCTGGCAATTACTGCTACAATGATCAGTGTTGCCGTAATGATAGTTGCATTAAGCTTTGTTAATGGTTTTCAAAATGTGATAAGTAATAAAGTGTTTAGCTTTTGGGGACATATAAGAATTCAACAGGATGTACTTACACGTGCCAACATTGCTGAAGAATATCCCATACAAAAAAATGATACGATTGAAAATTATGTTCGCAATCTTAAGCAGGTTAAAAGCATAGAAAGATATGCAACCAAATCTTCCATCATAAAATATAAAGAAGATATTGAAAGTGTATTAATGAAAGGCGTTGATAATTCTTTTGACTTCTCAAGGATAAATGAATTTTTGATGCAGGGAAACTGGATTGCTTTTAAAGATAGCAGTTATAGTAAAGACATAAATATTTCTGCGTACACTGCCAACCAGCTTAAGGCAAATGTGAATGACAGTGTTGATATATTTTTTATTCAAAATGATGGCAGCAAACGTGCAAGGCGCTTAAGAATTGCAGGAATTTTTAAAACAGGAATTGATGAATATGATAACAATTTTTGCATCGGTGATATCAAACTTATACAAAGGCTTAATAACTGGAACCCTGGTGAAATTGGCGGTTATGAAATTTATTTAAAAGATTATAAACAAACTGATTCAGTAAACTCGCTCATTTATGATTCTGACATATTACCAATGCGATGGTACAGTAAAACCATTACAGAAATTTATCCGAATATTTTTGACTGGCTCAACCTGCAGGATAGAATAAAACAAATACTGCTTTTTATAATGACAATTGTTGCAGTAGTAAACTTAATTACTTGCCTCATTATTTTGGTTTTGGAAAGAGCAAGGATGACAGGCATTTTAAAAGCAATTGGCGCTACAGATTGGATGATTCAAAAAATATTTTTGTTCAATACAACTTTGATAGCGATTACAGGTGTAATAGCAGGCACTTTGCTTGGGCTGGCAATTTGTTATTTGCAGGAAAAAACCGGGTTTATAAAGCTGAATGAAGAAGCTTATTATATGAAGGCAGCACATGCAGATGTAGTGTGGTGGCAGGTTGTATTGGTTGATGTAGTAACGCTGCTGATTTGTTTCGGGATGCTTATTATCCCTACAATCTTAGTAAAAAATATTCAACCCGTTAAAGCAATACAGTTGAGATAATAACGCATTTTTACTGCTGTCAATCCTTTATTCATTATTGTTGAAAAGGCTGCTGCTCCTCTCCTTTGGAGAGGAGGTGAGGTCTTATTATATCATTGATTTTCTTAATTTTATTTTATCTTCATTTTCAAATCAGCGATTATAGCTTGCATTACATTATATGATTGCTGCTTTTTAAACTTCTTCAATATGTTATAATATGGTATCACGTAGAAATTTTTTACAAAATTCTGCTGCTATTGCCGGCGGCAGTTTACTATTATCTTCTTTAGATAACAAAGCTTTCGCAATCTTTAAAAACCGGATTTTGCCAAGCGACCAGTTGAATATCGGGGCTATTGGAATTAATGGAATGGGCTGGGCAGATGTAACAGCAGCACTAAAAATGCCAGGTGTAAATCTTGTTGCATTATGCGATGTAGATAAAAATGTATTGGATAAAAGAATGGGTGATCTTGCCAAATTAAATGTAGATGCAGCTAAGGTTAAAACCTGCAGTGATTACCGACAGTTGCTCGACAGAAAAGATATTGATGCAGTAATTATAGGAACTCCGGATCACTGGCATGCACTTATTATGATGAATGCATGTGAGGCCGGTAAAGATGTATATTGCGAAAAACCGGTAGGTAATTCTATCGGCGAATGTCGTGCGATGGTAAATGCACAGCAACGTTACGAACGTGCAGTGCAGGCAGGGCAATGGCAGCGCAGTCAGCAGCATTTTAAAGATGCAGTTGATTTTGTGCAAAGCGGACAATTAGGAAATATAAGAACCGTAAAAGTATGGTGTTACCAGGGATGGATGAAACCCGGGCCGGTAGTGCCAGATTCAGCGCCGCCTGCTGGTGTGGATTACACTAAATGGTTGGGACCTGCGCCCATACGACCTTTTAATTCAAGCCGGTTTCATTTCAATTTTCGATGGTTTTGGGATTATGCCGGCGGCCTGATGACCGACTGGGGAGTGCATTTAATAGACTATGGTTTATTAGGAATGAAATCGCCGATACCTAAATCTGTTTCTGCATTAGGCGGAAGGTTTGCATACCCTGATCTTTATGAAGAAACGCCTGATACGCTTACAACTTTATATGAATTTGATGGCTTTAATATGGTTTGGGATTCGGCAATGGGTATAGATAATGGCTCATATAACCGTGATCATGGGATTGCTTACATTGGAAATAACGGTACACTTATTTTAGATCGCGGCGGATGGGAAGTGATAGAAGAAAGACAAAGCAAAAGCAAAGTTAGTAAGCCATTAGAAAAATCTTCAGACAATGGCGTAGATAAGCACATGCAAAATTTTATTGATGTAGTTAAATCGCGTAAAATGGAAGACCTGCATTGTCCCATACAGGCAGGCGCACACGTTGCAACGGTTTCTCAAATGGGAAACATCGCTTTTAGAAGCGGAAAAAAATTAGAATGGGATGCAGCAAAAGAACGGTTTACTGATGAAGACATCAATGCAAAATATTTAATGAAAGAATATCACAACGGATATAAATTACCTAAAGTTTAATCACCTGTTATAAAATATATTGAATGAAAAAAGCTTATTTATTTTTAGCAACAGCATTATTATTTGCCGGATTTGTATCTGCACAATCAGCGGATAGTTTACAAAGAAAGCATGTACAGGACAGCCTTAAAGATATAAAGGCGCATGCCACAGAATATTATACGCCAGTGCCTCCAATAGTTACGCCAGCCGCTAATTTGGGCGATCCTCCCTCAGATGCTATTATTTTGTTTGATGGTAAAAATTTAGATGAATGGGTAGATGCAAGAGATACTGCCCGTCCTGCTCCCTGGAAATTAGCCGATGGTATACTCACTGTAAATAAAGACAGTATTGTCACAGTAAAAAATAATGTCAGAACGGTAAATAAAGTAGCAGGCGATATACAAACAAAAAGACGTTTTACTGATTACCAGTTGCATATTGAATACCGTATTCCATCTTACATTACCGGTAGCGGGCAGGCACGCGGAAACAGCGGAATTTTTTTAGCTGCTCTTCCCGGAGATCCGGGTGGCTATGAGTTACAGGTATTAGATAATTATAACAATAAAACTTATGTGAACGGCCAGGTAGGAAGTTTTTATAAGCAGTCAGTTCCATTGGCAAATGCCTGCCGTAAGCCCGGCGAATGGCAAACTTATGATGTTATCTGGACCGCTCCGCGATTTAACGATCATGGCGTTTTACAATCACTTGCCCGAGGTACAGTTTTCCATAATGGAGTGCTGGTGCAAAACAATACTTATTTGTTAGGCGACACTCCTTATGTTGGCCAGCCATCTTATCATGTACATGGCGCTGCGCCTATCAGATTACAAATGCATGGTGATAAAAGTGAACCAATTAGTTATAGAAATATTTGGGTAAGAGTGTTGTAGTTAGTATACATAAGCTACATAA
>CAXSDW010000045.1:9312-10511 GCA_964236235.1 uncultured Chitinophagaceae bacterium
AAGCTACATAATTAATAACATAACATTTGCTTAAAGTTGGTAAAACAGATAGCCGACTCCGCGTTTATCCATTGCGAATTAATACTGTATGATACTTTACTTTGCGAGCCATGTATTTAATTGAAAAAGGAATAGAGAATAAAATTTATCCGGTTCGATGAAGACCGGAGAAAAATCCTGAAATTAAAAAGTTAAAAGACGAAACCAAACAGAAAAATCCTAAGGCAGGTAAAAAAGAAATTGGTGAATTCATTAGAGATGATACAGAAAAGTTGCAGGCAACTTTTACAAATAAGGTAAACATATTCAAAGAAGAATTATCTGAGAAATATTTTCCAGCAAAACAAAATGTGTTAGACGACTATTCTATTTTTATGGTAATAGCCGAAGACATTGGCTACGATGCAACCGGAAGAAACACCAGCAACAACGAGCTCATAGAAATCGGGAAAGAATTAGCAAAGTTCATAACTCATATAAACAAGACAGAAAAGTGAGTATTGAAAAAAAGCAAAAGATGCCCAAGTGCATCACACGTTTATAGAACTATGGTTGATGTAAAAGGTGCGACCCCAAAGGGGTCGCAGAATATTGTATAATAACTTTCTTTAAACCTGTTATCCCTTCGGGATAATTGCATAATTAGAAACAGAAAGAATATTACTATGCCGGGCACATTTTCTCAAATATATATTCAGGTAGTATTTGCCGTTAGAAACAGGGATGCTTTGATTGATATATCATTTGAAGAAAGATTATATCAGTATATCACGGGCATTGTACAGAATAAAGAACAAAAAATGATTGCTATAAACGGGATGCCCAACCATATTCATTTTTTTATCGGAATGAAACCAGGTTGCCGTTTGAGCGATTTAGTCAGGGAGGTTAAAAAATCAAGCAACGATTTTATTAAAGATAATAAGCTTACAAAATTTAAATTTAACTGGCAGGAAGGATATGGTGCATTTTCATACAGCCATTCACAAATTGATACCGTTGCAAAGTATATAATGAATCAAAAACAGCATCATCAAAAACAAACTTTTAAAGATGAATATATTCAGTTTCTGAAAAATTTTCAAATATTATACGAAGAAAAGTATTTGTTTGATTGGATTGAATGAACAGATACCGGAGGTATTAAATGTTTATAGAATTGTGATATAGCAAGATGTTCGACCCCTTTGGGGTCGCAG
>CAXSDW010000045.1:10611-28169 GCA_964236235.1 uncultured Chitinophagaceae bacterium
AGTTATCTTACTAAAAGAAATTTTAAGAGGAAGATTTGACCCAGCATTTCATCAAAACAAACTGAATGTAAGTACAATTTTAATATTCACATTTTATGATTGCACTACAATCAAATGCGACAAGATAATACCTGTTGCCACTGCGGCGTTCAGCGATTCTGCAGTACCTATACGAGGAATAGTTATACTGCCTGAGGTAAGTTTTAATAGTTCATCTTTTACACCCTTTGATTCATTACCTATAAGGATAATTCCTTCATTAATTTTATTGAAAGAGTAAAGTGATGTCCCATTTAATGTTGCAGCAAATACATTTATCTCTTTGTGAATATTTATAAAATTTTTGAGATCAGTATAAAAAGTATTTACAGTTGCAATACTTGCCATTGATGCCTGTACAACTTTGGGATTGTAATGCTCAACACAATCTTCACTGCAAATAATATTCTTAATCCCAAACCAATCTGCAATACGTATTATGGTGCCCAAGTTGCCCGGATCCTGGATGTCATCTAACATTATGTTTAATTGATCTCTTACTATAAATACTTCTTCCGGCTTTTTATAAAACACACCAAGCACTTTGTTTGGCGTGCTTAAGAGACTTATCTTTTGGAGGTCAGCATCATCAGCATACAGTTTTTTTTCGCTTGAAATATTAACTAAAATTTTTTCATTCTCCTTATACCAGCTATCAGTTGCACAAATAAATTTGCACAAAAATTTTCCGGATTGTAAAAGCGCTGTAACAATTTTTGGACCTTCTGCAATGAATAATCCATACTCGTCCCTGAATTTTTTACGGTGTAAACTTTGGATATATTTTACGATAGCTTTGCTCAACATTCGGCGTAAATTATGGTATTAGAAATATCAGGAAAAAAAACATCTTCATTATATTTTATATTATTCGTTTTATTATTAATTAGTTTTTCAGCATGTACAGTAGTACGTAAATATCCAATAAATAAACCTTTTGTTTTTAGTAATGTAATCAATCTTAAAATTGACAATGTAACACCTGATGAAAAAGTTATTATAAGATCAAGGCTTAGCTCGCAGCTTGATGACAGCGCTAAAGTAAGAACAAAAGATGTGGCTTTCGTGATGCATTACATTGACAAGCCGCCGGCATTTGATACAGCAACAGCAAGGCGTTCCGCAGATAATATGCAATTGTCTATGGTAAATTTGGGTTTTTATAGTTCACAAGCAGATTATAGTTTTGTTATAGACAGCGTAAAAAGAAATCAAAAAAGAGTAACCGTAACTTACAATGTTGAGGCAGGTAAAAGAACACTTATAGACACTTTTGCATACCTTCTTGATAAAGCTGAATTGCAAAGCCTTGCCTCAAAAACAAAAAATGAATCTCTTCTTCAAAAGAATGCGCCGGTTACCCAAGCTGCCATCACAAATGAGTCTGGCAGATTAGTTGACCTCTACAGAAATAATGGATATTATAAATTTACCACCGATGAATTACGTGTTATTGGTGATACATCTATAGAGGCACTTACTACAGTTTCAGAAGATCCGTTTGAAGCATTAAGATTGTTAGCCGAAGCCAATGAAAAAAGAAACAAGCCAACAATAAAGCTTGCCTTACAATTGAACAGAGCAAATGATAGCACGAGGCTTAACAAGTTTTACATTAACAACATTTACATTTTGCCGGATTATATTCCCGGTGACGTTTATACTGATTCTTCTTTAACTACACATGTTGCCAGGGGTTACATCATCCGCTACCATAGAAAATTATTTTCAAACAGGCTTCTTACAAATAGTGTGACTATTAAAAAAGGCGACATGTATAAACAGGATGATTATTTTAAAACCTTAAACAGCTTTTACAGATTGGGTGTTTGGGAAAGCCCAAGCATAGATATAATTGAAAGAAAAGATACCAATCTTCTTGATCTTGTTATTAAACTTATCCCTGCTAAAAAATATGCATTTGAAGGTAGTATCGAATTAAGTTATTCTGCAAACAGTTCAACTACTAATAATATATCAGCAACAAATTCCGGCAATCTTTTGGGTGTTTCCGGAAACGTATCAGTGCTTAACAGGAATTTAAATAAGCAGGCTATACATATGACAAATGCTGTAAGAGCAGGTGTAGAATTCAACACCAGCAAGACTTCCGGAAGTTCTCTTCTCAATTCAAGTGAGGTAGGTTATAGCAATAATATTCTCATACCACGGTTTGTAACACCTTTTAAAGGCCTTAATAAAAAACAATTATTGAACAGGCAAACGTTCATCAATACAAATGTATCGCAGATAAACAGGATTAATTTTTTTAACCAGCAAATTTTTAATACAAGCTTTGGTTATAACTGGACGAACAATGCCAATCAATCGTGGACTTACAGGCCATTTAATATTGATTTTAGAAGAATATATAACCGGAGCGAAAGCTTTGATAAAACTTTAGATACATTTCCTTTTTTGCGGTACTCTTTTAACACCGCATTAGTGTTAGGCCAGAGCCTTACTTTTACTTCGCTTTATGTAAATCCAAAGCATCCGACACGCCAGCATTCTTTTAAATTCAATGTAGAAGAATCAGGGTTACTCTCGGGGAAATTGAAATCTGTATTAAGCAGTTCGGGCAAGCAAAATTTCCTGACCAGGTTTTTAAAGGAATTTGTAAAAACAGATGTGGAATACAATTATACAATCAGCCATCCAAAATCTGCGGTGGTGTATAGGTTGTTTGCCGGAGTAGGGATTCCGCTAACTAAAGCTGATACTACGCTTCCTTTTTTTAAACAATATTTTGGCGGTGGCCCTAATAGTATGAGAGGCTGGCCGGTACGAGGTATTGGCGTAGGCGGCCAAAAGCTGGCGCCTTACAATACTAATTTTTTTAATGACCGAACCGGCGATATACAGCTTGAAGGAAATGTAGAGTACCGGTATAATATTGCGCCTTTATTTTCCAACGCGGTAACATTAAAAGGAGCCATTTTTGTGGATGCAGGTAATATATGGAATATGAAAAATACAAAGGCAGATGGTACAACAGACAGTGCTCAATTCAAATTTAAAAATATTTATAAACAGCTTGGAGTGTCTGCTGGCACAGGATTTCGCTTTGATTTCAATTATTTTCTTATAAGATTTGATCTGGGCTTTCGGTTTAAAAGACCAGACCTCACAGCAAATGACGGCTGGCAAATACCATCCGTTAATTTTAAAAATTTATTCGGAAGCAGCCTGGAAAACAGGCGGTGGCGTTATGAGCATTATAACTTCACAATTGGCATTGATTATCCTTTTTAGGCAGGTCATTTACTAATATAAATTCCTTCTCAAATAGTTCTGGCGTTATTGATTCTTCAATTGTAAAAGAACCAATTCTTGTGCGGCAAAGGCTGCTGAGGTAAGCGCCGCAATTTAACGCAGCACCAAAATCATTTGCAAGACTTCTGATATAAGTTCCTGTTGTACACATAACTTTAAATGATACGACGGGTAATTCAGTATTAATTATGTCAAAACTTTTAATAGTAATTTTTCTCGGCTCTATTGTTACATGCTCGCCCTTTCTTGCCAAAAGATAAACTGGTTTCCCATGCTGTTTTATCGCAGAATGAATTGGTGGCACCTGGCTTATTTCGCCGGTAAATTTTTGTGCAGTTTCAAACAATAATTCTTTAGTAACAAAATTAAAATTTTTAAAATTCTGGGGCTTACTTTCAAGGTCATATGTTGGCGTTGTTGCGCCCAAAGTGAAAGTGCCTGTGTATTCTTTTTCAGCAGACATATACTCATTAATCTTCTTTGTAAATTTTCCTGTGCAGAGTATCAAAAGCCCTGTTGCCAAAGGATCTAAGGTGCCGGCATGCCCGATCTTTTTTATTTTTATAATGCTTCTTATTTTTCTTATTACATCAAATGATGTCCAGCCTAAAGGCTTGTTTATTAATAACACTTTGCCTTCTTCAAATGAATTTTTGGTTTGCAAAATATATTTGGTTTAAACGAATCACCTAAAGGTTAATTAACTGGAGAAGCCGGAATTTTTTACAACAAAAGAGCAACATTTTGACATCTTATTTTTCAACTATTTTAACTCTTCAACTCTTTACTTTTTATTCGGCTTGTCTTGATTTAAGTTCCAGGTATTTGTTGATGATATCTATAGTTAATTTTTGCGGCGTGGTAACAATAGATAAAATTCCATAGTTCATTAATTCTTTTACAACAAGTTTTTTTTCAAATGTAAATTTTTCGGCAATGGTTTTTACATACACTTCCTCAATATTTTTTGCAGAAGAAAAAGTAAGCTTCCGCAATTCGGTATTTTCAAAAAAAACAACAAGCAATAAATGATGACTCGCAATTGACCTGATATAATCCAGTTGTCTTTTTAAGCCCTGGAGCGATTCAAAATTAGTGAACAGAATCAGCAAGCTTCTTGTCTTGATCCGATTTCTGATTTGTGTATATAACATTTCAAAATCACTTTCTAAAAAACCTGATTTTTGGTTATATAATAATCTTATAATGTTATTTCTTTGTCCCGGCTTTCTATCTGCTGCCAACACTGATCCTAATTTATCTGCAAACGTGATCACTCCAATCTTATCCTGCTTTTGCAGACACACATTGCTCAAAACAAGGCAACTGTTAATAGCATGATCAAGTAAGGTCAACCCTCCAAAAGGCAACTTCATAAGGCGGCCTTTATCTATTATACAATACACCTGCTGCGATCTTTCGTCAGTAAAAGTATTTATCATTAATCCTCCTTTGCGTGCAGAAGCCTTCCAGTTTAACGTACGGATATCATCTCCCGGAACATATTCTTTAATCTGCTCAAACTCAATGCTGTGGCCAATCTTACGCATTTTTTTACTTCCTGTTTCTGTTTGAATTGCCGCATGAGAAAGCAATTCATATTTTCGAAGCTGCATAAATGAAGGATAAACAGGCACCATTGCAGCGGCATTAATTGTGAATCTTCTTGACACTAATCCAAGCAGCGATCTTACATATAATAACATATTTCCAAAAAAGTATTCTCCTCTTTCAACAGGCTTTACGGTATAGTTTATTTTTTTTTGCTGGTTTGATTTTAAGCTGATTTTTTTACTAAAATCCCTTATCTGGAATTGTTCAGGCAGTTCATCTATTATTTCAACAACTACTGAAAACCGGAATCCGCTGGTTACAATTATCTGGATGTTATTGTCATCACCATTACTCAACCTTTCTGAAACTATTCTTTTTGCAGTTGCTTTACTGCCCATTAAAAACAAAAAATAATAATCAATAAAACACAATAGCAAATAGGATTGTAAAATAATAACCGGCAAACTTCCTAATGGTAAAAAGAAGTCTGCAATAAAAAGAATTATACAACAAATTATACCAGAATAAAAACGATTACTCAAAAACAGATCACCTAAATATTTATTTATGAATTCCATTATTAATTTATTCAGCCTGACACCTGGCAACAAATACCTGGCAGCTATCTCGGCACGTCAATAATCTTTATAATATTCTCAATTAGTTCATCTGCAGTTAATCCTTCCATTTCTTTTTCAGGCGTAAGAATAATCCTGTGACGCATAACAGGCCCGGTCATTTCTATCACATCTTCGGGTTGTACAAAGTCTCTTCCTTTTATGGCCGCATTTGCCTTTGCAGCCTTCATTATAGCCAATGATGCCCTCGGTGATGCACCTAAATACAGCGAAGGATTGTTGCGTGTCTCGTTAACTATTTTGGCAATAAATTCGATGAGCTTTGCTTCAATAATCACAGAGTGAACCAACTGCCTGTATTCACTTATCTTTTGTGCAGATAATATCTTTTGCGCATTATCTAATAAAGAAAATGGTGCTTGTGAATGCTGGTTAGTAAGTATAGTTATCTCTTCAGACAAAGAAGGATATTGTACATCTATCTTAAATAAAAACCTGTCTAACTGCGCCTCCGGCAAACGATAAGTTCCTTCCTGCTCAAGTGGATTTTGTGTGGCCAGAACAACAAAAGGAAAATCCATAGGGTGGCTTGTACCATCGATGGTTACCTGGCGCTCTTCCATTACTTCAAACAATGCAGATTGTGTTTTTGCAGGAGCACGGTTTATCTCGTCAATTAAAATAATGTTACTGAATATCGGGCCTTTCTTAAACTCAAAACCGGCTGTTCTCGGGTTAAATATTGTAGTGCCTAATACATCACTGGGCATAAGATCAGGCGTAAATTGTATTCTCGAAAAATCAATATCAGTGATCTTTGCGATAAGCTTTGCAGTAAGTGTTTTAGCCACGCCAGGCACGCCTTCTATTAGTATATGACCATCACAAAGCAAACCTATCAGAAGCAGGTCAATCATTTTGTATTGCCCCACAATCACACGGCTTATTTCATTACGGATGTCAGTAACTGATTTGCGGAGTGATGTAAGATCAATGCGTTCGGTAAATAATTTTTCTTCCATCAATTCTTTTTTTGTAAAAACTTTCTACCTGTTCATTTAAAGATAGTAATTCAGCATCTGTAATTTCTTTTTTGGATTGTACTTCATTTATTGCACCAAATAATTTTTCAGTCGCCGTAATTTCGATCCCGCTTTTGCCAGATAATGAGCTTATAAATTCAGGATTAACCTGGCTTGTGTTTAAGAAGAACCTGCTCCTTATATACTCATAAAAATAAGTTATCATTTTTTCTGCAATGCGTTTATTATTTTTCTTTTGAAGATAAAGTCTTCCGATTGTCTCAGTAAAAGCAAGTGTGGTATTCACGTTTGGCTTTTTCTCGTCAATAATTCTTTGCTTTCTTTTTATATTAAATATTACATAAATAATTATTAAGGATATGCACAGCCAGAATGCCCATAATAAAGGCGGGTTCTTATTTATTACACTTAATGAAGAAAAGTTGTCGGCCTCATTTTTCTGATCATCAAAGTTTTGATTTCTCGTTTTCCTGTTTATCATTTTGCCTTTAAAATATTCATCCCAAAAAATATTTTTCGGTTCAGGCCTCAGGTACTTTAAAATGTTTTCCAGGTACAAATAATTGTGTTGCGTAAGTAAAAAATAATTACTGAAAGTACGTGGCGCAGCATGCAGGTATAATCTTCCCTTTCCAAAAAAGACCACAATATAATTTGCCTTTCCAGTTTCATTCAGCCCCAGCACTTTTGTATGTAATGAATCAAAATCATAAAATGAGTTTAAGAATGGATAATAAAAATATTGGTACAAAGTATTGTTATCAGCAAAATCCCGTTGCAAACTAACTGAAGTTATCTTCATGCTGCCTTCAGTTTCTGATGCAATCTCCAAATCGCGTTGCTGCCGGCAATTTATCTTTTTCAAAAAATAGTCATCAATATAGTCTGCTGCTATAAACAAGTCATTGCCTTCCTTCACAAAGCTTAACAGCGCCTCACTTTCATTATATGAAACCATAAGGTTCCTCGTTATTATTATGTAAAGAGAATATTTTGTGTTAGTGGAGTATTCCTGCATATCAAGCCAGGCATCAGCAAAAGGCTTTTTATTTACATCTACATAACGGTATTGAAAAAGTTTTTTAAAGTCGTTATAAGCAATGTAACTGCCAAAAGGATTTTTATCATCTGATTTGTAAGTTTCATTTAATGGCGGCAATTTTGGCTTTTCTTTAAAAGTGCATGAAACCAGCAAGACCGCTGTCAGCAATATATTCAGGCAATATGTAAAAGTTTTATTCAAGAAATGTTTTATTCAGGCAATAGTTAAAAGTTGTTGATTATATTGTTTAAATGCCTGGTGTATACGATCAAAAATTTTTGCATCAACATCAAAATTGCCATACCACACATATTCATAATTAAGTGTCAACGATGCGAATTGATCTTGTTGCGCTTTCCCGGTTAATTCTTTCACATATTCATTGTTTGTTTTCTCAGAAGAAAAATGAATTAATCCTGCAAGGGAAAGGTTATGTAAAGTTTGTAAGTATAAAAAACGTACGGCAATGTGATAATTTTTAATAGTTATCGCATTATTAATCAGGTCGTCATAATCTGAAGGCGAAACAGCTTCATCTTCATCCTGCACATGAACATGTTTGGTTTTTAGGGTTCTTTTAAAAACTCCTTCTGTTATGAAAAGTTTATAAATGATAAAGCTTATAAAGCCAATAGCAAGAATCCAAAAAAACATTTTCACAAAAAAACTGCTGAAGAAATTATCTGTGTTGGTAAGTTCCGGCTTTATCCTTACTCTTTTATTTTTAAAACCCTTCGGCGCTGCAAGGCTTATTGTATCCGGGTTTGCTGAATGAGTTTGCCTCAGCAAACTATCCATGAATTGCATGTAAGCAAAACTTTTGTCAGCTTTCAAAGCATATAAGGAATCTGATGCGTCAACCTCAAACTTTTTAAGAATAGTATCTGCTGTTAACGGCAATAATTTATTATGTGAGCGTTGCCCGGCAGAAGTTAAACAAGTGTTTAATATAAAAAAAGCCGTGAATAAACATGGGAGACTAAAACTTTTCATTTAATAATTTCCTGCTTTACAATTTCATCATTAGATAATTGTATTCCTCTTTTAACTAAACGAATAGGATAAATAATAAAGTACCATACAATGAAGCTAAGTGAGCCCAGCAATATGGCGATACTTACAGGTACAGGCAGGCCGATATTTGTAGAATCTTTATCAAAGGCATTACTCATAAGATGTGTAATATAGCTTTCAAAAAAAGCCGCCACAATAAAAACAGGCACAAGACTTATACATATTTTCATGGCGTTTTTTGCCGCTAATAAAAAAGATTGCATTCTTGTATACGTGCCGGGAAAAAGAAACCCGGTGCCAAGGATCAGCCCTGCGCAGCTTGCAATTACAATAGCGCTGATTTCTAAAGTGCCATGTATCCATATTACCAAAACTGACTGCCAGCCCAGCCCCTGAGAAAAAAAGATGTATTGAAAACAGCCAAGCATAACACCGTTTTGCCACATTAATAAAATAGTGCCAGTGCCAAAGAGAACGCCGGATATTACAGATTTAAAAGCAACGGCAATGTTGTTATAGGCAATATGCACAAACATTGAAAACGGGTTCTCATCTTTAAAAATGCCAAACGGATCGCCTTTTTTTATTTTTGAAATTGTTTCATCATAATAGCCTTGCTGAACGTTATGGTTAAAATAATCCCGTGCATAATTTGGGTCAGTTGATGATGAAATGATCCCGATTGCTATAAAAGAAATAAAGAGCAAAAATGTGAAGAGAAGCATCTTGTGATAGCGCCAGAAAAGCAAAGGCAATTCATAACGCCAGAATTGAATGATCCTTGAATATTTTTCTTTTTTGTTCTGATAAATATCCTGGTAGATAGTAGCCGCAAGCCCGTTGATCCATTTGGTAACTTTGCTTTGAGGATAAAAAGTTTTGGCATAAGAAAGATCATCAAGAAGCGTTATAAATCTGTCCGCCATTTGATCCGGATCGCTGGTTTCAGAATGCTGGAATTCATTCCACTTTTCTACATTTTTTTTTATAAATCTTGCTTCACGCATTATATAAAATTAAGCAATTATGTATAGAGAAATTTACGTCATGGCAGTGTATTTTAGCACTGCATGTCAGCTTAAAAAGAGTGGATTATGGCAAACCCTGCTTTCGTTACAAGCTTAAGAAAAGTATGCCGACTCATAAATCAAAAAAAATTCAATTATAAATTTTAATTTGCTTTAATGGCGGTTATCCAGATATCAACTCCATTTAATATTGATCTTGAATTTGAAATTGCAGAATTTTATAAGAGGTTATTTGCTTACATAATTGACTTTTGTTTATTGCTGCTGTATTTTATCAGCATGAAATATTTGTATTACGACGGTTTTAATACAAGTTACCTGAACCTGCAAAGCCATGTAGGCATTGACATTCTTACTATCTCAGTGCCAATGTTGTTATATTCTTTAGTGTGTGAAGTTTTGATGCACGGGCAAACCATTGGTAAAAAAGTTATGGGCATACGTGTGGTAAGTCTTGAAGGCGGCGAACCAACATTGGGTCAGTATTTATTACGATGGATGTTCAAAGCATATGAATGGCCATTCATGTTTGGCTATACTTTTTTTTCAAGAGAAAGTATTCTTGTTTATATTTTGATTACCGGATTTTTTGGCATCGGAGTAGTAATAATTATTGCTGCAACAAAAAAGAGCCAGCGGCTTGGAGATATTGCAGCCGGCACTGTTGTAGTAAATACAAAATCGGCGCTAACTGTTAATGATACTGTTTTTATGAATATTACACAGCCGGATTATAAAGTTCAATTTCCGGAAGTATTAAAACTAAGTGACAGGGATATTAATACTATTAAAAATGTAATTACTCATTTTTATAAAACGCATAACAGCAATACCTGCAACAGGGTAAGCCGCAAAATAAAAGAAGTGCTTAAAATACATTCAGACATGTACCCGATAGATTTTTTAGAGAAATTATTGGCAGATTATAATTACCTCGCTGCTAAAGATTAGCTAAAGCGTCTTTACGAAAAGAGTAAGAAATGATACGATCCATAATAATAAAACGATCATAGTTCCGATCCCCATAAATTTCAATAATGATTTCAAATCAATGAATGCTTCATCAATATTTTCCTGGATATTGTTTTTAACAGCTGTACTTAATTTAATAGAAAAACTGTATAATAAAATTGAAGGCAGAAACCATATAGCCGCAAAAAAAACATACAGAGCCGATATCGCAGAGCCTATGGAAAACCCATACCTGTTGGCCATTAAACGTGAAATATAAAATTCCGTAAATACAGCGCCTGTTAGCATTAGCACGCAGGCAATAATTGAGATTACCGATAATAATCTTGCCCATCCTGCAATATCAATAAAATGTTTTTTTAAGGTATCAGTTATCTCTAATTCATTAGTAAGTAAATCTTTTTGTTCCTGCATTGTAGCAGTTAATTATTATAAATCTATTTTAAATGTTAGTAAGCTCTTGCAAAAAGCACTCTTTCTTTGCTTGGCTTTCCGGTTAAAATACATCTGCCTTCTTCCTGTTTATTATTAAGCGGAATACACCTGATAGTTGCTTTGGTTAATTCTTTTATCTTATTTTCAGTTTCTGCAGTGCCGTCCCAATGTGCAGCAATAAAGCCGCCTTTGCCATCAAGCCGCTTTTCAAAATCTTCCCATGTATCAATCTTTACTATGTTTTCATCGCGGAAGTTTTTTGCTTTGTTATACATATTCTGCTGTATATCGTTGAGAAGAACAGATATGGTATCGCCAATGCCATCAATGCTTACAGCCATTTTTTCTTTTGTATCACGCCTTGCTACTTCTACAATATTTTTTTCTAGGTCTCTTGCACCAATCGCTATTCTTACTGGCACACCTTTCATTTCATACTCAGCAAATTTCCAGCCCGGTCTTGCATAATCACTATCATCATATTTTACTTTTATGCCAAGCGCTTTAAATTGTGCTATAAATTCTTTTGCTTTTGCATCTATCATTTCCTTCTGCTCATCGCCTTTATAAATAGGAATTATCACCACCTGCACAGGCGCCAGTTTTGGAGGCAATACCAAGCCGTCATCATCACTATGCGCCATCACCAAAGCGCCAATTAACCTTGTGCTTACGCCCCAGCTTGTTGCCCATACATACTCAAGTTTATTTTGCCTGTCTGTAAATTGTACTTCAAACGCTTTTGCAAAGTTTTGCCCTAAATAATGTGAAGTGCCGGCCTGTAACGCTTTACCATCCTGCATTAAGGCTTCAATACTATAGGTATCTTCTGCGCCTGCAAAGCGCTCGTTTATACTTTTTACACCTTTTATTACCGGCATCGCCATCCATTCTTCAGCAAATTCAGCGTAAACATTCAGCATCTGCAAAGTTTCATTTATTGCTTCTTGTGAAGTGGCATGTGCAGTATGCCCTTCCTGCCACAAAAATTCTGTTGTACGCAAAAATAATCTTGTACGCATTTCCCATCTTACCACGTTTGCCCACTGGTTAATCAACAAAGGAAGATCACGGTAAGATTGTATCCATGTTTTGTAAGTATTCCATATAATAGTTTCTGAAGTAGGCCGGATGATCAGCTCTTCTTCAAGCTTTGCTTCAGGGTCAACCATAATTCCGCCTTCAGGATCATTCATAAGCCTGTAATGCGTAACCACAGCACATTCCTTTGCAAAGCCTTCCACATGCGCAGCTTCTTTGCTCAAAAAGCTTTTTGGAATAAACAGCGGAAAATAGGCATTTTGATGGCCGGTTTCTTTAAACATTTTATCTAACTGGTCTCTCATATTTTCCCACAATGCATAGCCATAGGGCTTTATAACCATGCAACCACGAACGGCGCTGTAATCCGCCAACTGGCCTTTTATTATCAAATCATTATACCATTGGGAATAATCTTTTTCTCTGCTGGTGATTTCTTTACTCATTCCTGATTTATAATTTTATTTTGTTTCCGGCTGTTGCTTTTCATGGCATCTTCGTTGTGTCACTCACTTGTACGTCCGGTTCTTTGGGCAATTTTTTTTTAAATGTCTCAGAGAACACAGAGTTTTACAAACGCCCCCAGGAAAGTCTTTCTGTTACGCTGCTCTTTTCTGTGATTTTGTGATACAAATGCATAATGTACTCATCCTTGCTTTTTTT
The DNA here is from genome assembly GCA_964236235.1 of uncultured Chitinophagaceae bacterium. Taxonomy (GTDB): domain Bacteria; phylum Bacteroidota; class Bacteroidia; order Chitinophagales; family Chitinophagaceae; genus Ginsengibacter. Next base: position 23,297 of record CAXSDW010000045.1, read on the forward strand.
TCGCTGAGTTAAACCACCTGGAAAAATTTCTGTTTGCTTTGGGTAATTTTTAACATCCTTTGAAAATTGTAAACGTAGTAACATAAGTAAATTGTGTATGGATATTTTTTAAGAACTTTGTAAAAGTAATCACTTCATTTTAAATTTAAAACTCAGCGCCATGAACCCTAAATTTCTACTAATAGTATTGGCAATTGCCGGTTTAAGCAGTTGTACCACCGCTTATAAAATCGGCCAGACACCGGATGATGTTTATTATTCTCCCGCTCCTCAGCAAGAAGCTTATGTAAACACATCAAGTGATGAAACTGATAATGCATACATTTCTCCGGAAGATCAGCAAATAAGAAGACATATAAATAACCCAAGATTAAGACGGTACGATTATGATTACGACTACGGATACAATTATCCGTATGTTAATAACAACTTGTATGGTTACAATAATTCTTACAGCTATGGTTACGGGTATAATTCTTACAGTTATGGTTACGGATTTAGTAATAATTATTATCCTTACGCTTATTCACCAATTTATATTTATCCAAAAGTTATTCAGACTCAGCCGGCTTATAGTGGTGCAAGAAAATATAACTTAGGTACTTACAGAACACCTTCAATCTCTGCAAATTCCATTGACCTCCATACAGGCAGGCCAATACCGGTAAATGGTAATACTTCTCCGGTAAGAACTTTTACTAAACCTTCGGATAATAACAGGAAGGGAGTTGGTAACCTGATAAGGAAAGTATTTAGTAACCCGGATGTAAATACCCGTACCTACAATAATGATAACAACCAAACAAGAACTTTTGAACCTTCAAGAAGTACCAGCAACAGTTCGTCATCCGGCAGCAGCAGTGTACCGGCTGCCAGCAGTGCGCCTGTAAGAACATTTCATAAGTAATTAAAATATGAATGGCTTGCAACAGCCACCAATATTTCAAGTGTTAACGCAAAAATTGCGCTCCGCTTTATTCCTTATCCGAAAAAATTTTAAACGCTATGAAAATAACCATACTTATTGCCTTATTTGTTATGTCAATAACTAGAATATTTGCGCAGGAACCTGCAGATGCATTGCGCTATTCATGGCTCACACAAGGCGGCACAGCACGCAACCAGGCCATTGGCGGGGCAGGAGGATCATTAGGAGGAGAATTTTCAACCATGTTTATAAATCCGGCCGGCATTGGGTTTTATAAAACAAGTGAATTGGTATTTACGCCAAACTATACAATGCAAAAAAACAAAAGCACTTACCTTGGTTCATCAGCTTCAGCTTCAAAAAATAATTTTAGTGTTGGCGCAACAGGCTTTTTATTTTCTGTTCCTGCACATCCCGGTAATAAAATAAAAAATTATACAATCGCTTTAGGAATAAACAGGGCTGCTGATTTTAACAGCAATCTATTTTACCAGGGAAGCAACAATAAAAGCTCTTACTCAGAAAAATATTTGGAGGAGCTTATTTATAACAATGAAACCAACGCTGATTCAGCAGCATTAAAATACCCATTTGGCTCCAGCCTTGCATTAAATACATATTTGATTGATACAACAATGGCTGCGGATTCATCAGTGTCAGGTTATAAAAGCCTTGCCAGTGTTGCTACAGGATTAAATCAAAAAAATACCATACAAAGTTCAGGAGGCATTACTGATATTGCTTTGGCGGGAGCTATGAATTTGAGAGAAAAACTTTACCTGGGTGCATCTGTTACTATACCTGTTGTAAACTATGACAGAACAACCATTTATAATGAAAGTGATGCCACAACAAACACAGCAAATAATTTTAATTATTTTGAAGATTATGAAACCTTCCAAACAAGAGGTTTTGGAGTAAATGGAAAGATTGGATTAATTTATAAACCTGTTGAATATGTGAGGATAGGCCTGGCTTTTCACTCACCTACCTTTTATTCGCTAACAGATAAGTACACCTCAAAAATTACAACTGACGTTGAAGGATATGGTGGCGGCGGAGTAAAAACACAATCATCAGGACTGTTTACTAATGATATGCCTGGTGAAACAAAATATCATTTAATAACTCCATGGAGATTAATAGCGAGCGCTTCTTATGTGTTTAGAGAGATAGAAAATGTAAAAAAACAAAGGGCTTTTATAACTGCCGATGTTGAATATGTAGATTATAAATCCTCAAGCTTTAAAGTAGCTGATAACAATGATACGGATACAAAAGATTATTTTACTCAATTGAATGCGGCTATAGATAATCAATACAAAGCTGCCGTTAATGTTAGAATAGGAGGGGAGCTTAAATTCAATACACTTATGTTCAGGCTGGGTGGCGCTTATTATGGAAACCCATATAAAAATGAGAAGGCTGATCGTGTAAAGCTCTCCGGTGGCCTGGGTTACAGAAATAAAGGAATTTTTGCTGACCTCACTTATGTGTATGCTTTAAATAAAGATGTAAATTATCCATACAGGTTAAATGACAATTTTTACCAGGGTGCTTTGGTGAAAAATAATCGTAGAAATATCGTTGCTACAGTTGGATTCAAATTATAATTGTTATCATTTGTTGTGTGCTAATAACACCAATTTCTATTTAGGATTATTACAACAGTTTTGACGACAGGTGCTTATATTTCACAAGATTTCAAGAAAAATGAAAAAAATTAAAGCTGTAATATTTGATCTTGATGGAACATTAGCCAATACATTACCTCTTTGCATTAGCGCCTTTAGAAATTCTGTGGAGCCTCTTATTAATCGTTCTGTTTCTGATGCGGAAATTATTGCAACTTTCGGACCATCCGAAGAGGGAACAATAATGGCATTAGCACCTGACCATTATGCAAAAGGAGTTGCAGATTATTTACATTTTTATGAAACATTGCATGAAATGTGCTCAACACCATTTGAAGGAATTACAGATATTTTAACCTTATTAAAAAATAAGCAAGTACGTATTGCAATGGTCACAGGCAAAGGAGAATACAGCACTAAAATTTCGTTGCGGAAGTTTAACCTTGAACCTTTTTTTGAACTCATTGAAACTGGTTCACCAAACGGGCAAAGAAAAGCAGAAGGCATTCAAATTATCTTAGACAAGTTCAATGACCTAAATAAAGATGAAGTGATTTATGTAGGTGATGCGTCAAGTGATATTATCGCAAGTAAGAAAGCAGGAATACCCGTTGTTGCTGCGGCTTGGGCAAACACAGCTGAACCTGAAGAACTAAAAAAGCTGCAACCTGACGAAATATTTTATAATATTCAGGATTTTTCAGATTGGTTATGTGATAGAGTGTGACAAGTTATATCATTCGACATTAACAAGCACACAATAGTTGGCAATGGCTATTAATAATGAAAAGAGTTTTAGTAAAACATTTGTTTACAGGTTTCGGTAAACAAATTATCTCTTTCAACGTCAATCCACTTTACATCTTCATCTTTTTTAAACCACGTTAATTGTCTCTTTGCATACTGGCGTGTATTCGTTTTAATATTTTCGATGGCTTTATCAAGTGAAATATTACCTGCGAAATATTCAAACAATTCTTTATAGCCTACGGTTTGTAAGGCTTTAATATTTTTATAAGGCAACAGATCTTTTACTTCATTCAGCAATCCTTCACTAATCATTTTATCAATCCTGCTGTTTATGTTTTGATGAAGCTGTTCTTTTGGTAATTGTAAACCGATCTTGATAATATTGAAGTTCCTGGTCCTTTTTTGTTTTGTATGATATTCTATGATTGATTTTCCTGTAGATAATTTTACTTCTAATGCACGCATGAGCCTCTGCGGATTTTTAATTTCTCCTTGCTGAAAATATAACAGATCGCTTTGTTCAACTTTATTTTGCAGCCAGCCTATTCCACCAATCTTAAAGTTTTCTGCAATAAAGTTTTTTACATCATCATTTATTAACGGCATTTCATCAATGCCATTACAAAACGCATTTATATATAAACCAGTGCCACCAGCCATTACAGCAATATCATGTTTCAAAAAGATATTGTATGCACTAGCACAGGCATATTCTTCAAATACTTTAGCATTCACATCATCATGTATGGAATGTGAATTAATAAAATAATGTTTTGTTGTTTTTAATTGATCTGTAGATGGTTTGGCAACGCCGGTATTAAGTTCGGTATAACATTGGCGGCTGTCAGCAGAAATAATTTCTGTATTAAAATAGCCGGCTAATTGTATTGCTGCAGAAGTTTTGCCCGAGGCAGTTGGGCCAACAATAATTAAACACGTTTTATTTTTCATTCAATTTGTATGAGCTTGTAAAGAACCCAACAAATATTTTTGTAGTGTACCTTAAAATAAATGATTTAAATAATTACATGAATTCATTCGTATAATTCGTGTTTTATAATTCGTGTAATAAATAATACGCTACTATAAAGTTAACACAGCATTATATTTCCGGTGAGCCGGTTTCCTCAGCATTTTCTTCTTTCTCGTCTGCAACATCATCATCTCCTTCTTCACTAAATCCTGTTAACAATGCTTCAGGATTTATATCATATTTTTCTTCAATTTCCGCAAGCTTCTCACTTATCAGGCCTTTAGTGCCGTACTGGCTTGGCGCTATTCCCTCGGAGCGTATGCAGCCAGGGTATTTGGTTTTAGCACTTTCTTCTTTATTTACATTGATAACTTCTACCATAAAAGTCCAGTTCTTATTAAAATCATACACGTAAATAAATTTTTGATTTGGATCTTTTATTTCAGAACCCACCAATGTTTCATTCATTAACAAAGGCTCTGCCTTATACGCTTTATCATATTTTTCAAGACTGATCTCTCTTCCTCTTTGCCATTTATCGTTGCTTCTGTAAAAGGTGGCCTTATGTTTATTATCAAATTCAAAACA
>CAXSDW010000046.1:0-27921 GCA_964236235.1 uncultured Chitinophagaceae bacterium
GATGGTGTGTAAATATGCAGGAGCATAATTTATTTGTTGATCCGCTTATTATAAAATACTTAAACCGGCTCAGTGATTATCTTTTTGTGTTGGCAAGATATCTCGGGCATTTGCTCCATGTAAGTGAAATTGCATGGAAGCCAAGAGTATAGTTAATCAACTTTTCTGTTATAAAATGATGATGCTTTACTCTCAAAGGTAGTGGCTTTATGCCTTTAGGGATGCGGGCTTTACTCCCCTTTAGGGGACGGGGTAATCATTTTGCCATCTTTCATATGCAGAATTCTGTCACTCATTCTTGCCAGTTCTTCATTATGGGTAACAATCAAAAATGTTTGTTGAAATTTATTTCTGAGGTCAATAAAAAGATGATGTAATTCCTTTGCATTTGCTGAGTCAAGATTTCCTGTAGGCTCATCGGCCATTACAATTGATGGATTATTTATAAGCGCTCTTGCAACCGCTACTCTTTGCTGCTCGCCGCCGGACAGTGCCTGTGGCTTATGTTCCGCCCGGTTTACAAGACCTAAATGCTGTAATAAAATCAGCGCATTTTCAGTTACTTCTTTTCTTTTTCGTCCTGCAATCCATCCCGGGATGCATACATTTTCTAATGCCGTAAACTCCGGCAGCAAATGATGAAACTGGAATACAAAGCCTATATGTGTGTTTCTGAAAGAAGCTAATTTTTTACCTTTTAATTTTTCCATAGCGATGTTATTCATTAATATCCTGCCTTTATCAGCCTGGTCTAAAGTGCCAAGAATATGCAGCAGCGTGCTTTTGCCTGCGCCTGATGAGCCAACAATGCTAACGATTTCACCCTTGTCAATATGAATATCTACTCCTTTTAAAACGGGCAATATGCCATAGCTTTTTTCAATTCCTTTTGCAGTCAGCATACCCTAAATGTAAATTTTAAAATACAAAACATACAATGTAAATAAAAAAATTGCGTTGAATATATTCTTTGAAATTGTAAACTAACATTAGGTGGAAAAATGCGTGCGAAAACAACTTTTGGTTATATCAATTTAACTTTTACATTTGCGGAAAATTAAGGTAGTGTAGGTTTTAATTTTTATAAGAAACTAAAGAAAATATTATGTTTTGGACTTTAGAATTAGCCTCTCATCTTGAAGATGCACCATGGCCGGCCACAAAAGATGAATTGATAGATTATTCTATCCGCAGCGGCGCCCCGATTGAAGTGGTTGAAAATCTCCAGGAACTTGAAGATGAAGGCGGCGAAATTTATGAAGGCCTTGAAGACATCTGGCCTGATTACCCGAGCCAGGAGGATTTCTTTTTTAATGAAGATGAGTATTAACCTGGCACATAAGCATATCACAAATTATAAAGCCGTTCGATGTTGAACGGCTTTTTTTATTTGATAAAGAAGCTCAACACAACTTAAATCATTCAATAAAAAATTAAGTTTCAGCAACAAATATTTAGCTTAGCTATTGTGAAAATAGCACAGATAATAAATATCAAATTGAAATTACAAATTATAAAATCGCAGAAAAGCCATTGTCAGATTTACAAAAAAAATGGTTTAAAGCCTTTTGTTTTACTCTCAATTATTTTCTTTTTTCAACTTAAGGTAATAGTAATTGCGCAATTTCGTCAGCATACATTTATTGAAGCAGATGTGGCAAAACAAGTTGGAAAGCCTGAACCTTTTTGGGCATACTTTGGATATGATGAGCCCAATTATACCTACATGAAAGATGGTAAAAAATTACTTTCTGAGTTGGCTAATTTAAGTCCTGTGCCGGTTTATGTAAGAACGCATAATCTCTTAACTACAGGTAATGGAACTCCTTCTTTTAAATGGGGTTCTACCAATGCTTACACTGAAGATGCGGAAGGAAACGCTGTGTACAACTGGACAATTGTTGATTCAATTTTTGATACGTTTATTAAAAGAGGTATGAAGCCGATTGCAGAGATTGGTTTTATGCCTGAAGCTTTATCATCACATCCTCAGCCTTATCAGCATCACTGGAAACCAGGTGTGCCTTACGATGAAATCTATACCGGCTGGGCTTATCCGCCCAAAGATTATAAAAAATGGGGAGAACTGGTTTACCAATGGGTCATGCATTGTGTACAGCGATATGGCATAAAGAAAGTGGCTACATGGTGGTGGGAAGTTTGGAACGAGCCGAACATTGGTTACTGGAAAGGCACGCAGGAAGAATATTTTATGTTATATGATTATGCAGCAGATGCAGTTAAAAGAGCATGCCCTTTGGCGAGAGTTGGCGGCCCTACTTCTACAGGCCCGGGATGGAATAATGCCTTTACTTTTTTACAAAACTTTTTAGTGCATTGCGCTGATGGAAAAAATTATGCAACCAATAAAAAGGGTTCTCCATTGGATTACATCAGCTTTCACGCAAAAGGCAGCCCTAAATTTATAAATGGCCATGTGCAAATGAATATGACAAGTGAATTAAAAGATATTGCAAAAGGATTTGAAGCAGTTGCGGCTTCAAAATTTAAAAAGCTTCCCATCATTATCGGTGAATGTGATCCTGAAGGCTGCGCTGCATGCGGCATGAGCACCAATCCTGAAAATGCTTATCGCAATGGCACCATGTATTCGAGTTATACAGCAGCTTCTTTTAGCCGCATTCCTGATATTGCCAAACGATATAATGTAAACTTAAAAGGCGCTGTCAGCTGGTCGTTTGAGTTTGAAGATCAACGCTGGTTTGATGGCTTTAGAGATCTTGCTACCAACGGAATAGATAAACCTGTGCTAAATGTTTTTAGACTGTTTGGATTAATGAACAAAAATAAAATTGCGGTCATCAATAAGGATTCTCTCCCGCTTGATACATTAATATATGCAGGCGTAAGAGGAAATAAACCTGATATTGGCGCAATTGCCAGCGCAGATAACAATGGTATAACAGTAATGGTTTGGAATTACCATGACGATGATGTGCCCGCCGATAGTGCATTTATAGAACTTACTTTAAAAAATATTCCTTCAAAAAAAGCTTTACTGCAGCATTTCCGCATTGATAAAGAGCATAGCAATTCTTATGAAATGTGGAAGAAGCTTGGCTCTCCTCAAAATGTTACGCCAACTGAATATACACAACTTGAAAAAGCAGGCCAATTGCAATTATTAAGTTCGCCTGAATGGCTTAAGGTTGACAATAAACAAAAAGTAACCATCAAATTCATTTTGCCCAGGCAAGGCATTTCTCTGTTAAAACTCACTTACTGATTTTGACCTTATACAATTGTTCTTTTGTCCTGTATTTTAAAACAAATAGTTATAAGTACTTTAGCAAGCAGATAAAAGTTACTTTATTAGTAACCGGTGAAAACAACGATGCTTAACTTTTTTTATAATGGATAAAAAAAATTATGGTTTTGCTATAGCACTTATTACGTCTTTATTTTTTTTGTGGGGGTTTGCTTTAAATCTAAATCCTATATTAATTCCGCATCTTAAAAAAGCTTGCAGACTTACAGATACGCAATCAGCTTTCATTGATTCTGCCTCATACATAGCTTATTTTTTACTGGCTTTTCCGGCTGGCAAATTCATGGAAAAGTTTGGCTATAAAGCAGGTATAATACTTGGCTTGTTACTGTTTGCCATTGGCGCATTTTTATTTTACCCGGCTGCTGCAACAAGATTGTATGGTTTTTTTCTTGGCGCATTGTTTATTATAGCATGCGGGCTTGCCTTCCTGGAAACCGCTGCCAATCCATATATGACAGTATTAGGAGATCCGGCAACTGGAACTCAACGTTTAAATTTTGCCCAATCATTTAATGGACTCGCCGCATTTATGGCGCCGCTTTTAGGTGGCAGATTTATTTTATCGGGTAAAGTTTTATCTGCAAAAGACGAGGCTGCAATGTCATCACAACAATTAAATACATACTTAAATCACGAAGCAGCAGCAGTACAAATTCCTTATATAATAATCGGTTTGGTAGTTTTAGCGGTGGCACTCTTTTTATGGAAAACTCATTTGCCTGAAGTGAAAGAAGACAACTCTCTTGAAATAAAAGGCTCAATATTTAAAGAAAAAAATCTAATGCTTGGCGTAGTAGCGCAATTTTTTTATGTAGGCGCACAGGTTTGCATCAGCAGCTTTTTTATTCGCTTTTCAGAAAGAGTTGGAGGCATAGATGAAAAATCTGCAGCTTACTATTTATCCGGCGCATTATTAGGCTTTATGGTTGGTCGCTTTGCAGGGACTTTCTTCATGAGATTTGTGTCGCCGCCACGTTTGCTTGCATTATACAGCGTAATCTTAATTGCATTATTATCGGTTGTGGTATTAACTCACGGAAAATTTTCAGTCTATTCTTTGGTTGCGGTGGAATTCTTTTTATCAATTATGTTTCCTACTATTTTTGCTTTAAGTGTGCGTGGACTTGGCTCCAAAACAAAAGAAGGCTCTTCGCTTGTTATTATGTCAATCGTTGGTGGCGCTGTGTTTCCTGTAATTATGGGTAAGGTTTCTGATGCAAGTAATATACAAACGGCTTACATCGTTCCCGGAATTTGTTTTTTTGTAATACTCTATTTTGCCATCAAAAATATAAGTATAGAAAATATAAAACTCGCTGCGGCGCATTAATCTTTTATGAACAGATATTGTTTGGCATTAGATCTTATTGATGACCCGGCTTTGATTGCAGAGTACGAGCATTGGCATAAAAAAGAAAATGCATGGCCTGAAATAAAGAAAAGTATTTATGACGCAGGTATTGCTAACATGGAAATTTACCGCACAGGAAACAGGCTTTTTATGATAATGGAAACACAAGATGATTTTAGCTTTGAGAGAAAAGCAAAGATGGACGATGTAAATAAAAAAGTGCAGGAGTGGGAAGAGTTAATGTGGAGATTTCAGCAACCTTTATCGTGGGCAAAGCCCGGAGAAAAATGGGTACTGATGAAAAAAATCTTTGAGCTTAAATAATTCATTTTATGGATCTGGAATTAAAGGACAAAGTAATTATAGTAACCGGCGGCGCCAAAGGAATTGGTGAAGGAATTGTAAAAGTATTGGCTGCAGAAGGCGCAATACCGGTAATAATTGGCAGAAATGAAAAAGATAATCTCTCAACAGTTAATGAAATAGAAACCAATGGTGGCAAGGCTTTTTACGTTGTAGCAGAGTTAACTGAACCTTCAGAATGTGAACGTGCTGTAAAGGAAACAATAAATAAGTTTGGTAAGGTAGAAGGTGTGGTAAACAATGCGGGTGTAAATGATGGCGCAGGCCTTGAAAATGGTAGCTATGAAGCGTTTATTGCCTCGCTTCATAAGAACGTAATACATTATTATCTTATAGTTCATTATGCTTTACCTGAACTAATAAAGAGCAAAGGCGCTATTGTTAATATTTCTTCTAAAACGGCTGAAACCGGCCAGGGCGGCACATCTGCATATGCCGCATCAAACGGTGGACGTAATGCGTTGACAAGAGAATGGGCTGTTGAATTATTAAAATATGGCATCAGGGTAAATGCTGTTGTGGTGGCAGAATGTTTTACACCTTTGTATGAACGCTGGATAGAAACATTACCAAATCCGCAGGAAAAACTAAAAGAAATAACTTCAAAAATTCCTTTAGGGAACCGGATGACCACCGCTGAAGAAATAGGAAACACAGTAGCTTTTTTATTATCAGAAAGATCAAGCCATACTACAGGGCAACTGATACATGTTGATGGTGGTTATGTTCATCTTGACAGGGCTTTGGCGAATGCTTGAATAGTTGACAGTTGACAGTTGACAGTTGATAGTTAATAGCTGATGGTTGAGAATTGAAAATTGAATATCCTAATTTGAAACGGAAAGTTATATAATGTAAATGGATTCGTTAGTTTGTACAGCGCCTGGCGTGTTTCAGTATGAAGACATTAAGATGCCTGTTGCTGAAAGCGGCAGGTCAATAATAAAAATAAAACGCATTGGTGTTTGCGGCACAGATTTGCATGCTTTTGAAGGCAACCAGCCTTACTTTACATATCCGAGAATACTTGGTCATGAATTGTCGGGAGAGCTTGTAAGTACTGATATCATTGAGTTTGGGGCTGGTGAAACAGTTACCTTCATCCCTTATTTTAGTTGTGGCAAATGTGTTGCTTGTAAAAACGGCAAACCAAACTGTTGTGTAAGTATCCAGGTTTGCGGCGTTCATATTGATGGTGGTATGGTTCAATATTTATCTGTTCCTTCATCTTCATTGCTTCATGGTGAAGAATTAACTTTTGAAGAACTTGCTTTAGTGGAACCGCTTGCAATAGGCGCTCATGGCATTAAAAGAGCTGCAATAAAACAAGATGAATATGTATTAATAATGGGCGCCGGTCCTATTGGTATTGCAACGATGGAATTTGCAAATATTGCCGGCGCTAAAGTAATTCTTATGGATGTTAATGACAGCAGGTTAGAATTTTGCAGGCAAAAATTAAACGTCCTTCAAACAATTAACCCGGCTCAACAAGATGTGTTAACTGAATTGAAAAAGATAACATTAAACGAAATGCCGACAGTTGTAATAGATGCTACCGGCAATTTAAAAGCGATAAATAATGGTATCAATTATCTTGCGCATGGCGGAAGGTACGTTTTGATCGGGTTACAAAAAGAAGAATTCAAATTCAGTCATCCTGAATTTCATAAAAGAGAAACAACACTTATGAGCAGTCGCAATGCGACAAAGGAAGATTTTAATTTTGTGATTAAGTGTATAAAATCAGGGCTTATAAATCCAAAAGCTTACATCACTCATACATTACAATTCAGTGAAGTAAAAGATGAATTTAAAAATCTTATAAACCCTGAAAATCATGTTATAAAAGCAATAATCGAAATGCCTTAATAAAATATTTTTTTACTACGCTTTAATAAAAGTTGCCCAAAGAACAGTAAGTACAAGGGAGTGACACAACGAAGATGCCATGAAAACCTAAGCTGGTAAACAACTACTTTTCCATTTGCTCAATCACCTGCTCTGTAACACCGGTAAAAGAAAATCCGCCATCATGAAAAATATTTTGCATAGTAACCATTTTAGTAAGATCACTAAACATAGCCACGCAAAAGTTTGCGCAATCTTCACCCGTCGCATTACCAAGCGGACTCATTTTTTCAGCATAATTTATAAAGCCATCAAAGCCTTTAACACCGCTGCCAGCCGTAGTTCTGGTAGGCGATTGAGAAACTGTATTTACCCGTACATGTTTTTTTATTGCATAATGATAGCCAAAACTTCTTGTCACACTTTCGAGTAAAGCCTTGGCATCAGCCATCTCATTATAATCAGGAAAAACCCTTTGCGATGCGATGTAAGTAAGCGCAACAACGCTCCCCCACTCATTTATAGCATCAAGCTTCATAGCGGTTGCCAGCAAACGATGTAAACTCATCGCTGAAATATCCAACGTTTTTTGATTGAACCCATAATCAATTTCAGTATAATGTTTTCCCTTTCTTACATTTAAACTCATACCAATTGAATGTAAGATAAAATCAACCCCGCCATTAAAATGTTCTTTGGTTTTTGTAAGCAGGTTGAGCATATCATCGTTGCTGCTAACATCACAAGGTATTACCGGGGCATTTACTTTTTCAGCAAGTTTATTTATTTCTCCCATTCTCATGGCAACAGGCGCATTGGTAAGTAATATTTCTGCGCCTTCTGCAAAGCAGGCCAGCGCTGTTTTCCAGGCAATTGACTTTTCATCTAATGCACCGAATATTATTCCTTTTTTACCTTTTAGCAAATTGTATGGCATAGTAACGATTTTAAGTTCTTAAGATTTTTGATGTATGAAGTAAGATGTATGAATTGTGCTAACTTTTTAAAAAGTAAAAATAGTGTTCTTATTTTTTAATGTAAAAATCTTGTATGCAATTAACTGTTGTAATGACTGAAACTAATATTTAAAGAAGAATTTTTTGAAAGTCAATAAAAATAAAGTCAATAAAAAGATGAAACAGAATACTGATATAAAATTAATGATAACAAATAATATAAACCTGCCCAAAGATCTTTTCGGCTGCAATTTTATTTTAAGAAAGTTATAAAAAGAATAAGCAGCAATCATAATTATAAGCGTTAAAAACAAAATGATTACCTGTTTAAAAAATGCCATTTACTTAAGCAATAAATATGAAAATAGTATAGATTTTTAGTTACCAATCATTTCCCTGGCATTCTCAAATGCAGCAGCAGTAGGTCTTTCACCGCTTAACATAGTAGCAATTGCAGTAATCCTTTCGTCGCGGTCAAGCAATTTTACCGAGGTAATTATCTTATCATCTTTTATTTGTTTGTACACAAAATAATGTGCGTTGGCTTTCGCAGCAATCTGCGGCTGGTGAGTAATAGCAATAACCTGGTGCCCGGCAGAAAGCTCTTTCATAATAAGCCCAACCTGCCTTGCCGCTTCGCCGCTGATACCTGTATCAATCTCATCAAAAATTAATGTTGGCAATTGAACACTTTTTGCAACCAATGATTTTATGCTTAGCATTAAGCGGCTCAATTCACCACCACTGGCTACTTTGCGCAAAGGCTCAAACCTGTTGGTTTTATTGGCATCGAATAAAAACTCTATTGAATCATTACCATATAAATTAAAAGATTGAGATTGCCTGATATCTAATTTTATTTTAGCATTTGGCATTCCTACCTGAACCAAAAGTTTGTTCACTTTATCTTCAAATGGCTTGATTTGCTTTTGCCTGTTAGCTGAAATTATAGTTGCTATTTTTTCTACCTGTTGAAAATAATCAGCAAGTTCTTTTTCTTTTTGGGATATGCTTTCTGAAAGGTTTGTTGTTTCTTCCAGTTGCATCTGAAGATTATTTTTTATCGATAATAATTCCTGTGTAGTTGTCACATTATGCTTCTTGAAAAGCCTGTAACCCAATGCCAGCCTTTCATTCAGCGTATTAATTTTATTCTCATCAAAATATACTGTCTCATTTATACGATGTATTTCATCTGCAATATCCTGCAATTCAATTTGAGTTGAATACAACCTGTCTATAAGTGAAGTGATATCGGTGTGAAAATTTCGCAATGTGTGCAGCTGATTATTTAGTGATTTGAGTTGCTGCACTACAGGCTTTTCACTTTCCTGCAGTTGATAAAAAACATTTGTAAGTGTTGACTTAATATTTTCTGCATTGTTCATAATCTTCAGCTCGTCGTCTATTTGTTCCAGCTCATTTTCATTAAACGCTGCATCTTCTAATTCATCAAATAAAAATTTATGGTAATCAAATTCTTTATTGGCACTTGCCTGCTGAGATTTTAATTGCTGTAATTCCTGCCGGGCAGTTATATACTTTTTATAAATAAGCTGGTACTGCTGCAGGTTATCACCGTTATTAGCCAGCGCATCTGTTACTTCTCTTTGAAAATCATTATTGCTTAACTCCAATGTATCAAACTGCTGATGAAGGTCAACTAACAATGATGAAATTTGTTTCAATAAAATAAGATTTACAGGGGTGTCATTAATAAAAGCCCTCGATTTACCGGCCGGGGAAATATCTCTCCTGATTACAACTTCATCTGATACATCAAAATCATTTTCTTCCAAAAATTTTTTTATTAAAGGATGACTGCTTTTAAAATAACCTTCTATTAAACATTTTTTTTCTTTATTTAATAAAACCGAAGTGTCTGCTCTTTCGCCGAGTATCAAACTTAGCGCACCCATTACAATGCTTTTACCAGCCCCGGTTTCGCCGGTTATAATATTTAAATTTTGAGAGAAATTAATTTCTAATTCAGCTATGATAGCATAATTCTGTATAGAAAGATGATGCAACATATTAGCAAATTACTAATAAAAATCTGACGATAAATTATGCATGTGTATGCAATAAAAAACCGCCGGCAAAATGCCGGCGGAATTTATAAATATAAGTTCAAAATTATTTTATTGTAACAGCATCATTCAATTCGTCATCAACCAATATACGGCCGCAGTTTTCACAAACGATGATCTTTTTACGCTGCTTTATTTCACTTTGCTTTTGAGGCGGAATAGCATTAAAACATCCTCCGCATGAATCTCTTTCCACGGGAACAACGGCCAGGCCATTGCGATAATTTTTACGGATACGATCATAACTTAGCAACAATCTTTCATCTATATGTTCTCTTGCTGCGGCGGCAAGTTTGTTATATTGTTTTTCTTCTTTATCAGTTTCAGCAATAATCTTTTCGAGTTCGCCTTTCTTCGCCTTTAAATTGGTTTCTTTTACTGCAACAGCTTTCTTTGCAGCTTCAAGCTGCTTGGCCTTTTCAGCTATATCTTCTGTTGCATCTTTAATGTGTTTTTCTGCAAGCTTTACATCAAGCGTTTGCATTTCTATCTCTTTATTAATCGCCTCAAATTCCCGGTTATTCTTTACATTATCACTTTGTTTTTCATATTTTTTTATATGATCCTGGGCATCTTTTATTGCAGTTTTTTTCTGCTCAATAAACTGTTGCATCCCGTTTATTTCTTCTTCCACACGATTTTGGCGTGCATGTAATCCTTCAATTTCATCTTCAAGATCACTAACCTCGATTGGCAACTCTCCCTTTAATACCTGGATATTATCAAGCTTGCTATCGATTTTTTGCAGCTTTACTATTGATGATAACTTTTCTTCAACTGAAAAATCTTTTACTGTTGGCATTTATATTTGTTTTGTTATTTGAATTGTGACAGCTCAACTTATAAAATAAGACACCGGGTTTGTGTTGATTGCTGTTTTAAGGACGGCAAAGTTAGGATATTTTTCCTTTAAAATGTCATGCAAAAGGTCAATGGTAAACCGTTCACTTTCGTAATGACCGATATCAGCTAAAAGGATTTTGTTTTCAGCGTCAAAAAATTCATGATACTTAATATCAGAAGTTATATAAATATCAGCTCTGCAAGCAATTGCGGTAGAAGTAAGAAAGCTTCCGGCCCCGCCACATACAGCTACTTTTTTTATTTTATTACCGCACAAAGCACTATGCCTGATGACCTTTAAATTGAACGTTGTTCTTATTGTTTTAAGAAATCCGGTTTCGTCCTGCGGCTCAGCTATTTCACCAATTAACCCGCTGCCAACATCAGAAAGATAATTTGAAAGTGGAAGAATATCGTAAGCAACTTCTTCATACGGATGTGCATCAATCAGTGCATTTACAATATTATCCTGCAAATAACCAGGGAAAATTACTTCAATTTTCATCTCTTTCTCTTCATGGCGTTTACCAAGTTCTCCTGCAAAAGGTTCAGCGCCTTCACCAGGTTTAAAAGTACCCGTTCCTTCAATGTTAAAACTACATTCACTGTATTTACCTAATTTGCCTGCGCCTGCTGCGAACAATGACTGGCGCAAGTCTTCTGCATATTTTACCGGAACAAACGTTACCAGTTTTTTCAGCAGCTGTTCACGTGGTTTTAATACAGTTATGTTTTCAAGTTTCAATAGTTCAGCAATTTTCCCATTAACGCCTTTTAATACATTGTCTAAATTGGTGTGAATGCTGTAAATAGCTACATCATTTTTAATAGCAGTTATAATGGTTCGCTCAACATAATTTTTTCCGTTTAACTTTTTTAAGCCCTTAAAAATTATCGGATGATGCGCAATTATCAAATTACAATTTCTGCTGACGGCTTCCTTTACTATTTCTTCGGTGCTGTCGAGTGTAGTGATTATGCCGGTACATTCCCAATCACCATCTCCTGTTAACAGGCCTGCATTATCATAAGTTTCCTGGTATGCAACAGGCGCAATGGTTTCTAAATGTTGTATAACTGATAATATTTTCATTTAATTTTCAAGATAAGTTTTGATTGATTGTAAACTCAAATTACTCTAAAAATAAGTTAGTTATAACCAAGTAAAAGCTTTCGGAAGATGTTACTTTAATTAAATAAAGAAGCCTCCGTTTTACCGAAGGCATTCTTATCCAAAAATCCAAAGTGAAACTTAGTGTTATATAAAGTTGAAATATTATTGATTTAAAACCTTGTACATCTTACCGCATTTTTTGTAGAGTTATCCCTGTCAAAATAATGTTGATATGAAATAGATAATTCAAATCCGCCGCGGCCCTGGCTGGCTGTTTTCAATTGTGATACGTTAATATCATAACTAAAAGCAAAAGCCATGGGCTTGTATTCCATCTTAACAACGGGTATCAGCGCATCTTTCCACCTTATAAAAGCTCCGGCATGAAATACATATTTTGGATCCGACGGATCATCTAATTTATAAGAATATAACATTCCCCCGATGGTTTCTGTGCTGGTGCCCTGCTTTGCATAATCTGCCTGAAAAGTAACAAATGAGTAATCAGTTACGCTCATGCGCAGGCCGCCGGAAATAACTACTTTAGGCAACATTTCAATTTTATCATTACTATAAAAAGAAATTTTAGCTGATTTATTAAAGTGATGATAAGCAGCGCCGATAAAATAATTATTATCAACGTTTTCACCCAACTGAGAATTAAAACTTAAACCCACACTTCCATCAAGATAAGAATAACCTGTGCTTGAAAAATTTTCTCCATCACTCAGCGTCGGATCATAATCTGTTCCGTTATACTGGTTGTTTGTTGTGATTTTTGAACGATCAAATCTTCTCTGTACCAACCCGCCCATAAAGCCAAGAGAGAGGTACATATTTTTTTCTGAACTTAAAGATTTATGATAATTGAGAACCGGTAAAATATGGGTAGCAGTTAAAACAGCAGAGCCGGCTTTATCGTATAATATCTCGCCTCCAAGCGTTAAAAAATCATCACCTTTTCCTATGGGTAATTTATATTCGCCATTTAAAGAAGCTGTTTGATAAGGCACCGTAACACTGTTCCATTGTGTACGATAAACTCCCTGTATGCGCAGATCGCCACTGAAAATGCCTGCCAGGGCAGGGTTGCGAAGTAATGGAGTTTCAAAAAATTGTGAAAAATGTATGTCTTGTGCGTTGCAGTATAAAGTGTAATTGATTAAAAAAAATATACCCCACAAAAATTTTAGTAAAAGATTTTTCATGATGCAGGATTTAAATGTAACCAGTGGGTCATAGCAACCTAATTGAAACGTATTTAATCTGTTTTTATTTTTAACATAACTATTTTAACAGGGTGACATTTCCATTTTGAGAAACTACCTGGCCATTGTCACAAATCACATCAATAACAAAGGTATACACATCCGGCGGAACTTTTTTTCCACCTACAAGGCCGTTCCAGCCTGATGATGGATCATTGGCATAGAAGTTTGATTTTTCAAAAACCAGCTCACCCCATCGGTTAAATATTTTCATTCCTCTTATCCTGTTTAAGCCTGTTCCTCTTGGGAAAAATATATCATTAACTCCATCGCCATTAGGCGAAAATGTATTCGGTATAAAAATATTTTCATTGTTACAGATCATAAATATTGTTACCTGGTCTTCTGCAGAGCAACCGCCCTTATTTTGAACTATAAGTGTATAAGTTGTATTTACAAACGGCATGGCCACAGGCGCAGGACAATTAGTGCAACTCAATCCTGCAGCGGGTGTCCACAGCCAATTGGTAACATCATTTGAATACGTTGGAGCAAGTGTTATTGATGTACCTATCTTAATTGTTTTGTCCTGCCCTGCATTTACCACAGGATATTTGAACACTGAAATATTTACATAAGCTGAATCTTTAAAACACTTGGCGCTGTCAAATGCAAGCAACTTGTAAAGTGTATTGGTGGCAGGACTGGCGATCGGGTTCTGAATAAATGAATTATTTAAACCTGCGGCAGGAGCCCACAAATAATTTTCTGCATAAGAAGAATTTAACTGCACACTTTGTCCTGAACAAATGGAATCAGCTTGTGGAGTTACTGTTATAGTAAAAGGTTTTTTAACTCGTAGATTAATAGAATCTACCGCTGTGCAACCAAAGTTATTTGTTCCTTTTACAACATAAGTAATATCGTCAGGTGTGGTAGTAACCGGGTTAGAACAATTAATACAGCTTAAAAAATTTGTGGGAGAAAGCCACTGATAAGCATTAGCGCCTGATGCCTGTAATTGTACAGGAGTACCAAGGCATAAAAAAGCATCTTTGCCCGCATTTATATCGGGTAATGGATTAATGGTAATTGCTCTTGATGCAGTATCCATACATCCGCTGCTGTTAGTAGCAATGGCACTTACAATATAATTACCGGCAGGTGAATAGGTTTGAGATGGGGGAATCTGCAGTGAAGCAATTTGCCCATTTCCAAAATCCCATTTCCATGTAACAATAGAAGTATCAGGCTGAAGAAATATTCCATTAAAAGTAAACATGCTTAATTCGCAACCAGCAGTACTTCCTGTGATATCTATATCAGGACGTGCTGCTACTTTTATATACCCGATTTTAGTAATAGTATCCATACACCCATTTGTCGTAGACACGGCTAAGTTTACAGTATATAATCCGGGCGCTGTATAATAATGTGTGGGATTTTGTTGTAAAGAAGTAGTGCCATCACCAAAATTCCATTTCCAGTTTGTGAGCACATCATTACTTATGCTCGAATCATTAAATGTAACATTACCGGCATCGCATAAAGTATTTGTTGCAGCAGCAAAATTGCTTTGCACAGTGAGCACCTTAATAGTATCAGTGCCTGTTATAGGAACCTGGCAACCACTTGAATCTTGTAAGATTACTTTGGGCAAATAAAAGCCACTGTTGGTATATGTATGAGAGATGGAAGAGTCAGTTGTTTTTATTGTGGTTCCATCACTAAAATCCCATATGAATGATAAATTATTTTTTGAACTGGCTTTAAAATTAGTTCGTACACTATCACAGCCAATAATATTTGTATAACTAAAAACTCCATTGGGGCCTTTCACAATTATGGTACTAAATTTCTCGTCGGAACATCCGCCTGGGCCTGTTGTACGCAGCTTTACAATGTAATTACCGGGTATGTAATAAAAATGCGTCGGGTTTACAGAAGAAGAGAAATTACCATCTCCAAAATCCCATGAAAGAGTAGTATAATTTGTTGAAGTATTATTGAACGTAACAAAAAATGGCGGGCATGTACTAAGTGAATCACTTAATACAAAATTTGCCTTTGGTGTAGTAATAGTTATGTAATTTATCTTTTGAATACTATCACTGCATCCATACGCATCAGTAATTTTTAAGCTAACAGTAAAGATATTTGTAGTAGCATATTGATGAATAGGATTCGGATCATTCGAAGTAGTTCCATCGCCAAAATTCCAAAAATATTGGAGGTTTGGGCCTGTAGCTAAATTCACAAAATGAACTGCTGCCAACGGGCATGATGCAGTATCTGTAGAAATAAAATCTGCCACAGGTTGCGTTATCATAATGTAATTGATCTTAATTAAACTGTCTGTGCAGCCATTGCTATCTGTCACTTTTAGTTTAATGGTATAAATGCCCGCTTTATTATAAACATGTGTAAACGGAGGAGCCACAAAAGTAGCGCCTGTATTATCACCAAAATCCCATGTCCATTGAACTATTGGATGTGTGCCATCACTAAACGAGCTATCAATAAAATCAATGGCATTATTTACGCAGGTACCTGGTAAGTTAGTGGTAAACTTTGCCGTTGGGCCATTCACAATTATGTACATTGGTTTTACCAGCGTATCCTTACAACCGATCAAATCAGTAATAATCAGTCTTACATTAAAAGTACCATTTTGTGTATAGATATGATTGACCGAATCAACGGATGTTGTTGTTGCAGAACTATCACCAAAGTCCCAATTGTAACTGGAAATTTTATAAACATTAATGTTTTGCGGCTTAAAAGTAACTGTTGAGTTTTTACAAACATTAGTGTTGCTTGCGGCAAAATTTGCTTTCTCAAGTATTACCTGTGCAATTCTGCTGATTGTATCAGTACAACCTGTAGATGTATTAGTAACTCTTAAAATTACAGGGTAAGTTCCTGTGTCTGCATAAACGTGTGTTGGGTTTTTTGTTGAAGATGTAGCACCGTCACCAAAATTCCATAACCATGTGGAAGCGCCTTCAGAGTTATCGGTAAAAATTTTTTGAAAAGGAAGAGCACAGTTTCCCCTGATTTTAAATTTTGCAATCGCAGGCTTTATATAAATATATTTTGCAAATGAAATTGAATCAGGACAGCCGCTGCTTCTCACAGTTAGTAACACTCTGAAATATCCCGTATCACCATAACGATGTGCCGGATTTTGTTCAGTTGAAGTAGCGCTATCTCCAAAATCCCAAAGCCATTCATTTACATTTCCTGTGGAGAGATCAGTAAAATTTATTGACTCACTTGCACACGCAACAAGCGGTGTTGCGCTAAAATTTGCTTTGGGCTTAATACCTGCAATTACTCCATTTGGTACTGTTACTGAAGCAACACATCCGCTTACGGTGGTAATTTTTAATGAAATAGTGTAGCTCCCTACAGCAGTATAAGTATGCGTTGGATTGGCAACAGTATCTGTAGTTCCATCACCAAAATTCCAGGTATAACGCTGCACAGCATCTGGCGAATTTATTGCTGCAGAAAAAGTGTGCATGAATGGAACACAATCTTTTACCGGCAACTCAGGTAATGAAACAGATGCAGCCTGAACCCTTATGTAATTTATTTTAATTAATGTATCCTGGCAGCCGGAACTATTGGTTCCGATAAAAGTTATAGTATAATTACCCGTCGTGTTGTAAGTGTGTGAAGGATTAGCCAAAGAAGAAGTTGTGCCATCACCAAAATCCCAGGAGTAGCCTGTTACGCCTAAGGAAGTATTGGAAAAATTAACTGTAAAAGGCGCCTTGCAACCTGCAGTATTATCAGCGGTAAATGCAAGCGTTTGTTTACCCAACACAGTAATTTTTTTAAAGACAGAATCAACACAAGCGCCAAAATTTACAATCAATTTAATGTTGTAATTACCTTGTGTAGTGTAAGTTTTTACAGGATTAATTGAATCAGATGTAGTGCCATCACCAAAATCCCAAAAAACACTTATGGGTGCAGGTGTGCTTGTATTTGTAAGACTAAAGGATTTGCCGGGACATACAGTGAGCGGTGCAGAAAAATCAGCAAGCACTGTTCCAATAGAAATTATTTTAGTAACCGTATCACTGCAACCATTGGCATCTGCAATGAGCTTAACATTAAAGTTTCCTGCTGTTGTAAAAGTATGTGAAGGATTGGTTTGCATTGAAGTAACACCATCGCCAAAATCCCATTGATAATTTATTGCCGGCGGACCTGTGGAAAGATTTTGAAACGTTAAACTTACCGGCGGCTTACAATTGCTTTGAACATTATTGGTAAAATTAGCCTTAACACTATTAGTTGTATTGATATATTTTGTTTTTGAAAGTGTGCCCGTACATCCGAAATTATTTTTAACCTGCAGTGTTACATCAAAAGTACCTGCTGAAGTATAAACATGCTGCGGATTTTGCGTTGTGCCGATAACACCATCACCAAAATCCCATTTCCATGAGCTTATATTTCCGCTGCCTGCTGCGCTTTGGTCAGTAAACTGAACAGGCAATGGCAAACAGCCTGTAAGCGGATTGCCGGTGAACGCAACTGCCGGATTAACCTCAACATTTATATATTGATCTTTTACAAGCGTATCAGAACCGCTTGCATTTGTTACTATGAGTATTACCTTATATTTACCTGTTGCAAAATAGGTTACAGATGGATTTTGAAAAACTGAAATTGTACCATTACCTAAATCCCATTTCCAGCTCGTGGGTGAACCCGCAGATAAGTCAGTGAAGTTTACTAACAGCGGCGCACAACCGCTAACAGGCGTTGCAGAAAAATCAGCAACTGGCTGGGCAAAAACATTTGAAGTATACAAACAAACACAAGCTGATAGTATATATTTCCACCAAATAGATTTATAAAAAACTACACTTCTTAAGGTTTTAAATGAATATTTTACAGAAGGCAAAACGCTGCGGTTTTTCTTGTTTATACAATATACTTCATTAAGCAGTAACAGCGCTGAATGAAGCAGGTTATTTAGTTTTATAAGTAGTTTCAAAAAGCAAAATTCAAAGAAATTCTTTTTAATTTGTTGTTACAATCTTATCGCACCAATGTTACATTTCCTTTGTAAGTCAAAATGGTATTATTGTCGCAAATAATATTAATTGTATAAACAAATACATCGGCCGGAAGCTGTTTGTTTTTAAATGTTCCATTCCATCCGGATAAAATATCGTTTGCATAAAAATTTGTTTTTTCGAATATTACTTCGCCCCATCTTGTAAATATCTTCATATCCTTAATCCGGAATATCCCGCTTCCTCTTGGATAAAAAACATCATTTGTTCCATCATTATTTGGAGAAAAAGTGTTTGGTATAAAAACATTAGCATTATCACAAAGAACATATACAGTAACCCGGTCACGTGCAAGGCAACTGCCGTCGTTTGAAACTTCTACAGTGTACTCTATGGTTTCCGTTGGCTTAACTGTAATGCCCGGGTAGTTATTTCTAAACATGCCTGAAGTGGGCGACCATGTTACATTGGTAACATCATTTGAAATTACAGGCAAAAGATCAACTGTTTTTCCTACATTAAGGGTTTTATCCTCACCGGCATATACTGTTGGTATCGGATACACTTTAATGGGAACAAAGCCGGTATCTTTAAAACAACCAATAATATCAGCGGCAATTACCCGGTAAGTTGTGCTTTGCAAAGGTGTGGCAACTGTTGAGGCCAGCAAAGGATTAGCCAACCCTTGTACGGGTGTCCACGAATAGGTTTCAGAGCCGCTTGCATAAAGAATAGTTGACCTGCCGGCGCATAAAGTATCAGCCTGGCTTGTTTGCAATTCAAAAGGAACTTTCACCGATAAAGAGATGGAATCGTATGCCACACAACCGTTATTACTGGTGCCTTTTACTAAATATTCAATTGAACTATCCGGCCGTGCAACAGGATCACTGCAGTTTATACAGGAGAGTTTAGTGACAGGCGACCAGTTATATTTTGCAGCACCGGTTACCAATAAATTTACCGGTTTCCCTTTACATACATTTGTTGTTGCTTTAATATTTACGTCAGGTATTGGATAAGCTTCTATTGTTTTATTTACTTTGGTAATACAACCGCTGCTATTGGCAACTGCTAATTGTATTGTATAAGTGTTAGCCAAAATATAACGCTGAGAAGGCGGATGTTGCAAGGTTGAAGTATCTCCATTACCGAAGTTCCACAACCATGACAGAGCAGACGTATCTGCAACTAAAGCCGTTGCTGAAAAATTTAGCGTTGCTGGTATACATGCGCCGGAACTGCTTGCTATGGCCACTTTCGGGCTACTTACAATCTTTATTGGTGTAGCAAGATTTATTGAATCCTGGCAACCTGCCCTGGTTGTTACAATAAGTTTTGTATAAAATAAGCCACTGTTTTTATAAGTATGAACAGGATCTTTTAAAGTTGATATTGAACCGTCGCCAAAACTCCAGGAATAACTTTTAATAAGATCATTACTGCTGCTTTTATCAGTAAATTTTACCATTCCTGAATCGCATAAAGTTGCAGAAGAATTAATAAAATCTGCCTTTATTCCAAATACTATAATTGTATCAGTTCCTATAATAGGAACCTGGCAACCACTTGAGTCTGAAACAATTATTCTCGGAATATAAATGCCCGGATTTGTATACAGATGGCTTAAAATTGAATCCTGGTTGATAAGAGTTGTACCATCATTAAAGTCCCAAACTGTAGAAGTGCTGTTTTTTGTGGATGCTTTAAAACCGGTCGTTAAAGGATTGCAGCCGGTTAAACCAGTGTAGGTTAAATATCCATAAGGTCCTTTTAAAGTTATTTCTTTAGTCATTTGCTCAATACATCCTCCTGCACTTGTTACTGTTAGTACTGCATTATATTTTCCTGGTATTGAATAAAAATGCGAAGGATTGCTTAATGAAGAAGTGGTGCCATCTCCAAAATCCCATGAATCGGTTATTTTATTTACAGATGTATTGGTAAATGTAACAATAAGCGGAGGGCAATTGCCAATTGAATCGCTTACTAAAAAACCGGCAACCGGGTAAACTATTTTTATATAATTACTCATTACAACAAAACCTGTACAACCGTATTTATCAATTACAGAAAGACTTACAGTAAACACGCCGGTTGTTGAATATTGATGAACAGGATTTGCCTGTGTTGATGTTGAGCTATCACCAAAGTTCCATAAATAAGTAAGATTAGGACCGGTAGAAATATTTATAAATGTAACAGGCTTGCGGGGGCAGGAAACTGTATCTTTTGTTTTAAAACCGGCTATTGGTTTGGATATAGTTAGCACACTAATTCTCACCATGCTGTCAGTACAACCCCTGCTGTCTGTTACTTTCAGCTTTACCGTATAAATCCCGGGAGTTGCATAACTGTGTTTAAATGGCGGGCCTGTTAAGGTTTCTGTTACTTTATCTCCAAAGTCCCAAATCCATTGTCGAATATTGTGGGTGCCATCAGAATAGGAATTGTCAATAAACGTAATTGTATCATTCAAGCAACTTCCCGGAACTGACGATGTAAAAACTGCAGAAGGCCCGTAAACATGTATGTACAATGATTTTATCATTGTGTCTTTGCAACCTAAAAGATCAGTAATAATCAGTGTAACTGAATAATTACCTGCTAACTTATAAACATGAGCAACCATGCCTGCAGGTGAGGTGCCGGAACTTCCATCACCAAAATTCCAGAAGTAAGATGCGATATTAGCTGGATTTATATTAAAAGCCGAAAAGTTGATTGAAGATCCTTTACAAACCGCCGTATCAGCTACTTTAAAATCTGCCTTTTCATCTATAACTGAAATTGCTTGGCGTTTGGTATACGAACATCCTGTAGCTGCATTTGTTACCAATAATGTTACTATATAACTTCCTGTTGATGCATAATTATGTACAGGATGCCGTACTGCTGAACTGGTACTGTCTCCAAAATTCCACAACCATGTATCTGCACCTAATGATTTGTCAGTGAAAACTCTTTGCATTGGTATTGCACAATCGTAAGCAATTAAAAACTTTGCAACCGGAGGCTTGGTGTGTACATATTTATCGAACTTCAAAGTATCTGCACATCCGTTATTCATTACAATAAGTGTTATTGTAAAATACCCGGTATCTTCATATGCATGTGTGGGATTTTGTTCATTTGATGTTCCGCCATCACCAAATTGCCAGTACCACTTATCAATTTTTCCTGTGGAAAAATCAATAAAAGAAACAGGTAAATTAGCGCATACATCCAATGGAGCGGCGCTGAAATTGGCTACGGGCTTAGTTCCTGCTGTTATCCCATCCACATAGGTAACAGTATCAGTACAGCCGCTGATTGTTGTGATAATTACTTTAATTGTATATGTACCTTCAAGTAAAAATGTATGAGATGGATGCGCCAATGATGAAGTAGAGCCATCACCAAAATCCCAGTGATAATTAGTTACGGGTTCTGTACTTACTACATTATTTTCAAAATCAAAAAAGAAAGGCACACAACCTTTGGCAGGCAGATTCAATACAGTTATGTGGGGCAATTCAACTTTTATAAAAGCCGGTTTTATTAATGTATCGGAACATCCGGCAGCATTTGCAGCGATCAGCTTTACCGCATATGTACCTGCTGAATCATAGATATGCACCGCATCTTTTACTGCCGAAGAATCTCCATCGCCAAATATCCATAAGTAACTTATGGCCCCGGTAACATCAGAAGTAAACTTAACTGTAAAAGGCACTTTGCAATCAGCTCTTTTATCCGCAGTAAAATCTGTTTGAGGATTGGCTAAAACCGTAACCGGTTTTGAAACTGAATCCAGGCATGCGCCAAAGTCGGCAATCATTTTTACTACATAATTCCCGGGAGATAAATAACGCTTTACAGGCATAGTATCAGTAGATTTGCTGCCATCGCCAAAATTCCATACAAGGCTTGCCGGCAAAGGTTTACTTATATTTACAATGTTTACAACACTGCCTAAGCAAACTTTTGCCGGTATTGAAAAATCGGCATTTGTGTTACCAAATATAATAGCTTTTAATTTCGTTAAGGTATCCTCACATCCTGCAGCACTTTTTGCAATTAGCCTTACTGTATAGCTGCCATCAACAGTATAACGATGCGAAGGATTTGCAAGCGAAGAACCGCTGCCATCGCCGAAATCCCATTGATAAGATAAAATGCCTACGCCTTTGGAATTATTTATAAAATTTATAGTTGCCGGCGCTTTACATGAGTTGGAAGTCTTGATACTATAATCACTAATAACCCCGGATCTGATTTGTATATATTGAGATTTCGTTTTTGATTTTACACAACCAAAGCTGTTTGTAATGCGCAAAGAAACATTAAAATTTCCTGCACTTTTATAAACGTGCTGAGCACTTGAATCACCTGAAATAACGCCGTCACCAAAATCCCATTGCCATTTTGTAACAGTGCCACTTTGTGCAACGCTTAAATCGCTAAACTTTACCGGTAATGGAAAACATCCTGAGGTTTGAGATGCAGAAAAATTAACAACAGGTGAAGAATATATGGTGATGTATTGTGCCTTTGTAATTGAATCTGCACCGGCTGAATTACGTACGATTAATTTAATAGTATATTGACCAGGTGTAAAATAAGTAACTGATGGATTTCGTAAAAAAGAAATTGTTCCGTTTCCTAAATCCCATTTCCATGCAGCAGGATTACCTTTTGAAAGATCAGAAAAGCGCACTACAGCCGGTGAACAGCTTGCTGCAGGCGTTGCGGAAAAATCGGCACTTAATTGTGCTTTGGTAACATATGTGTGAATACTCAAAGTAAAGAACAATAGCCATTTGCATAATACTATTGTTCGTGCTGACATAGAGCGTGCCTGGTTTATAACTGTAATGTGAAGATGAAATACATCAACACATTTATATAACACCAAACAGCTAAAAAAATTGTCTTGAAGGTAGTTTACTTCTGCACAGATAAACCTCAATAACTCATTCGAAAGTTTAGTTTAAACTTACATTATTGAAGCTGCATATAAAGAACCAGCGGCTCTGAAGAACCCCACGGGGCAAGCTTCATAAGGGTTGTTGTTTTGCTTGTAAAACGCCATGATCTTGATAAAAAGACAAATTCCTGCGGAAGCGCCGGCAATGTAATGGTAAGTTTACTGTAATCATCATTAGTGCTCCAACTGCCGGTTATTACAGTGGCATCTTTTTTAGCCTGTAGAGGACCGTGATAGTAGTCTGTTTTTAATAATACAAAAGTATAACCATTATAATTTGCAGTTATATCTGTGCCGTTGTTACTTGCATAATTAACAATGATATTTTTATTTAGTACACTGGATTCAAAATACTTTTCCAAAACAGTTCCGTCTGGTGAACTACTATTTTTTTTACAACTGCCAAAAAAAGAAACTGTAAAAAAGCTAAATATGATCAGTCTGATTATAAAACTTTTAAGCATGTATTTAATAGTTAATAAATGAACAAGTAATAAAATTACAAATGCACAAGTTTAATTTCTTTGTTCGCAAAGCTCAATCATTTGTTTAGCATTTGTAATTGCCGAGCCACCAATATCATTATTGAAATAAATATATGCTTTTTTAATTGATCCGGAACCTTCTATTTGTTTGATAATTTTCTTTAACGCTGCAATTGAATATAACGATTTATATAACTCAGGCACACCGTGCATGCGGTAATAAATTGTAGAAGTATTTTGTATAATCTCGTCAGGCAGCAAAGGATGGCTCATGCCACAAAAGGTGATTTTATTTTTTGCTAACTCCTCATATACCTGCGCATTCCACCAGCTCTCATGGCGAAATTCAACCACATTATTATATGTTTTATCGAGGCTGAAGATGATGTTTTGTAATCTTTCAATAGTAAAATTATACCGCGGCGGCAATTGAAATAATACGCAGCCAAGCTTTTCCTTCAGCCCTTCGGCCACAGTACCATAAAAATCGGAAAGCAATCTTTCAGTATCCAAAAATTTTTTATAATGTGTTATTGCACGCGGAGCTTTTACAGCAAACCGAAATGCAGGTGTACTCTTATTATACCAACCTTCAAGAAATGAAATTTGCGGAAAACGATAAAAAGTTACATTCAATTCAAGCGTATTAAAATGTTCTC
Organism: uncultured Chitinophagaceae bacterium; assembly: GCA_964236235.1. GTDB lineage: Bacteria > Bacteroidota > Bacteroidia > Chitinophagales > Chitinophagaceae > Ginsengibacter. The sequence goes on from CAXSDW010000046.1 coordinate 24,221, forward strand.
CATAAAAACTAAACCATTTGTTTTGTGCAAGCCCTTTTGGATAAAATATTTCCTTCCAGTGTTTATAATGAAAGCCTGAGCAGCCAATGAACCATTGTACCATTATATTGTATTAATTTTTAAGGAAAATCCATTAGGTACATTTGTTATGCCACGATTCTTACTTATAAAAAAGACATTCTGATATGGCATGATTTTACCTGCAATTTTTTAATGAAGTTTTTAAATCTCTTATCATGACTAACAAAATAAACTATCAAAAAAATGAATTTAAAAGATTTTTTAATGTTGCTCCGGGCGTTTGGGGATTGAAAGATGCATTTGTAAATATGTACATGATATTAAACCCGTTTGATGGTAATTGGGTTTTAGTAGATGCCGGTTTAAAATGGTCTGCAGGTAAGTTAAAAAAAATGGCTAAACAGCTTTTTGGCATGTATTCCACACCATCTTCTATTATTCTCACCCATGGCCACTTTGATCATGTAGGTGCTTTGGAAACGCTTATACAGGAATGGAAAGTGCCGGTGTTTGCGCACTATCTTGAGATTCCATACCTCACAGGTAAATCATCGTATCCACCAACTGACCCAAGCGCAGGAGGCGGACTTATGTCATTGATGTCATTTATTTATCCCACGTCGCCGATAAACATAACCCAATATACAAATCCGCTGCCCGAAAATGGAAGAGTACCAGGCTTGCCAGAATGGAAATATATACACACTCCCGGCCATGCTCCGGGTCATATAAGTCTTTTTAGAGATAGTGATAATCTTTTAATTGCAGGAGACGCTTTTGTAACCACTAAAGCCGAATCAGCAATTGCTACTTTACTTCAATTAAAAAAGTTATCAGGGCCGCCAAAATATTTTACTTACGACTGGGTGTTGGCGAGAGAATCTGTAAAAAGCCTTGTACAATTAGATCCGGAAACTGTAGCTGCCGGCCACGGAAAACCAATGCATGGAACTGAACTGCGTGATTCATTAGATTATTTATCCCGCCATTTTTACAAAGTTGCTGTTCCATCTCACGGCCGTTATCTAAATGATTCTGCAATCACAAATGCAACTGGAGTTGTGTATACGCCACCTAAAAATATGGATGCTACAAAACTGGTGGTAAAAGCTTTGGCCATAACAGCAGTAACCATTATCTCTTTTACTTTTTTGTTAAAAAAATATAAAAATACCACAAAAAACAAGAAAGCCCTTGCCTATGAAGTTTGGTAAATCAATTGATATCTAAAGTAAATATAAAAGGGCATTTTATTTATTGTAATTATAAACCGGTTATACAATTAAAAATATTAGCCCAGTATTTGCTGTATATTAATCATTATTTCCTATTTTTATAGTTGACATTAGATTTTATTCTAATTTAAAATTTAAATATCGGTACATTTTATAATTTTACGTATTGAAAAAATACTTTTATATATTTATTTTTATTGTTGGATTTAGTTTTGGCAGTTCTGCCCAAACGAAAGTTCCTATCGCAAATGATCTGGCTATCAAATTCTTAAAGTTTTATCCAAATCCGGCGGTTAGTGTGATTAATTTTGAATTTCAAAAAGGCCTTGATAAATCTTACTCCTTCCAGGTATATAATTTTATTGGAAAAAAAGTTTACAGTACAAAAACAGTCACACCTAAAATATCTGTTTCTCTCTCAGATTTTTATCGCGGAGTATACATCTTTCAACTTTTAGACAGATCCGGTAAAATTATCGAATCAGGTAAATTTCAGGTTATAAAATAATTCAAACCTGCTCCGATCTCATTCCCCATTCTTGTTGCGTCATTTTGTCTAATTTTTCTTCTTGGCAAATTGTTTGACTAATGTACTTTTGCACAAATTTTTGAAAGTATGCAAGAGAACAATGCTAAAACCAACGATATAAATAATTCTTCCTTTAACTCAGCAGAGGATGAAGTTCTTATAAATGAACCAGGTAAAGACACTAATCGTACTTCTAATGAGCAAAACGAGGAATCGAAAGACGATGAAACGGAGAAATTAAAAAATGAAATAGAAGTATATAAAGATAAATATGTAAGGCTGTTTGCGGAATTTGAAAACTATAAAAGAAGAAGCGCCAAAGAGAGAATTGAATATATACAAACTGCGGGAAAAGAAGTGATAACATCAATGCTTGATGTATTGGATGATTTTGACAGGGCAGAAAAGCAAATGAATTCTTCTAACGATATTCAGCAGATAAAAGATGGTGTTCAGCTTGTATTTAATAAACTTAAAAATACGTTGCTAAGCAAAGGATTAAAAGCAATGGAAAGTATAAATACCGATTTTGATGTGGAGAAACATGAAGCCATCACAGAGATAGAAGTTCCCGACAAATCAAAAAAAGGTAAAGTAATTGATGAAGTAGTAAAAGGATATTATCTAAACGATAAATTAATAAGATTTGCTAAAGTTGTTGTTGGAAAATAATATAAAATTATAGTTAACCAACAAAAATATATTTAATGGGTAACAAAAATAATTCTTAAAAAAATAGTTTTCAGGAGGTGTAATGCATGGCTAAAAGAGATTTTTATGAAGTATTAGGAGTTAGTAAAAATGCCTCCACAGATGAAATCAAAAAATCGTACCGTAAGGTGGCGATGCAATATCATCCTGATCGCAATCCCGGGGATAAAGCATCTGAAGAAAAATTTAAAGAGGCGGCTGAAGCCTATGAAATTTTAAGTGATGCTGATAAAAAAGCTCAATACGACAGGTTCGGACATAGTGCATTTAGCCCCGGCCGGGGTGGAGGCGGAGCTCATAATATGAACATGGATGATATCTTCAGCCAGTTTGGAGATATTTTCGGTGAGGATATGTTTGGTAGCTTTTTTGGCGCCGGATCTTCAAGAAGCAGCCGGAGCAGAGGTCGTGGCGTAAAAGGAAGTAACCTTCGTGTAAAAATTAAGGTGAATTATGAAGAGATTGCAAACGGAACCAGTAAAACTATAAAAGTAAAAAAATACGTAACCTGTAACACTTGTAACGGATCAGGCGCCAAAGACAAAAACAGCGCACAAACCTGTGGCACTTGCGGCGGCAACGGCCAGGTAAGAAAAGTACAGAACACTTTTTTAGGCCAGATGCAAACGGTAACAACCTGCCCTGCATGTAATGGAGAAGGAACTGTTATTGTAAATAAATGTACCGCATGTAAAGGCGAAGGCCGGGTGTACGGTGAAGAAACGGTAACGCTTGATATCCCTGAAGGCGTTCAGGATGGTATGCAGCTAAGCATGAGCGGTAAAGGAAATGTAGGTGAGCGTGGCGGCAGCCCCGGGGATCTTATAATTTTAATTGAAGAAGAAGCACATCCGCAGTTACACCGTGAAGGTTTGAATGTGGCTTACGATCTTTTTATATCTTTTCCGGATGCAGTATTTGGTATGCAAACTGAAGTGCCAACTATTGATGGCAGAGCCAAAATTAAAATTCCCCCCGGAACGCAAAGCGGAAAAATTTTCAGATTAAAAGGTAAAGGTTTTCCTAGTATAAACAGCAGTGAAAAAGGTGACCAGTTAATACAGGTAAATGTATGGACACCGCAGCATGTAACACCCGAAGAAAAAGATACATTAGAGAAAATGCAGGATAGTCATAGCTTTCAGCCTAAGCCTGATAGAAACGAAAAATCTTTTTGGGAAAAAATAAGGGAAACGTTTAATTAA
>CAXSDW010000047.1:0-4654 GCA_964236235.1 uncultured Chitinophagaceae bacterium
AAAAATGGGAAGCTTGCTGGCCAGTCAGCCAGGTAAAACCATTAGCCTTTCTTGACATGCTAAGCTATCTGCTGTTTATGAAAAAAATAGAGGAGATGCAACTTGTTTCTGAAGGCTGGCCTGCATTATCTTCTAATGATCTTATGTATACAAAAGAGCAGGGATGGAGCAGCTTTAAATCAATGGATACTAAAACAATGCACAAATTTTTAACTGAGAAAAATTGCGTACCTGGCTTTATTGAACATTATAGCCATGCAAACCAGAAGTATAGTCCGTTTGTAAAAGAGCCTTTGCTTTTAGCGCCCACACCGGGATTGTTAGCAAATACAATGGAGATCATTAAAGTTATGGAGGCAGAAGACAACAGAACCATGGCTGCAATATATGAATACCTGATGCACAAGGTTGAAATAGCAGGACAAAATGGCCAGGTGTATGCGCCGGGGTATGTGGTGAAACTAATTGTTTGCATGATGCAGCCTTCAGCGGAAGATGTAGTATGGGATCCTTGCGCAGGTAATTGCAGCTTTTTAGTAAACAGTGCAATGTATGTTTCATCTAATAACTCAGTGGTAAATAATAATTCTAAAAGAGATTTTTCTGCAGATAAGTTTAAGGGCACCGAGCATGATCTTATACAGCTTCGGATTGGCGCTATGAATATGATATTACACGGCATCGAAAATCCTGAATTAAGACCTGTAAATATTTTTAATAAAAATGGTATAAGCGTACCTGAGCAGCCCACTTTAATACTATCAAATCTCTTTTTCAAGAACCTGGAAAACGACATGGCAGTTGGCGCCGGTACAGCAAAAACAGACGTTACAATAAGCAGGGAAGTCCACTTTCTAAACCTTATTCTAAAAAAATTAAATGTTGGAGCACGTGCAGCAGTAATTATTCCTGAAATTATATTGTACGATAATAGAACTGCAATTAAAACGATACGTGAAAAGATTATTGATGAGCATAGATTAGAGGCAGTAATATCTTTGCCCATTAAACCTGCTTTACTTTTTTCAGGCGCTGCAATTCTTATTTTTTCTAAGCCGGAATCTGGTTTTACTGATGAAGTTTGGTTTTACAAAATGAAGCAAGGCATTAAGATAAAAAATATTAATTCAATCAAAACAGGTAAAAACGACGCATTAAATTTTACTGAAGAATATGATGATGTGCTTGATATTTTAAGCAGGTGGAAAACTTTTGAAAAAGAAGCCGGCAAAAGCAGAACAGATAAAAGTTTTTATGTGAAAGCAGGTTACATTAAAGAAAATAATTACAATCTTCTTTTTAGTGCATATAAAAAAGCTGCAGAGCCTGAAAGAAATATTAACCTCAAAGTCGTTGAAAATGAAATAGCTGATATTAAGCCGCCGGGAGATGTGCCTTTCGGTGGTGTAAAGAAGAAACCAATTTTAATATCACTGATGATTTTGTGTATTGGAGCCGTGGCTTTTTATTTTTTATCTTTTAAAAATATAAATAAAAATGACAATATTTTACCTAAACTCGAAGTAGAAGATACCAGTTCGCCCCCGTCACTTCCGGCTGTTATTTTACCACCTTCTAAACCGGTAAAAAAAGCAATGAAAGATACTACAGCAGTTCCCTCTCAAAAGCAACACACTGATCTTTCTGCCAGGATAAAAGATTCTATAAAATTAACACACAGATACACTGATGCCGGTACTTTGCAAAGCAATGCAACAATTATAAATACCCGAGCTGATATAGTAAAAAAAACAACGAAACAACAATATACCGTGATCTCAACAGCATACTTTCATGATCAGCCTGAGGAAAGTACCCGGCGAAGAGCTTTTATAAATCATTGGAACAAGGCTGTATTAAATCCAATAGATGAAAGAAACGGATTTATTTATATTGTATATACCAATCATCTCGGGCAAACTTCTAAGGGCTGGCTTAATAAAAGAGACCTGAGACCTTTATAGACGTTAGGATGCGTATACAAATTCGAGCTATTGTTTTATTTCTGTAAGTATGTATATCTAATGTTATAAAGCAAATACAGGAATAGGAAAAGAGATCCGTAATAAGTTTATTATAACTTTAAATAATTTTTAAATAAGAATAGCATGAAATTATTTACAATACTTAAAAAGATATTACCCGCAATTATTTGTTTGATCATAATTAATAGTTCATGTGCGCCGGCCCGCCGCGCTATTCCGGTGGAAGAAGGATGGGATTTGATAGGAGACCAAAAAGTAGATTTCATTCGGGAGAAAGATGTGATAGATGTACACAGCAGCTTTAAGTTCACTTCCATACGTTTTAAAGTAGAAAAACACGAAGTGCGGCTTAATGATCTTAAGATTTATTATCAAAATGGTGATAAGCTTGAACCTTCCTTAGATGACATTATTCCTGCTGACCAATTTAGCCGGGAAATTGAGTTAGCGGAAGATGGTAAATTTATTAGCAAGATTGAATTCAAGTATCGTACAACAGGAAATATCTTTAAAGGACGTGCAGATGTGCTTGTTTTTGGCAAAAGATATACCGGATATTAATTCCTTACTTTCAGCTAGAACATGTTTATATAATTGTTCTGCCTGTAAATGGGAATCAATTATGGCGACTTTTAAAAAGTTTTTTCGTGAGATAATATATAAGAGCAGCTAAGGGGAAAAGCCAATGCTAAAAGTATCTTGAAACTATAAATAAGATACGCTATGTTTAATAAATTAAAAAAAAGTATTAAAACACTTGCATATTAAGATAAACGCTTATATCTTTGTTTCAGCATCGTCTTAATTCTACAGACGTTTGTAATTCCCAATCTCAATATATTTATAAATAACCGCTTACAAAGTATAGTAACCACTATTACTTCTTCCAGTAAATGCCTTTAAATACCAGGACTGCTTAATCCCTTGTATCTTCTGTATTTCCGCTTACAATCTCCGGTAACAATTTATTAAACTCTCAAACCCCAAAGAAATGTCAAAATTTTACACTCTCGTGTTTACTGTATTAAGCGTATGCGGTTTTCAATTTACCAATGCACAATGTAACGGAATTAAAGGCCCTAACTTATTAGGCGCAAAAGGTACTTTCAGTGTTCCTTTTATCACTATTAATACCAATGCTGATAGTTGTACAAGATCAGGATCAAATACTTACAATCCAGTTGGAAATATAGGTAATGCCTTAACTGGTTGTAGTACTTCAGGAAGTGCATTGCCATGTTCAGATTATACTTATACCGCTAAAAACGGAGGTCTTGGACCAGAATTTACTTATACCATTTTAAAGACTATCGGTGATGTTACTGGTGGTAATTGTATAAAAGGTGATTGGAGAGGTTCTGATCATACTGGTGATGGTGGTTACTTTATGGCAGTAAATGGTGCACCTGACACTACCTACAGCAAAATTTTTTACCAGATTAAATCTATCCCGGTTTGTGTAGGAGCAACGTATGAATTTTCTGCATGGGTGCTTAACATTTTACCTTCTTCAAGCCCTGCGGCCGGCGCTGGTTCTCAACCAAATATTTCTTTTGTTGTGAATGGTACTGTTATCGGAAATTCAGGTCCTATTGCTTATAACAGCACTCCAACATGGATAAAAGTGGGCGGCTCTTTTGTAGCAACTACTAATACAGTTGATTTGCAGGTTGTAAATGCAACTGCTGTTGCTTCCGGAAATGATCTTGGTCTGGATGATATTTCAATAAACGTTTGCCAATCTCAAATAGCAGTTGCGGGCCCGTTAACTTCATGTGCAGGCAGCAGTGTTTCTGTAAGTTACACAGTTACTGATAACAGCAAAACTAACTCGTGGTACAAATGGAAAATCAGCAAAGATGGCGGCGCTACTTTTGTAGACAGCACTTCCGGCGAGCAGGCTACTTATGTTGGTAATTCTTTCACGCTTCCTTTAAATCTTGGCACAGTTACTTCTTCAATGAACGGCTATAAGTACAGGCTGTCGGTTTCTACTTCTGAGGCAGGTTTGGCAAGTGCTGATTGTCTTTACTTTAATGATTATACACTTATTGTAAATGAATGTCGTTCTCTTCCTGTCACAATATCTTCTTTCAATGGCATGTATTCAAATGGTGTTTCACATTTAGATTGGAAGACAAGCCAGGAATTTAACAGTGATCATTTTGAATTACAAAAAAGCGCAGATGGACAAAATTTTAATTCAATTGCTAATATTAAAAGTGCTGGAAACAGTAGTGTTGTTAAGAACTACAATTACCAGGACAACACACCAAATAGCGGTAAGTTTGTATATTATCGCCTGAAACAAATTGATATAAACGCAAAGTACACTTTTTCATCAGTTGTTAAACTTGCTTTAGAATTGAACACTTCTGTAGTAGTTTACCCTAATCCATTTAAAGATGACTTCACTATATCTTTCAGTGCCAGCAAGACTTCTATAGCAACTTTAACTTTGCACAATACTACAGGGCAGTTAGTATTCTCAAAAACTATAACTGTAAACAAAGGCAATAATTCTATCCTGATTAATAATTTACCTTCAATCAAAACAGGAATTTATAATATGAGTGTTTCTAATGATGAATTGAATTTCAACAGCAAATTACAAAAGCTATAAATTTTTATATAAGTAAAGCCGCTTTAGATTTTTCTAAAGCGGCTTT
>CAXSDW010000047.1:4754-27600 GCA_964236235.1 uncultured Chitinophagaceae bacterium
CAATGTATTCAAAATTTCCAGCAGGTTGATGATAGTCAATTGCTGCAAATTAACTTCGACAGAAGAATATCTTAATCATTAGCTCAAAAGCCAAGAATAGTAAGTTAATAATAACTAAGCTTTTGATAGAGCGATGCAGCTCAAAAGTGTATGAAGAACTACTAGAAGTTTCAACTTTGAAACACTTTCCCTTATGCCCGGACTGGCAGTTAATTTTTTTAAATATATCTTTTAATAATGACAGTTAGACCTGGCCTATTTCTTCATTTGATCTAAGTACATAAAGATTTACATAAAGTAACAACCACAAAAATAAAAATATTAAGTATGACTGGCAATACACTTTAATATATTGCTACATTCTATCACTGCATTTTTGTATCCTGCTATTATATCAGGACAGCGATTTAATATTCATAACATAATTTTATTTTTATTTCATTTAATATGGAATAATAAACGATTAACGGCTATGCAGGCTATACTAGGTATTTTTTTCCATTTTATTGGAGGTTTCGCTTCAGGCAGTTTTTACATGCCGTATAAAAAAGTAAAGGGATGGAGTTGGGAAAGTTTCTGGATTACAGGTGGTATTTTTTCCTGGTTAATTGCACCATTACTTGCTGCGTATCTTACTATTCCCGGATTCTTCGATATCATAAAAAGTTCTTCATCTTTTGTTATTGGCTCTACCTATTTCATGGGTTTGCTTTGGGGAATTGGCGGTTTAACTTACGGCTTGGGAGTACGTTATCTTGGCGTTTCTTTAGGCAGCTCAATTATTCTTGGCTTGTGTTCAGTATTTGGCGCCATCATTCCTTCCATATATTATTACTTTAATCCTAAGCAAGGAAAAGATACCATTGCAGATCTGGCCGGACATACATGGGGTCGCTTTGTGTTGCTCGGGCTATTAGTTTGTGTTGTAGGTATTATCATTTGTGGCAAGGCTGGCCAAATGAAAGATAAAGAATTAGACGCAGCTAAAACGGATGCTTCAGGCAGCGAATTCAGGTTAGTAAAAGGATTAATAGTAGCCGTTATTTCTGGTGTGCTAAGCGCCTGCTTTAGTTTCGGGATTGAGGCGGGGAGCAGCCTTGGAGCAGTTGCTAACGATGCATGGAAAGCACTTAATCCCGGGCATGGAGAATTTCTTTTCCGCAACAATGTGATTTTTGTAGTAATACTTTGGGGAGGTTTAACAACCAATTTTATTTGGTGTATGGTTTTAAATTTCCGTAATAAAACCTTCGGGGATTATGCAAATAAACAACAACCCCTATTAAAAAATTATTTGCTTTGTGCGTTGGGTGGAACTATGTGGTTTTTACAATTCTTTTTTTATGGGATGGGTGAGAGTAAAATGGGTAATGGGGCAAGCTCATGGATATTGCACATGTCATTTATTATTTTGGTTGCAAATATGTGGGGTGTTGTATTAAAAGAGTGGAAAGGTGTAAGTAAAAAAACTACCGCTACTATTATTGCCGGCATAGCAACTATCATAATTTCTATACTACTTGTAGGTTATGGAAATTCATTGAAGTAATTTTAAAAAGTTCTGCACTCACAAATAAACATGAGAATTTTATGTTCCTCATTGATAAGTTGAAACATACATTTAAAATATTTTATGAATAAAGAAACAGCTATTGAAGAGCAGGAAACAACTATAAAAAAAAGCAACTTCAGGTATGTAAGTTATTTATGGAATGATGCCAAAGCAGCGGAGCTGGAAGGTGATGAAGTAGCGCTATTGCTATATCGTTCAAATTTATTGGGCGCAGATTTACGGTTAACTAACTATGGCGGTGGTAATACATCGTGTAAAGCATTAGCTAAAAATCCATTGACCGGAAATGATACTGAAGTGATGTGGGTAAAAGGCAGTGGTGGCGACCTCGGCACTATGAAACGCAGTGATCTTGCAGCCTTATACGTTGACAAATTACGCAGCTTAAAAAATGTTTACCGGGGCCTGAAATATGAAGACGAGATGGTTGAGCTGTTCAATCATTGCATCTATGATCTCTCTTCAAAAGCTCCCTCTATTGATACACCTCTGCATGGATTTTTGCCATTTAAACATATAGATCATTTGCATCCTGATGCAGCCATTGCTATAGCTGCATCAAAAGATGGGAAAAAGATTACTCAGGAATTGTTTAACGGCACCATTGGCTGGGTAAATTGGCAAAAGCCTGGTTTTGATTTAGGTCTGCAATTGAAACAATGCCTTGATGAAAATCCCGGTATCCGCGGCATCATGCTTGGCTCACATGGTTTATTTACGTGGGGTGATACGGCTTATGAAAGTTATATCAACACACTCGAAGTAGTTGAAATTTGTGCAGAATATTTAGAAAATAATTACGGTAAAAAAGGCTTGATATTCGGAGGGGGAAAAGTAAAGTCTTTACCTAAAGAAGAGAGACTAAAAAAAGCAGCGGCGCTCTCACCTATATTAAGAGGCTTTTGTTCTAACAGCGATCTTCAGCATAACCACCAATCAGGTAGCAGCGTTGCCGGATTTATCGGCCATTTTACAGATGATGAGCGTGTGCTGCAGTTCATCAATTCTAATGATATGGAGCGTTTGGCACCGTTGGGCACAAGTTGTCCGGATCATTTTTTAAGAACAAAAATTTCGCCGTTGGTATTGAATCTTTCAACACAGGAAGACTTAACCAATACCGCTGACATCAAAGAAAAAATTGCGCCTTTATTTGAAGCATACCGGAAAATGTACGCAGAATATTATAACAGCTGTAAACATCCTGAAAGTCCCGCTGTACGTGATGCAAACCCGGTGATTATCTTATATCCCGGCGTTGGTATGTTCAGCTTTGCAAAAGATAAACAAACTGCGAGGGTAGCTTCGGAGTTTTATATTAATGCCATCAACGTAATGCGTGGGGCAGAAGCCGTTAGTGAATACACATCGTTGCCAAGGCAGGAAGCATTTAACATTGAATACTGGTTGTTGGAAGAAGCCAAACTGCAAAGAATGCCTAAGCCAAAAAGCTTAAGTGGCAGAGTTGCATTGGTCACTGGAAGCGCCGGAGGTATTGGTAAAGCTATTGCAAAAAAGTTTGCGGAAGAAGGTGCCTGTGTAATAATTAATGATAATAACGCAGAAAGATTAGAAAGCGCCATTACAGAGTTTCAACAGCTTTTTGGAAAGGATACTGCTACAGCAATTGTATTGGATGTCACTAATAATGATACCATTGAAAAAGCCTTTGCTGCTGCTGCATTAGCATTTGGAGGCGTTGATATTATCGTGAACAATGCCGGCGTCAGTATTTCCAAATCAATAAATGAACATACAATTGAAGACTGGGATAAGTTGTATGATATTTTAGTGAAAGGACAATTCCTGGTTTCAAAACTCGGTGTAGACATCATGCGAAAACAAAGTATTGGTGGTGATATTGTAAACATAGTTTCAAAGAATTCGATAGTGGCTGGTCCAAACAATGCGGGCTATGGTTCTGCAAAAGCAGCACAGGCACACTTAACACGGCTTCTTGCTGCGGAATTAGGAAGCGATAAAATTCGTGTAAATTCGGTAAACCCTGATGCAGTAATTGCTGACAGTAATATCTGGGCTGGTGGCTGGGCAGAAGGCCGTGCAAAAGCTTATGGCATCACGGTGGAAGAATTGCCTGCTTATTATGCCAAACGAACTTTATTGAATGAAGTGATCTTGCCTGAAGATATTGCCAATGCCTGTTTCGCATTTGTAGGTGGGTTATTAAAAAAGTCCACCGGCAATACGCTAAATGTAGACGGTGGTATAGCTACGGCTTTTTTACGTTAAAATTTTTCTCATACAGCAATCGTTAATTTCAAGGGTTGGTGATTTCTAATCTGCCAAACAAACAAATATCAATGAAACGGGTAGCCTTTCGAATGCAACTTAATGCAGGTTTTGAAAATGAATACAAAAAACGCCATGATGAATTGTGGCCCGAATTAAAGCAGTTATTAAAATCAACCGGTATCAGCGAATATTCTATCTTTCTTGAGGAGTCAACAAATAGTTTATTTGGTTTTTTAAAGGCTGAAGATATTAATCTACTTGATAATTTACCTGATCATCCGGTAATGCAAAAATGGTGGTTATATATGAAAGATATTATGAAATCAAACCCAGATAATTCACCGGTAAGTGTTCCGTTAAAAGAAGTGTTTTACCTGCAATAAAAAACTGTTTGAACATGCGTATAAAAAAATCTGATCTTAGTAAATACAATGAAGAGCTATTAAATGAGCACAAAAGAAGTTTTAAATTTTTAGTTGAAAAAAATAAGAATATAAACGATATTTTACAAAAGCTTATAGCTTTTCAAATTGCTATACCAAGCTGGGCCTTAGGTACAGGCGGAACCAGGTTTGGAAGATTTTCAGGTGGAGGTGAGCCACGAAGCCTGGAAGAAAAAATGGATGATATCGGCATCCTGCATTCTTTGAACCAGTCAAGCGGTGCCATATCGTTACATATTCCATGGGATATTCCGGATAATATAAAATCAATTAAAGCATTGGCAGTTGAACACAATTTGCGTTTTGATGCAGTTAATTCAAATACTTTTCAAGATCAACCGGGCCAGGAATACAGTTATAAATTTGGTTCTTTACAACATGTAAATAAGTCAATTCGCAAGCAGGCAATAAAACATAATATTGAAGTGATACATCATGGTGTAAACCTGGGCTCTAAATCATTAACAGTCTGGCTGGCGGATGGCTCATGCTTTCCCGGGCAGTTGAATTTTAGAAAAGCATGGCAGAATACTTTTGAAAGTTTACAGGAAATTTATGCCGCTTTACCCGATGACTGGAAAGTTTTTGTAGAATATAAAGCATATGAACCAAACTTTTATTCAACAACTGTTGGTGATTGGGGGCAATCGTTGTTGTACACTAACAAGCTTGGGCCAAAAGCATATACATTGGTTGACCTTGGGCATCATTTACCTAATGCTAATATTGAACAAATTGTGTCACTGTTATTGATGGAAGGAAAGTTAGGCGGCTTTCATTTTAATGATTCAAAATATGGAGATGATGACCTTACTGTGGGAAGCATAAAACCTTACCAGCTATTCTTAATCTTTAACGAACTTATAGAAGGTATGGATGCAAGAGATATGAACCATGCCGCAGATTTAGCATGGATGATTGATGCATCACATAATGTAAAAGACCCGTTGGAAGATTTACTGCAATCTGTTGAAGCCATTATGATTTCTTATGCGCAGGCTTTATTGGTTGACAGGAAAAAGTTAACAGAAGCGCAGGATAATAATGATGTGGTTACGGCGCAGGAAATATTACAAAATGCTTTTCGTACTGATGTGAGGCCTTTGGTAGCAGAAGCCAGGTTGCGCTCTGGCGGCGCTTTGCAGCCATTGACCGTTTACCGTAATGAGAATGTGAGAGCGCAGCTTATTAAAGAAAGAGGATCAAAATCTATAACAACCGGGTTATAATTTTTATGGGCTTAATACCTGTAGTAGCCATATTTGATATTGGCAAAACCAATAAAAAAATATTTCTGTTTGATGAACAGTATTCAATCCGTTGGGAGCAGTGTGTGCAATTTGATGAAATACTTGATGAAGATGGATTTCCGTGTGAAGATATTAATGCTTTAGCCAATTGGGTAAAAGATACATTTGATCAACTGTTATCAATGGCAGAATTTGAAATCAGGGCCATTAATTTTTCCGCTTATGGTGCCAGCTTTGTGTACATTGATGAAAAGGGTAATCGCCTTGCTCCACTTTATAATTATCTAAAAAATTTTCCTGACCATATCAGCAAGCAATTTTATGACACCTATGGAGGCCAACAATCTTTTGCACATTTAACTGCATCGCCGGTTTTAGGAAGTTTAAATTCAGGAATGCAGTTGTATCGCATCAAATATGAAAACCCTGGATTGTTTAAAAAAATAAAATATGCATTGCATTTACCCCAATACTTAAGTTATCTCATAAGCGGCGTTCCCTATTCTGATATTACAAGTATTGGTTGCCATACAAACCTGTGGAATTTTTATGAAAACCGTTATCACACGTGGGTAAGTGAGGAAGACATATTGGAAAAACTGGCACCTATTTTACCGGGTAATAAAGTAGTACAGGCTCGTACTCCCGGTAATAAATATTTGGTAGGCGTTGGGCTTCATGATAGCTCCGCGGCCTTAATACCCTACCTTGTTAATTTTCATGAACCATTTATTTTAATATCTACCGGTACATGGTGCATCAGTTTAAATCCATTTAATCAAACGCCGCTTTCAAATGAAGAGTTGCAAAATGATTGTCTTTGTTATATGACTTATGAAGGCAGGCCTGTAAAAGCTTCCCGCTTATTTGCCGGCTACGAACATTCGCAACAGGTAAAAAGAATAGCGGATCATTTTAACCAGGATCCGGATCGCTATAGCAACATGAATTACGAAGCGGAGATCATAACCAAGTTGCAAAACAAATTGTCTCCCCAAAGCAGCGTTAATTTAAAAGAGTCTTCGTTTGCCCAAAGAGTGCTTTCGCAATTTGAAACAGATACTGAAGCATATCATCAATTGCTTTTGGATATTATTGTTCAGCAATGTTTTTCTACACAATTGGTAATACACGGAACAGCAACTAATAGAATTTTTGTTGATGGAGGGTTTAGTAAAAATGCTATTTACATGAATCTGCTGGCCTTGTATTTTCCGGGGATAGAGATATTCGCTGCTTCAATGGCGCAGGCAACTGCAGCAGGCACAGCACTGTCCATCCATGAATCGTGGAATAAAAAAACACTGCCCAATGATATCATCGAATTAAAATATTACAGCAGAAGCCATGAAATAAGTTTATAGCACAGATTTATTATTTGTTTTTTTGTCCGGTCTTTTCATTAATACATCTTATGAACATTATGTAATGAGCTTCTTTTAAAGATGTAAGATAAAATATAAGTAACAGGTAGAACATATTAAAATACTTATAGAATAGGTATTTGTTTTGAACTATAGTACGTTTATTGGTTGTGTTGTTTAATCGTTATTTTATGA
This sequence comes from uncultured Chitinophagaceae bacterium, assembly GCA_964236235.1. Taxonomy (GTDB): domain Bacteria; phylum Bacteroidota; class Bacteroidia; order Chitinophagales; family Chitinophagaceae; genus Ginsengibacter. The sequence continues at coordinate 11,833 of CAXSDW010000047.1, forward strand.
AGTTCATCAATAGTTTTATCATCAAATTGCTGGTATGAAAAAATTGGGAATGATCGATTTGATCAGGATCGATGAATATTCTATTACTGCCAAATACCTGCAGATTGTAAACTCTGTGATCAGGGGAATAGAGCAGGGGGATATACGCATCGGTGATAACATGCCTTCCATAAATGAATTAAGTAATGAGCTTGATATCGCCAGGGATACTGTAGAAAGAGGATATCGTCATCTTAAAAGTATTGGTGTTATTGATGCTGTTCCGCGAAGAGGCTACTATATTAAAAACATTGAGTTTCGGCATCCGCTAAAAGTCTTTTTGCTGTTTAATAAATTGAGTGCACACAAAAAAACCATTTATGATTCTTTTGTTGCAAACCTTGGAGACCAGGCTATAATTGATTTTTATATTTACAATAATGATTTTGTATTATTTAAAAGATTGCTCGCTAATAAAAAAAATGACTATACACATTATGTGATAATTCCTCATTTTATTGAAGGAGGAGAAAACGCCATTGATATTATTAATTCTATCCCTAAAGAAAAACTGGTGATGCTTGATAAGATAATTTATGGTATAACAGGTGAGTTTGCTGCCGCTTATGAAAATTTTGAGAAAGATATTTACGATGCATTATCTAAGGCAATAGATCCTTTATCTAAATACCATACATTAAAAATTATATTTCCTGAGCAAAGCTATTATCCTCCGGAAATATTACGGGGGTTTAAAAATTTTTGCCAGGATAATACTTTTTCTTACAAGGTGGTAAGTGATATTGCCAATGAGCCTGTTAATGATGGGGAAGTTTTTATAAATGTGATGGAAGATAACCTGGTGCCATTAATTGAAAATATCCTTTTATCAGGGCTTACTATAGGCAAACAAATTGGTATAATTTCTTACAATGAAACACCGGTAAAAAAGTTATTGCTAAATGGAATTACTACCATATCAACTGATTTTCATCAAATGGGAATTATAGCTTCAGAATTAATATTATCTAATTCAAAAGAATGTATCGAGGTGCCCTTTAAACTTACTTTGCGGGCTTCATTATAAAATTAATTTCATGTATACAGCTGTCTTTATTTAGATACGAATACAATCTGAATTTTTAATACTACGCCACTTCGAAATGTTATCTGCTCAATATTCTATGTAAGTGCATTAGGATATATTATTTTTAAATAGAAATCACTCTCTCCAATTTTTTAATTGAGCAAAACAATTTCCATTTATGCAAGCTCCATTTTTGTTTGAAAACGATTTTATTATGACGGATAAAAAATAAAAAAATGTTTTGAGCAGTCAGGTCAAGTCAGGACAGACACGAAGATGTTCTACTCTAATTTACATTTAGAATTTTTAAATAAACGAAACTCTTCACAATCCGTTTCATTTTTTTAAGAACTAAATTACTTGTTATGAAAAAAAACGTATCTATTTTTTAAATCATTTTGTAAAAGTAGTTTGCCTGGTACTGCTATGTGAAATGTGCATGGGATTATTTTTTCGGTTCCAACTAATGAGTATAAAACTTTAGAGTGCATGTAATTAATAATTTTAAATGCAGATATTTTCAAGTTTATATCAGTATGGTTCACTAAAATTTTTATCTGTATAAATAAACCAAAGCATTTTCAGCAATCCAGATCTTGTTATTAATGATTTGGATTGCTTTTTTATTTTTAGTCAACTTCTTATTAATTAAACCTGCAATCATAATACAAAAACACCATGAAAAGGATTATTCTATACCTGGGTTTGTTAGTGTTTTCCTGTTCATTTTGTCTTTTCGCTTCTTCAAAACAAGGTGATCCACAGCAGGAATATATTAAATTAAAAAAGAAGCTGGCCAAAGGCTGGAACACATGGAATACAAGAAGTGTTTTATCACACGTTCTTTTACCGGAGGCGTTTTCAATCAATCTTGAACTTGAAGATGGAACATCCGGCAAAAAGTTGAGAGAAGCATTAATAGGCCGCAGAGGTAACGATGTGGAAACCATAAGGCCGGGCCTTCATAGCTATGATGGTGCATATACAGAACTTACACTGGAATGGAAGAGCATTAAGCTAAAAGTAGAAAGTGCCTCACAAGGAAAGGACCTCGTCATTTTAGTAACGCCCTTAAATAAAAATTTGTCGGACAAACTAATCATTCGTCCGGTGATGCTGTGGGGTAAAAATGGAATGATTATAAAAACTTCTGATGGTTTTCTTGCAAAACTTTCTTCCGGAAATTTAGCCACGCATATCAGCAGGTTCGTTAAACAAGCGGAGTATAAAGACTCTGTTCTTACTTCGGTGTCTCTTGAACAAAGTGTTGGGATAAGTGTAGGAAAAATAAGGCAGCTACATGAAATTGAGCAAATAATTATAGACGCCAAAAAGAAGTTATCAAAGAATTATAACAAGTTCCCTTCTGTTATTGAAATGCATAAAGCAATGCAAAATGTGCTTGCGTGGGATGTAATTTATGAGCCCACTCATGATCGAGTTATTGCGCCAGTTAGTCGTATTTGGAGTACGGATGCAAAAGGCTGGGTGATTTTTGATTGGGATACTTATTTCGCTTCGTGGATGTTTTCCATGGACAATAAAGAACTTGCTTACTCCAATGCTATTGCAATCACTGATGAAATTACCAGCGATGGATTTATCCCGAATTACAGTGCAGGAATTGGTAAAACAAACGATCGTTCTCAACCACCTTTAGGCTCGGTTATAATACGAGAGATTTATAGAAAGTACAAAGAAAAGTGGTTGTTAGAATATGTATTTGAAAAGTTACTTACCTGGAATCGCTGGTGGCCTAAAAAAAGAGATGTGGATGGTTATTTGGTTTGGGGTTCTGATCTTATAAATAAAGAGGCGCCAAAATGGGAATCGGGTTTAGATAATTCTACCATGTATGATGATGCTCCGTATGACAGTGTGGGCAAGGTTCAGAGGCTTGCTGATGTTGGTCTGATGAGTATGTATATTGCAGATTGTAAGGCTTTAGCTGATATTGCCAAAGAGCTTAATAAACAAAACGTGGCTACAGAATTATTAATGCGGGCAGCAAAATATTCGCAATCTCTTAAGACTTTATGGAATGATAAGTTTGGGCTTTTTTTAAATAAACGATTAGACAATGGTGAATTTAGCTACCGCCTTTCTCCTACACTTTTTTATCCTATGTTAGCAGGTATCGCATCTCAGGAACAGGCAGATAGAATGATAAAAGAACATTTTTATAATCCCGAAGAATTTTGGGGAAACTGGATATTGCCATCATCTGCCAGAAATGATCCGGCTTTTAAAGACAATACTTACTGGCGCGGAAGGATATGGGCACCTATGAATTTTTTAGTTTATTTGGGAATAAGAAATTACTATCTTCCACAGGCAAGAAAAGATCTTTTAATTAAATCAAAAGATTTATTAATGAAATCCTGGTTAAGCAACAGGTACATTTACGAAAATTATAATGCTGAAACCGGTGAGGGAGATGATGTAGCCAATAGTGATAAATTTTATCATTGGGGTGCATTGCTTGGTTTTATATCATTCATTGAAAAAGGATACATTATGCCTCCGCTAAAGCCTCTGCATAGTCAGGCAAAAAATGATAAATAAGTTTTTGCTCTAGTACTTTTGTGTTTTTATATGCGACTAATAAATACCATGCATTATCATTTTTATTAAAATAATTTTACTTATTAAGATATAACAATGAACATAAAAAGATTAATCACATTATCATCTTTGGCAATGTTGCCTTCGCTTTTACATGCACAAAAATGGGAACCAAAGAAGGCTGCATTGATGACGAACTTCTCAAAGGATGTGAATCCCGAAAACGTTTTGCCGGAATATCCGAGGCCGCAAATGGTTCGCAGCAAATGGCTCAATCTTGACGGCCCGTGGCAGTTCCAGGCTGGTAACAGCGAAAATGAATCTATTCCAAAAGGGAATCTTTCAAGAACTATTTTAGTGCCCTTTCCTGTTGAATCGGCCTTATCCGGAATCATGGAGCACCATGAACGCATTTGGTACAAGAGAACCTTTACATTGCCGGCGGAATGGAAAGGACAAAAGATTTTACTTCATTTTGGAGCAGTAGATTTTGAATCAGAAATATTTATTAATGGAAAAAGTGTAGGTGCTCATAAAGGTGGGTATGACCCTTTCAGCTTTGATATAACTGGTGCAATTAAAAGTGGTAGTCAACAGGAAATTGTTGTGAGGGTTTTTGATCCTACAGATAATGGAGGATTTCCAAGAGGCAAGCAAACCCTTAATCCGCGTGGTATTATGTACACTTCTGTTACAGGAATTTGGCAAACGGTTTGGCTGGAGCCGGTGCCACAAGCCAGTATCAGCAACATAAAAATTATACCGGATATTGATAAGTCTGTTGTTAACCTCACTGTAAATTCTTCAAATACAAAAGGATTTACTGTTATGGTAAAAATAAAAGATGGGAATAAAATAATTCAAACCAAATTGGGAAATGTAAATACCGAATTGAATATTCCTGTTCCCAATGAAAAACTATGGTCACCGGATGATCCATTTCTTTATGACATGGATATTTCTTTAGTAAAAGGAAACACAGCCTTAGATAACATTTCAAGTTATTTTGGCATGAGAAAAATATCTGTTGAAAATGATGAAGGATATAAAAAATTATTTCTGAATAATAAGTTTTTATTTCAAATTGGGCCGTTAGACCAGGGGTTTTGGCCTGATGGTATTTATACCGCTCCTACTGATAAGGCTATACAATTTGATCTTGAAACGATAAAAAAATTTGGCTTTAATATGGTTCGTAAACATATTAAGGTAGAGCCTTACCGTTGGTATTATTGGGCTGATAAGCTTGGCCTGTTGGTTTGGCAGGATATGCCTTCGGCGAATTCATACACAGAACATACACCTCCAGTTGATACTGCTGAGTATGCTTCAGAATTAACCCGTATGATTCAAACTCATTGGAACTCACCTTCCATTATTATGTGGGATGTTTTTAATGAAGGTCAGGGACAACACAACACAGCAGGACTGGTGCAAAAAGTAAAAGAACTTGACTCCAGCCGCTTGGTAAACCAGGCAAGCGGAGGAGAACTTTTTGGTGCCGGCGATATTCTTGACATACATAGCTACCCCGCTCCTGCATGCCCTTCCGGCACTGCACAAGCGCTTGCCTGTGGGGAGTACGGCGGAATTGGTTATATAATTAAAGATCACTTATGGAACAATGGCTTTGGTTACGTTATGATCAATGACCAGAACGCCTATAATAATTTGTATAATAGTTTTTCAAACGACCTTACTGTATTTAAAACAAATAATGGTTTAAGTGCCGCTGTCTATACCCAAATTACTGATGTTGAAACCGAATTAAATGGATTAATAACTTACGACAGGGCTGTTATCAAAGGGGACATGCAAAAAATAAATACATCTAACACCAATGTAATTACGAAAAAATTATACCTCTCTGAAATTTTACCTTCAAGTCAAAAAATTGGAAGACCTTGGAAATATACTTTTGAAAAACCAGACACAACCCGCTGGTATGTTAATGACTTTGATGATGCAGCCTGGAAATTAGGAGCGGCCGGCTTTGGAACAAAGGGTACACCTGGCAGTGAGATTAGAACGATCTGGGATACCAAAAATATCTGGATGCGACAGGAATTTTCTTTAGGCGATCTTTCAAAAATTGATAAAAATAATCTTGTCTTATATCTTCATCATGATGATAATTGCGAAGTCTACATCAATGGAGTTAAGGCTGCCGATGCAGGTGCATATACATCAGGATATACCATTACACCCATTAGTGATGCAGCAAAAAATGCCTTGATCTCCAATGGGAAGAATCTAATAGCTATACATTGTAACCAGGTTGGCGGAGGCCAATATATAGATGCAGGAATTTCAGTGTTAAGCAATAATAATTTACCTGCAATAAGGTAATGATGGGCATGTTTGCATCCGCAGAGAACGTTATTTGTAGATATGAGTTATGAAGCATAACTAAATACAAACCATTTATACAATTAATTATTGCTGGTTAAAATATTTTAAGCAACGTGCTAATCTATTTCAAGGAATAATTAAATAAAATTATTTCGACGTTTATTTTTAAAGAGCAACCTAAAGAGTTGCCCATACCCTTGCCCAGCTTAAATCCGCAAATACAATTCCTTATAGAATATTTTATACACTGCATTCTTCTTATCCTTTAAAGAAATAAAAATATTTTCATAGGTCAGGTCAACTCAGGACAGACAAGAAAATTTACTATTTTATTTTACGTCCGGATTATTTCAACACAAAACTGTTTACGATTCAGTTTCATTTCTCAAAACTCAAATTGCTTGTTATGCCGAAAAAAATTATTCCTTCTTTTAAACCATTCACTATTGTATTTGGTTTCATTTTATTGCTATCTTTTAGCGTCACATCTTTTGCACAGCAAACAATAACAGTTACCGGTAGAGTTATTGGTCCGGATGACTCTCAGTTAGCAGGTACATCTGTGCAGGTAAAGGGTCAGTCAACAGGAACATCGACTGATGACCAGGGCCATTTTTCTATCGCGGTACAAAAATCAGCAACATTAATATTTAACCATGTGGGTTATGCAGAGCAACAAGTAAAAGTAGGCAACAAAGCAACAGTGAATGTTACGTTGGAACTTGTCAACAACAGCCTGAACGAAGTTGTGGTAGTAGCTTACGGCACTCAAAAGAAGGCGACTGTAACCGGCGCCATTGCAACTATTACTACTAAACAATTAAAGCAAAGCCCTGCAGCAAACCTGGCGGCTTCATTAGCAGGACGCTTGCCGGGATTGACTGCAATTCAATCAAGTGGTGAGCCTGGTAAAGATGCTGTGTCATTATACTTACGTGGCCAGGGAACTATTAATGGTCAAACACCGGTAATATTAGTAGATGGTGTGCCAAGAGATATTACTTACATAGATCCCAATGAAGTTGAAAGTGTTACTATTTTAAAGGATGCCTCATCTACGGCAGTGTTTGGTGTAAGGGGAGCCAACGGCGTTATACTTGTTACTACAAAAAGAGGAAGAACAGACAGGCCTGAAATTAACTTAACTGCGGAAGGTGGAGCCCAATCATTTACCCGTTTACCAAAACCTTTAAATTCATTTGAATGGGCCAATTTACAAAACCAGATGAACATAAACGATGGCAATCCTGTTACTTATTCCCAGGCAGCGTTGGATCATTACAGGCTTCACGATGATCCGCTGAATTATCCTGACATCAACTATCAAAAATTATTGTTGCGCAAATATGTTGGCCAGCAGCGCTATAATCTTAACTTATCTGGCGGTACTGAATTTGTAAGATATTTTATTAATGCCGGTTATTTAGACCAGGGCGGTCAATGGAAAGTAGAACAGAAAGATTATGATCCGTCTTCTTATTTAAAGCGTTATAATTTCCGTTCTAACATAGATGCATTTCTTACAAAAAATAAATCGCTGAGAGTATTTTTAAATCTTGGCGGTTATGTTGAAAATATAAACAGCCCGGCAGGAAGTAATGCTGGCTTAGGTTTGGGAAATGCCATTAATGGGCTCCTGGATATTTTTAATACGCCACCTATTACGCCCGGGCCTTTAACGCCTGATGGGAGAGTGCTTGTTTATAAAAATAATAATTCACCTTATGGTGATATTAACCGCTCAGGTTATGTACAAACAACAAGAAATAATATACTGGCTTCTTTTGGTATGGAGCAAGATCTTAAGTTTATTACTCCCGGGTTGTCTGCAAAATTTATGATGTCGTTTGATACCCGTGCAATACACAACCTTATTGAATCTCAAAGTTATTCAAAATGGAACCAGGCCGTAGTGCCGGGAGCTAATGGGCAAGATAGTACAGCATATGTTCCTGCCAACGGCGACCAAAATTCAACCTTGAGTCCGAATGTAAATAATACCTTTCAAACGTATTCTAATTTCCAGTTTTTTGTAAACTATAACCGCACTTTTGGCAAGCATGCTTTTACCGGGCTTATACTGGCGCAACAGGATAAAACAATAAAGCCGCAGGGTGGTGATAATCCAAGTGCTACCGATTTTCCATTGCCCTTTAACCTGCGTGGTTTATCAGGCCGTGTTACTTATGGTTACAACAATAAATACTTTGCTGAATTTAACGCCGGCTATAACGGATCTGAACAATTTGCATCCGGCCACAGGTATGGATTCTTTCCATCTGTTTCTGCAGGTTGGTTGATATCCGGCGAAAATTTTATGAAAAACAGTACAGCAATAACTTTACTTAAGATAAGAGGATCTTATGGAAAAGTTGGTAACGACAGAATTAATAATAACAGGTTTTTATACCTTGATAATACAGTGATACAAGGCGGCGGATATGTAGGCGGAGGCGGAACTTTGGGCATTGGGGGTCAAACCGTTAATGAAAATTACGTAGGCAATCGGAATCTCACCTGGGAAACTTCTACAAAGAGTAACATCGGTTTTGAGCTAGGATTTTTTAACCAGCTTAATATAATTGCCGATATCTATCAGTCAGATAATAACAATATGTTGATTAACCGCGGAACTGTTCCGCAATTAAACGGTTTGCCATCTTCAGCATTGCCTCCGGTAAACCTTGGCAGGTTAAAAAATAAGGGTTATGAAGTTGAATTGAATTATAATAAAAGCGTGAATAAAAATCTATCAGTGCTGGCGAAATTGAATATAAATTATTCTGAAAATAAAATTGAATTTTTAGATGAAGCAGAAAAAACGCCTGATTACGCGTATAGGTTTTATTCAACAGGTTTTCCGGTGGGACAAAATTTTGGTTTGATTTCAAACGGCTTCTGGAATAGCCAGGCTGAAATTGATAATTCCGGCCTCACCTTCGCGGGCAGAGCACCAAGGCCCGGTGATCTTAAATATAAAGACCTTAATGGAGATAAAATAATTGACACAAAAGATTTTGGCCCGATAGGTTATCCCAATGTTCCGCAATATACTTTTGGAGCCACTATCGGCATCAATTATAAAAACTTTGATCTTTCTATTCTTTTCCAGGGCGTGGCGAATGTATCCCAGGATTACAGGGGCTGGGGTGTATGGGAAAATTATGGAAATGGGTTTTTTACTGAAAGACATATGAATGCATGGACGCCGGAAAGAGCTGCAAAAGGCCTGCCGATTGAGTTTCCTGCATTAAGCGCATCTAACTCCAACAGTGAAGCTAACCCAAGCGATTACTGGTTGGAAAATACCTCATACGTTCGTCTTAAGAATGCTGAAATAGGATACACATTGCCTTTAAGATGGAGTGAGAAAATCAGCGCAAAAAGAATAAGGTTTTATGCCAACGGCTTCAATTTAATAACCTGGGATAAAATGAAAAACAAGGGCTATGACCCTGAAGTATTAAACACCAATTTTAATTCAGGCCCGCTTGCATATCCAATTTACAAGGTGTACAACTTTGGAGTAAACATCGTTTTTTAATTTTTTAAATCGTATTCAAAATGAAAAAATTTCTTATCATCATAGCAACTTTTTTTATCTTAATTTCTTTTGAAGGATGTAAAAAAGATCCTTTAAATATCACTCCAAACGGAAGGATTGATCTTGCAGACGTTTTTAAAGATAATAACCAGACTGCTGCATATTTAAATTCTGCCTACGGTTATTTACAACAGTATGGCGGCAACTATTTCTTTCATACCATGCTGGCAGGCTTTTCAGATGAAGCGCACGATAATGATGATCCTACTGAAGGCTTAATGGCAACAGCCTGGTACAATGGTGGTTTAACGCCTACCTTTAATCCGCTGGATATTGGTGGATGGAATGGAAATTATTATGGCAACGACTGGGGCGGTATTCGTAAGTGTAATATATTTCTGCTGAATATTGATGGTGCATTAGTAAACAATGCATCTGATAAAGCCCGCTGGAAGGCAGAAGCAAAAGTGCTGCGTGCTTTTTATTATTGGGATTTAATTATGCGGTACGGCCCTATGCCAATTGTTGATAAGCCATTCGAACTTACTACAGACTTTACAACCTTGAAAAGACCAACCTTCGATTCGACTGTGCAGTTTATTGTAAAAGATTGTAATGAAGCTATTGCTGAACCAAATTTTCCTTATCGCATAACCACAGGTGAGCCAGACAAGGCAAGGTTTACAAAGGCGGTAGCATATGCTATAAAGTCTGAAGCCTTATTGTTTAATGCAAGCCCGCTTTGGAACCCTGCTAATGATAAAACTAAATGGCAGGCAGCGGCTACTGCAGCGCAGGAAGCAATTACTGATTTAACAACCCATTCAAACTTTGGATTGTTTCCTGATTATGCCTCCTACTTTATTACTACGCCGGACTTAGGTGTTAACCCTGTAGATAATGAAACCATTCTTGAAATGAAGAACAACGGAAACATTACTCAATGGCAATTTTTAAACGGCGCACCTTCTGTACGTGCTTATAAAGCAGGCGATGCACCATCGCAGGAATTAGTAGATGCTTATGAAATGGCAAATGGTTCCATTCCGATAACAGGTTATAGTGATGCTGATCATTTAAAGCCTGTTATCAATATGGCTTCGGGTTATGATGATGCAAACCCATATGTGAACAGGGATCCAAGGTTTTATGCTACTGTCTTTTATAACGGCGGCTTATATGGAAACATTAACGGAGGCACTTATTACCTGCAATCTTATGTAGGCGGTGCTGATGGTTTATTGGCAAGCGACAGGCATTATACCCACAATGGTTACTACCTTCATAAATTTGTAAATGGTAATTTAACTGATGCACAAACCAGCGGCGCCAGGTTTAGAAAATGGAGGATGGCTGAATTATACCTCAATCTTGCAGAAGCTGAAAATGAAGCCAACGGGCCAACTAGTATTGCAACAACCGCAATCAATAAAGTGAGAGCACGTGTTAATATGCCTTCTGTGCCGGAGTTAACGCAGGATCAGTTTCGCGACAGAGTGCGTAATGAAAGACGTGTTGAATTATCATTTGAAGAAGCTCGTTTTTGGGATGTTCGTCGATGGAAAATACTAGATCAAACAGATAAATTAACTACCGGTATGAAATGGGTTAAAAGTGGTACAGCTTTTACAAATACAAGAATTGTTGTTGACAGGCGTCATTCATACGATGCTAAATTTCTAATATGGCCTTTGCCTTTAAATGAAGTATCTGTTTTGCCAAATTTCACTCAAAATCCAGGATGGTAGTTTTTTGATTAAGCAATTATTCAATCCTTCTTTACACCGCTCCCGATACTTCGGGGACGGTTCGGTTTACAGGCAGGAATCATTTTAATTATGGTTTTACAGAAAAGATATTTTTCATAAAGCGTGGTAGTACAGAACAGTCTGCAGGTTCAGTAGTAGGGGGGAAGTAAAAATATGGTTAGGGTAGTAGAATAAATATAGTCATGAAATTTAACCAAACTCGAATTCAAATAGGAAATTTTGTATTTCAATTTCTCTCAATTTTGTTTCTTTCATTAGTAATTGAATTTATAAGGAAAGATTTAGTAACAAAAGAGATTGTTTGGAAATGGATTTTTATTTCTCTATTCACTGGACTTACAAGCTCATATTTTTGGCCTATTTCTCTTAAAAAAAGGAATAAACAAAGTGAAAAGTCAGACGTTTTTTTAAAAGCGAATTTAAAAGGATTGATTATAAGATTTACTGTCTTTTTTTTAAGCTCTGCCCTTTTACAGTTAATTATTTTAAAAGATAATTCTACAATTTCCTGGTTACTTTGTTTAGGAGAAGCTCTATTCTGTTCAGTTATAATTCCATTTAGAAATAAAAATGAGAACATTGATAATACAGCTATTCTTTTAGAGTTTTTTTTCTTTTTTTTCTTACTTATTATTTTTAGATTTTTAATTAAAGAAACAATTACATGGACGGTAATCTTATATGGTTTTGTTAATGCTATTGTTTGGATAATTTTAAAATTATGGGCGCCGCTGGAAAATATTGGATCAAACAGATAAGCTTACTACCGGAATGAAATTGATTAAAAATAATAACAGTTATACGAATACTAGGATTGTTATTGATAGGCGTCATTCATACGATGTGAAATTTCTTATATGGCCTCTTCCTTTAAGTGAAGTCTCGGTGTTGCCAACCTCACTTAAAACCCAGGCTGAAGTAGAGCAGAATTGATTTGCTCAGCGATTAGCAATCTGCTACTAGAAACCCGCTGTAACAATCAATGACGGTAATAGCTATTTTTTTCTTATGATGGCTGGAAGCTAAGGCTTCATAAAGTGCAGAACAAAATATGTTTAAAATTTTATTTTTTCTTAATTATAAAAAACCTTTTTTATCATTCATTATATTTTTTGTTGCGACTACACCAGTTCTTGCCCAAAAAGATTTAAAACTTTGGTATAAACAACCGGCAAAAGTATGGACAGAAGCCATGCCGCTTGGCAACGGAAGATTGGGCGCAATGGTGTATGGAGGTATAAATGAAGAATTGATTCACCTTAATGAAGAAACACTTTGGTCTGGTGGCCCGGCTAATTTGAATCCTAATCCGGATGCTCCAAAATATCTTTCGCAGGTAAGAGAAGCATTGTTTAATGGAGAGTATGCAAAGGGATATGAACTATGTAAAAACATGCAGGGCTTGCATACTGAATCATATTTGCCTTTAGGTAATCTTATAATAAAGCAGGATTTTAAAAGCCAGCCAACAGAATATTATCGTGATCTGAATATTTCTAATGCTACGAGTTTAACCCGCTTTAAAATAGAGGGAATCCAATACACCAGGGAAGTTTTAGCTTCTGCGCCTGACCAGGTAATTGTTATGCGTTTAAGAGCTGATAAGCAGGCGCAGCTTAGCTTTGATGTTTCCACCAATAGCCTGATTCAATTTGCAAATAGTAACGTTTCGCAAAATGAGGTTGTAATGAAAGGAAACGCTCCTTCGCATGCAGATCCGGATTATGTTGATTATCACCCGCAGCCTATAGTTTATAATGATTCAAATAATTGCCGCGGCATGCGATATGAATTGCGCATTAAAGCTAAAAATAAAGATGGCGGTGTTACCGCTGATACTGCAGGCTTACATATTAAAAATGCAACTGAAGTAACCTTGTATATATCGGCTGCTACCAGTTATAATGGTTTTGATAAATGCCCTGATAAAGATGGCAAAGATGAATCGATATTAGCATCGTCATATTTAAATAAAGCATTTATAAAAAGTTTTGATCGCATTAAAGAAGATAACAGTAAAGATTATCAAAAGTATTTTAACAGGGTAACACTTTCTCTTAATAACAATCCGCAGAATAATCTTCCAACCCTTGAACGTTTGATGCACTATGCAGACGGTGGTAATGATCCGTCCCTTGAAGCTTTGTATTTTCAATATGGCCGTTACCTGCTTATCTCCTGTTCAAGGCCGGGCGGTATTCCGGCTAATCTCCAGGGCATCTGGAACCCAATTTTAAGGCCGCCATGGAGCAGCAATTTCACTACTAATATTAATTTAGAAATGAATTACTGGCCTGCCGAAGTAGCTAATCTTTCTGAAATGCATGAGCCTTTAATCGCCTTCATTAAAAACGCAGCAATAACAGGCCACGAAACTGCAAAGAATTTTTATAATGCAAGAGGCTGGGCTGTTCACCACAACTCTGATATTTGGGCTGCCACTAATCCCATGGGTAATATGGGTCATGGAAATCCTACGTGGGCAAGCTGGGCAATGGGCAGTCCATGGCTGAGTCAGCATCTATGGGAGCATTACAGCTTTACGCATAACAAAAAATATCTTAAAGAAACTGCTTATCCATTAATGAAAGAGGCAGCATTATTTTGTATAGACTGGCTGGTTGATGATAAAAATGGCCATCTTGTAACAGCGCCATCTTCCTCTCCCGAAAATGAATTTATTACTGAGAAGGGAGAGAAAGGCAGTATGTCAATAGCCACCACTATGGATATGTCTATCATTTGGGATTTGTTCACCAATATTATAGAGGCATCTAAAGAGCTTAATACAGATGAAGAATTCAGGAAGTTGATTATTGAAAAAAGAAGTAAATTATTACCATTGCAAATTGGTAAAAAGGGCAACTTGCAGGAATGGTTTAAAGACTGGGAAGATGCAGAACCGCATCACCGGCATGTTTCCCATCTCTTTGGCTTGTATCCCGGCAGGCAAATTTCTCCTATTACAACAACTGCATTTTCACAGGCAGCAAAAAAAACACTTGAACTCCGCGGCGATGAAGGAACGGGCTGGAGCATTGCCTGGAAAATTAATTTCTGGGCAAGGTTACACGACGGCAGTCATGCCTACAAACTCTTACGAAATCTGCTACATCTTACAGGCGAGGAAAATACCATTTATGCAAACGGTGGTGGTTCTTACGCTAATCTATTTTGTGCACATCCGCCTTTCCAGATTGACGGAAACTTTGGCGGCATTGCAGGCATCGGGGAAATGCTGCTACAAAGCCATGATGGGTTTATAAATTTACTACCTGCAATTCCGGATATGTGGAAAGATGGTAAGGTTACGGGTTTGCGGGCAAGAGGAGGGTTTGTAATTGACATAGAATGGAAAAATAATAAACTGTTATCAGCGACTGTTCGCAGCATAAACGGGCAATCTTGTAAAATAAAATATGGCGATAAAGTTATTGACCTGACATTAAAGCCTGGTGAAAGCAAAAAGCTAAATGCTGGATTGAAATGAATTAATAAACTAAAATGAAAAACGGATCTCTATTGCTTTTTAAGATGTTTCGAATCATGTATATTAGAATTTGGACATCACTTATTTGTTTATTTCCCATTATTGTCACTGCACAAACTTCTTTCAAAGTTCAAACTAACAAAGGATTGTGGAGTGTTTCTTCTGCTTCTCAAAACTTACCAGAGATATCATCACAATTAAACGGAAAGAATGTTTTATTAAATGCAAAATTCGCGGCTTCAGGTTTCAATACAACTATAGATGGACTTAATGTAATTACTGCCTTTAAAATTATCAATAGTAAATGGGTTCAGTCCGCAGTATCTGTATCGAATACTACATCAGACACATTATTTATAACATCTTTTGAACCCCTGATCACCAATTGTGATAAGGCTTTAAAGGGATCTGTTAACAATGATCTTAATGTAATGTGGGAAAGTGCAACGTACGAAGTTGGCCGGGCTAAAGACCATGATAGTTACTATTATACAGCACTATATTCTGATAAAGACAGGATGGGAGCGGCCTGGATGATCACTTATAAACCGCCCCAGCTTTGGACTTCAATGATTAAAAAAGAAGGTGATCATCTTACCGGTTTTGTAAATTTCCGCGGCAGAAAGTTTCCTGTTGATCCTGGTGAGACGATCACTTTCGATCCGATTTTATTAAGTGCAGAATTTAATGCGATGGAGGGATGGCAGGCAATCGGAAAACTGTATAAACCAACTATGCCGCCATCACAAGCGGTCAGGCATTCAGGATTTAATACATGGGATTTTTATCGTGGTGAAATTTCTACCAAAGAATTAAAACCTGTATTGAATTCTTTACAAACATTCAATAAAACATATCCTGCAAAGCTGCGCTACTTTACTTTAGATGATGGTTGGTTTCCTCAGCGTGGTAGTTGGGAATTTGATCTGAAAAAATTTCCTGAAGGAGAAAAAGGCTGGGCCAAAATTGTTAACGATGCCGG
>CAXSDW010000048.1:0-27335 GCA_964236235.1 uncultured Chitinophagaceae bacterium
GCTTTGGCCTGATCTTAAAACATACTTTTTTAAACATTACCATAAAGAGCGTTGTTTATAAAATCATTGCGAAACTTTCCGTGTGGATCAAATTTCGTTATCACGTTCTTAAAATCGTTTAGTTTTTCATAACGTGATTCCAACATCTGCGGCGACATAGTGAATAACTTACCCCAGTGTGGTTTTGCTTTAAAGGATTGAAGTTTATTTTCTATTAATGGTAACAATTTACTTACCGCAGGCCAGTCTTGTTTCCAGGTAAAATGAATGGTTGCAGATGTTTGGTTACGGCAAGGGCTCATCCACAAATTATCAGCAGCAATGGTGCGTATTTCAGAAATAAAAAGGTGCGGGCCAATCTGCTTACCTAAGCTTTGTATAGCAAGAATAGCTTCCATTGCATTATGCAGCGGAATAAAATATTCTGACTGTAACTCTTTGCCGCTGCTGGGTGTAAAGCCCATTTTAAAGTGAGGTAACCGCTCGTGCCATGGGCCGGGAACGCCCATTTGTTCTGTACAGTTTTCCGCCGAAAGTTCTGCAATGGGATGCATATTTACTGTTGCGGCTTTTGCTCCAAAAAACTCAGGCATCGTACTATTATCCGTTTCATCAACACGGCTTTTTATCCATACTTCATTAATACTTTCATTTTGCCAGTCAGTAAAAAGACTTACACTATATCCGGCAGAAACTATTTTCTCAAAATTTTCTTTCAGTTGTGAAATGGGTAGTTTAAGAAATACATTTTGACGCACCATAAACGTTGGTTCTATAGCAAGAGTAACTTTTGTAATAACACCAAGTGAGCCTAAACCAACCACTGCAGCCAAAAATTTTTCTCCATCTTTTTCTTTTGAAAGATGAACAATATCGCCGCTGGCAGCAACTATTTCCAAAGCCATAACTGAAGTAGCGAGGTTACCATTTTTTACACCGGATCCATGAGTGGCAGTTGTGCAGGAACCGGCAACAGAAATATGTGGCAGTGAAGCAAGGTTATGCAATGCAAATCCTTTTTCATGCAGGTAAGGTGCAAGCTCACCATATTTAATTCCACCTTCAACTGTAACTGTATTTACATTTGTGTTTAAAGCCACTACCCTGTTCATTTCTTTTGTAGAGATAAGATTGTCTTTACTATCGGCAATCCTATTAAAACAATGCCTTGTGCCAAGCGCTCTTAATCTCGTGCAGGATTTAACCAGCTTTTGTACCTCTTCAACTGATTTAGGATAATATACTTTATTAGTGCTATACTCTAAATTGCCTGCCCAGTTTTTTAATCTTTCCTGCTGAGCCCAGGCTTCAATTGGCGAAACAAAAGGAGCGGCCATTAAAGTGGATGATAATTTTAAAAATGTTTTTCTTTTCAATGTGATACTATTTACAAAATGAATAGAATATAAAGGCAACTTTTATAAAGCCTGTTATCATTGTAGTAAAAGTAAAATATAAATTAAAATAAGCAGAGAAGAAATATGGAAAAATTGAATCTAATAAACTACCGGTTACTCAAAAAAAGTAGATAATTAGAACGGCAAAGAGAATACTGCAACATGGTAAAGGCAATAATGAGCGCTGGCAGATAAGTTATAATGTATTCAAATCCTATAAGCGCAGGTAACATCAATCTTCAATTAATTAACCAGCCTCGTATTGCTTGTAAACTCAATTTTATCCGTAGATTAGAAGATATAAACTACATGCCATTTCCTGTTTACAAATCAAATTTTCAATTGAAACAGGGCGTAATATTTAATCAGGAACTGGATTTGCGGTTATAACTACAAGAATCACAAAACTACTGCACCAAGATCAATGTCTTTTGCTGATGTCGCATAATTTGTGTACATCGTCGCAATTATCGTTCGCTATTTCTTCCGGCTTATAGTTTTGCGGAGCCTATAAAATTTAAAATGATTAAAAAGATTTTAAGTTGTAATTATAGAAGAGTTAATGAAATCAATTTAATAAGATAAAAATTATGAAAATATCTTTCCCATGCCTATGCTTTTTGATTTTTCCTTTGGTTTCTTGTGCACAGAAATGGAGCGAAATAAAAAAAGATGATATTGTTATTGTAGCCAATAAAGGCGGACAAACATTAGGTTATTCCACTACATCCGGTATAAAAATATTAACAGTTGAAGGCCTGGCTTTTAAAGATCTGAATAAAAACGGCAAGCTTGATAAATATGAAGACTGGCGCCTGCCTGCAGATGAACGTGCAAAAAATCTTGCTTCTAAAATGTCTATAGAACAAATTGCCGGACTCATGTTATACAGCAAGCACCAGCCCATACCTGCTGCACCTGCCGGCCCTTTTGCAGGAACATACAATGGAAAAAAATTTGCTGAAAGTGGCGCCAAAGCATCTGATCTTTCAGATCAGCAAAAGGATTTTCTTATTAAAGATAATGTGAGGCATATACTTATAACGTCTGTGCAAAGCCCTGGAATTGCTGCTCAATGGAATAACAACGAACAGGCTCTCGCAGAGAGTTTAGGGCTTGGCATTCCTGCAAACAATAGTTCCGATCCGAGAAGTGGAACTGTGGCCAATGCAGAATTCAATGCGGGGTCTGGCGGCTCTATTTCCATGTGGCCGGGATCGCTGGGTTTGGCTGCAACATTTGATCCTGCCTTAGTGGAAAACTTCGGCCATATAGCCGGGCAGGAATATAGAGCATTAGGCATTGCCACTGCACTTTCGCCACAAGTAGACATGGCAAGTGAACCAAGATGGAACCGTGCAAGCGGCACGTTTGGCGAAGATCCTATGTTGTCTGCTGACATGGCAAGGGCTTACATTGATGGATTTCAAACTTCAGCAGGTGATAAAGAAATTATGAATGGATGGGGCTTTAACAGCGTAAATGCAATGGTGAAACATTGGCCCGGCGGCGGTGCAGGAGAAGGAGGAAGAGATGCACATTATGGATATGGCAAGTATGCTGTTTACCCCGGAAATAATTTTCAGCAACACATGGTTCCATTTACAGAAGGCGCTTTTAAATTGAAAGGAAAAACAGGAATGGCAGCAGCGGTGATGCCTTATTACACCATATCCTTTAACCAGGATACAAAAAATAAAGAGAATGTTGCCAACAACTATAACTCATACATCATTAAAGATCTGTTAAGAAAGAAATATAAATATGACGGCGTTGTTTGTACAGACTGGTTGGTAACAGGTGATGAAACTGCGATAGATGTTTTTCTCACCGGTAAATCCTGGGGTGTTGAAAAGCTACCTGTTGCACAAAGGCACTATAAAATATTAATGGCCGGTGTTGATCAGTTTGGAGGAAACAATGACGCAGCACCGGTTATAGAAGCCTACCGCATCGGCATTAAAGAACATGGCGAACCGTTTATGCGTAACCGTTTTGAACAATCTGCGGTTCGTTTACTAAAGAATATTTTCAGGGTTGGATTATTTGAAAATCCTTATTTAGATCCTGAAATATCTAAAAAAATAGTTGGTAAACCTGACTTTATGGAAGCAGGTTATGCGGCACAACTTAAGTCTATTGTAATGCTTAAGAATAAGAATAACGTACTTCCATTACAAAAAAATAAAACAGTTTACATTCCAAAAAAGTTTACGCCTGCTGGCAGAAATTTCTTAGGGATGGATACGCCTGAAAAATTAGATTACCCTGTTAACATCGCTGTTGTAAAAAAGTATTTTAATATTA
This sequence comes from uncultured Chitinophagaceae bacterium, assembly GCA_964236235.1. GTDB lineage: Bacteria > Bacteroidota > Bacteroidia > Chitinophagales > Chitinophagaceae > Ginsengibacter. The sequence goes on from CAXSDW010000048.1 coordinate 3,705, forward strand.
CTGACAACCCGGATCAGGCGGATTATGCTTTGGTATTTATCAGCAGCCCTAATAGCGGCGGCGGTTATAGCAGTGATGATGTAAAAGCAGGTGGTAATGGTTACTTACCTATCAGTTTACAATACGGTGAATATAAGGCTACACAGGCAAGAGACACAAGTATTGCAGGTGGCGATCCGCTGGAAAAATTTACTAACCGCTCTTATAAAAATAAATCAGTAAAGGCTATAAACATTACTGACCTTGGCATGGTTACCGATACCTATGCAAAGATGAAAGGCAAGCCTGTCATAGTTTCTGTGAACATGTCTAATCCAATGGTATTTTCTGAGTTTGAAAAAGATGCCAATGCTATCCTTGTAAATTTTGGCGTACAGGACCAGGCAATACTTGATATCATTACCGGCAAGAATGAGCCCTCAGCTTTGTTGCCTTTACAGATGCCTGCTGATATGAATGTTGTTGAAACACAATTTGAAGATGTGGCGCATGATATGAAAGTGTATGCAGATGAACAAGGCAACAAATACGATTTTGGCTTTGGGTTAAACTGGAAAGGAATTATTAAAGATTCAAGAACAAAAAAATATATAAAATAAATCTAAACGTCATGTACAACAGAAGAAGATTTTTAAAAAATGCAGGTGCCGCTTCAGTGGCAGGCATGTTATTTTCTAATAATTCGATGGCATCTTTTTTTAAAGATCCGGTAAGGCATCCAATAGGCTTACAGTTATTTACATTCTTTAACATTATTGATGATGATGTACAAGGCACATTGAAGAAAATTGCTGATGTAGGTTATAAAGAAATTGAATCTGCCTTTAGTAAAAAAGGTGGCTACTATGGAATGAAGCCAAAAGAATTTGCTTCTTATATAAACAGCTTAGGCATGTCATGGAAATCACATCATGTTTTAGGCGCACCTTTTAAAATGCCTCCGGGACAAAAGATGCCCGTAGGAGCAGATGGCAAGCCTATCACTCTTCCTCCGATGCGAAACCTGAGAGATGATATGCAGTTGCTCGTTGATGAAGCTGCTGAAGGTGGCGTTGAGTGGCTTGTGTGCGCTAACACCCCTATCAATACCCTGGGCGATATTAATTCATCGCTGGCTGTGTTGAACAAAACAGGTGAAGCCTGTAAGAAAGCCGGTATTGGCTTCGCTTTCCATAATCATGATGCAGAATTTCATGCAGTGGAGGGTAAGATTCCTTATCATATGATGTTATCTCAGTTAGATGCTGACAAAGTAAAATTTGAACTTGACCTTGCGTGGGCAACAAAAGGCGGCGCTGATCCGGTTGAATTATTTAAGCAGCATCCCGGTCGTTTTCCTTTATGGCATCTAAAGGACCTTGATGTAACTCATAAAAATATTCTCCCTGTAGGAAGTGGCACTATTGATTACAAACGCATTTTTGCTTCGGCTTCAACCGCAGGCATGAAGCATTTTTTTGTAGAACATGATATGCCTAAAGACGCGATGGAAAGTATAAAAAGCAGCTATCACTATTTGGCAAATACTTTAAAAGTATAATCAGCCGTCCCGGTCAAAAGGTTAAATTAATAAGAAAGTATGCTTCATTAAAAGAAGTTTTAAAATATCTCAAAATATGTCCCGAAAGAATTTGTTATAAACGAACCTTAAATCAATTGTTCTTCCTTCTATTCAATTCTTTCTTTATAAGACTTAATTCTCTGCCTGTATAATCACTGATAGAAGAATTTTCTTCGGCCCTCCGCATCAGGTAAGGTATAACATCGGCAATTGGTCCGAATGGCAAATATTTACTTACGGAACAACCGGCCTTTGCAAGGTTGAATGTAATATTATCGCTCATGCCATACAATTGTGAGAAATGAACATGCTGATGATTTACAACACCAAATTGATTTTGTAATAATTGGGTTGTATATAAATTACTAAACTCATTATGAGATGCAACTATTAAACATATTTTTTCAATTTGAGAAATACAAAATTTTATAGCAGCATTATAATCATGATCCGTGGCGCTTTTATCTTTTTGAATCGGCGATGGATAATTCATTTGTTCAGCACGCTTTCTTTCTTTTTCCATGTAAGCGCCGCGTACCAATTTTACTCCCAACATAAAATGTTTAGAGGTTGCCTGATCAAAACTTTCTTTTAAAAATTGAAGCCTGTCGTGCCTGTAAAGCTGAATGGTATTGTATATAACGGCTTTTTCCGTGTTGTATAATTCCATCATCTGCATGGTTAAAGCATCTACAGGATATTGTATCCAGCTTTCCTCAGCATCTACTAAAACACCAACATTATATTTTGCGGCCACATCACAGATTCTTATGAGTCTTCCTTTTATTCTTTCAAATTCTTCAATCTCAGTTTCTGATAAACCGTTAGTATTAATGTGTGCTTTAAACAAGCTTTTATCATTGGCTGAATGTAGTTTTTCAAGTAAACTAAATCTTGCAAAACCGGTTAGTTTAATGCTGATAAACGGAATGTTTTTTTGCGTAGCTGCATATTTAATTACTTTGATAAATTCGTTTGTTGCTTGTTCAAAACTATCTTCACCTTCTTTGCCTTCTACTCCATAATCTAAAATTACCTGCACATTAAAATGCTGTAATTTATCAGCAATAGCAGCAGTTTCTTCAAGTGTTTCTCCGCCTACAAATTGTTTGAAAATAGTATTTTTAATAAGCCCGTTAACAGGAAGCTTTGCTTTAATTGCCCATGGAGTAATCGCTGTACCAAGCTTTACCAGCCAGCCTATGGCCATTGATGAGAAAAGGAAACTTGCCTTCTTCAAATCACTTTTTGTTTTATAAGCAAAAGCATTTTCTGTGTTATCAAAAGAGATATTCATCAAAATATTTATGATGCCGAAATTGACGAATTGAACATTAATCACCAAATAAATAAACCTCATCTTGTGACATTGCGTGGCTTATCTTTGAAACAAAAAAATTATTAATGGAGCTAAAAAAAGCTGCTGACAGCCTGATAATAATGACAGAAATTGTATTGCCTAATGACACTAATACATTTGGTAATTTGATGGGCGGCCGTTTGATGTACTGGATGGATATTGCCGCAGCATTGTCTGCAGCAAAACATTGTAATTCTTCGGTAGTTACAGCTTCTGTTGATAATATTTCATTTACTAACCCTATTAAACTTGGAAACGTTGTACACATTCAAGCAAAGATTACAAGGGCTTTCAACACCAGTATGGAAGTACATATGAATGTTTGGGGAGAAGATATTATACAGCAATACCGCTACAAAAGCAATGAAGCTTACTATACATTTGTAGCACTTGATCCTGATGGTAAAGCTAAACCTGTAAAGCAAACTATACCTGAAACTGAAGAGGAAAAAAAGCTTTTTGAAGGCGCTTTGCGCAGAAGACAGATCAGGCTAATACTTGCAGGAAAAATGAAGCCTGAAGAAGCGGCAGAATTGAAAGCGCTGTTTATTAATCAATAATTTCATAACGGAAAATAAAGAATTCCATTCTTAATAGATAATGAAAAACATATTTTGATTCTGCATTTTCAACTCTCAATTTTCATTTCTCCTTTCACGATCAGAGAACTTTTTCCCTTTTTCATGAACTTTTTGCTTTGTTCAATTGCATCCATTACTTTCTCTAAAATGCAATCAATACTTTCATCGTCGTTGAACTTAAGCGGTTCTTTAAAATGAACTCTTAATAAAGAACCTTTCTTTTTTAGCTTTAATCCTTTCTTATCAAATGCACGCCAGAAGCCACTTATAACCACTGGTATTACAATTGGCTTTGTATGTTTAATGATAAAAGCAGTTCCACGACGGCCCGGAGCATAAGGTTTTGTAGTTCCCTGAGGAAAAGTAATTACCCAATTATTTTCCAGGGCTCTTGCAATATTACGCGTATCTGCAGGATCCAAACCCCGCTGCACTTCGTTACCATCTTTACGCCAGGTGCGCTTTACTGTAATAGCGCCTGCCCATTTAAAAAGCCTGCTGATCCATGTTTGCTTCATTGTTTCTTCGGCAGCTACATAATGCACACGTGTAAAGGGATTGAGTAAATAGTATGGAATGCCAAGCCTGTTTTGTTTGCCCCATTTTACGGCACAAAAAATATGTAAAAATGTAATTACATCAGCAAAATAAGTCTGATGATTGCTTACAAATAAAACATTTCTTTTGGATAAATTCTTTAGATTTTCAGTACCGGAAACTTTTAGTTTGTTAATAATAGCCAGACCGGGATATGTAAATATTCCTATTAAGAAATAGGCAAGAGATTTTAACAGCTTTGTCCGTTTAATACTTTCAATCCATCGTTTCATCGTTAATGATTTAGCAAACAATCCTTTTGCAATTTATGAAAGTATAAAAATTAGGCACATAATTTTTTTACTTAAATCTTTATAAAAATAACAACTGCTATTTTATAATAAAAGAAACTATTATGAAATCATAAGCTCACAATACATTAAAGACGTTTTTTGAATGAGAACTTTGCAGCTTTTTTATTATTTTTGCACTCCCAATTTAAAACCATTGGATTATTTATGAGTAACGATATTATTAACCAAAATGCTGATGTACAGGAGGTGTTGAATGAAACACCTGCAGCAACAACAAATCCACCTGTAGAAGCAAATGCTGAGGTACAACCTGTAGTGGCAGATGCTGAAACTCCCCAGCAATCCCAACCGGAAACACAAACACCGCATGATGATTTTGACTGGAGTGTAGATAAGCGTAATGTTACAAGCTATAATACCGAGGAAAGAAAAAAATATGATCAGGTATATGACAGCACTTTTAAGCAGATTAATGACGGAGAAATGATGCATGGAATAGTGGTAGGCTTAACTAAAACTGATGTGGTTGTAAACATTGGTTTTAAGAGTGATGGCCTGGTATCATTGAATGAGTTTCGTGATATGCCTAATCTTAAAGTAGGTGATGAAGTGGAAGTAATGGTTGCAGAAAAAGAAGACAGAGAAGGCAATCTTCATCTTAGCCGCAAACAGGCTCGTACCACCCGTGCATGGGAAAAAATTGTTGAAATGCATAAGACGGGTGAGATTGTCACCGGCCTTGTTACCAGCAAAACAAAAGGCGGGCTTATTGTTGATGTTTTTGGAATGGAAACATTTCTTCCGGGTTCTCAGATTGACGTGAAGCCTGTTACTGATTATGATCAGTTTGTGGGCAAGACCATGGAATTTAAAGTAGTTAAGATAAATGAAACTATTAAGAATGCTGTTGTTTCTCACAAGGCTTTAATTGAAAGCGACATTGAACAACAACGTGCAGAAATAATGGGTAAGCTTGAGAAAGGACAAGTACTGGAAGGAACGATAAAAAATATTACAGATTTTGGCGCTTTCTTAGACCTTGGAGGTTTAGATGGATTATTATACATTACTGATATTAGCTGGGGACGAATTAACCATCCTACCGAAGTTTTAAAATTAGACCAAAAATTAAATGTGGTTGTTTTAGATTTTGATGATGATAAAAAACGTATTAGCTTAGGTTTAAAACAACTAACGCCACATCCGTGGGATACGTTACCGGAAACAATTAAAGAAGGTGCTGTAGTAAAAGGTAAGGTAGTTAACATTGAAGATTACGGGGCTTTTCTGGAGATATATCCCGGCGTGGAAGGTCTTGTGCATGTAAGCGAAATCACATGGGCAAACACTCCCATCAATGCTAAAGAATTCTTTAAACTTGGCGATGAGCATGAAGCGAAAGTAGTTACACTCAGCAAGGAAGACCGCAAGATGAGTCTTTCTATAAAACAAATGTCGCAGGATCCATGGACAACTATTGAAACAAAATATCCTGAACATAGCAAGCATAAAGGTTTAGTAAAAAATATTACACCTTATGGAGTTTTCGTTGAGTTGTCACCGGGCATTGGCGGTATGATTCACATCAGTGATTTGAGCTGGCTCAAGCGCTTTAATAACCCTAACGAATATACAAAAGTGGGTAATGAAATTGATGTGATTATAATGAGCATTGATAAAGATAACCGCAAGCTTCAGTTAGGTCATAAGCAAATAGAAGAAGATCCATGGAACTCTCTGGAAAGTACTTTCCCTGTTGGAAGTATACACCAGGGCACGGTTGTGCGTAAAGATGATAAAGGTGCTTTGGTGCAATTGCCTTATGGTCTTGAAGGATTTGCGCCAGCCCGTTACCTGCGTAAAGAAGATGATAAAATGATTAACGTTGATGACATTGAACAATTCATGGTTATTGAATTTGACCGTAATGATAAAAAGATAATATTAAGCCATAGCCGCATCTGGGAACAGGCTAAGGCTGAAGAAAAAGAGGCAGAGATGAAAGAAAAGCGGGCTGATCACGAATCAACAAAAAAAGCAGTTAAGACTATCCAAAGTAAAGTAGAAAAAACAACATTAGGAGACCTGGGAGTTTTGGCCGATCTTAAAAAGAAGATGGATAACGACGGGGAAAATTCAGCTAAATAATTAGCCTTTATTTATTTATGATCCCATTGCATAAAGCAATGGGATTTTTTATTTTTGATACTATTCTATTATTAAACATTTAATAAACTTAAGACGAACAAGCACAAAACTAATTGACTATAATTTCCAATAGCGTTCCCTGCAATCCATCCACTCGTCCATGCATGTTGAAAATTAAAGCCGCCGGTTACTCCATCTACATCCATTATTTCTCCTGCAAAAAACAGTTTGGAAACAATTTTACTTTGCATTGTTGCAGCATCAATTTCGTTTAATCTAATTCCGCCTGCAGTAACAAATTCTTCTTTGAAAGTAGTTTTTCCTTTAACTGCAAATTCCTGTGCACATAAATTTTTTATTAAAACATTTTGCTGCTTTGCAGGAAGATCAGCCCAGCGCATGTCTTCACTAATTGCAGACGACTTTAAAAAATATTCCCACAGTCTTTGAGGAAGAAAAAAAGGATTTCTATTAATTATTTTTTGCGATGCAAGATCAAATCTTAATTGCTGAAATTTTTCTCTTAAGGTATTTTCGTTAAATGGCGGAATCCAGTTTATTAAAATTGAATAATTATAATTTTTTTGCGCTAATTCCCTTGCACCAAAAGCTGATAACTTTAAAATGGCTGGCCCGCTAAATCCCCAGTGTGTAATAAGTAATGGACCATGAGAAGATAAGTTGGTTCCAATAATTTTTACTGCTGCTTTTTCAATGGTAATTCCCATTAAAGCGTTAATAGCATTGCCTGGAACATTAAATGTAAACAAAGATGGAACAGGCGCTTCAATTGAATGCCCGATATTTTCGAGCCATTTAAATTGGCTTGCTTTTGAATAACCTCCGCAAGCCACACAAACAAAATCAGTTGATAAAATTGAAGCCTCTGTAAATTTTAATATCCATTGATCATGTTCAAATGATAATTGCTTTACTTCTTTATTTAATAAAATTTGAATCTTGTGATCACTTACTTCCTTTAATAAGCAATCAATAATAGTTAGTGAAGAATTTGATTGTGGAAACATTCTTCCATCAGCTTCTGTTTTTAATCTTACGCCTCTTCCTTCAAACCATTTTACTGTATCATTTACAAAAAACTTATGGAAAGATCTCTTTAAAAATTTTTCACCGCGGGGATAGTTTTTAATCATCAACGCAATACTATTACACGAATGAGTAACGTTGCAACGGCCGCCGCCACTCACTTTCACCTTACTTAACAACTTTCCTGTTTTTTCTATAATTGTAATGTGAAGAGAAGGATTTGCAATTGCAGCATTTATAGCGCAAAAAAATCCGGCAGCACCGCCGCCGATAACTATTAAGCGTTTGTTCATTATGTAAAAACAGGAAAGAGAAGATGATTCAATAATAATCTGAACACAAATCACTATTCATTTTTTCGGCGATCTCAATTGAAGTAAAAGATGATAAAATATCAGCAGTACCTTTTCTTATACATACAGTATGTTCATAGTGGACAGAAGGTTTCCCATCCTGCGTTCTTATTGTCCATCCATCTTTGTCATTAACAACATTTTTCTTTCCCATATTAATCATGGGTTCTATCGCTATTACAAGGTTTTCTTTTAGTTTAGGTCCGGAGCCTCTTTTACCATAATTAGGCACATTCGGATCTTCGTGCAAATTTAACCCGACGCCATGACCCACGAGTTCTCTTACAACACCATATCTATGTTTGCGCTCCGTGTGTTCCTGTATTGCAAAGGCAATATCCCCCACTCTGTTTCCGGCAATAGCTTTTTCAATTCCTTTGTATAAAGATTCTTTGGTAATTCTCATTAATTGTTTTATCTCATCTTTTATATCTCCTATTGCAAACGTATATGCACTGTCACCATGATAGCCGTTTTTATAAACACCGATGTCAACTGAAATAATATCAGATTCCTTCAATGTATTATTTGTTGGGAAACCATGCACCACAGCATCATTCACTGAAATGCATGACGCATAAGGAAATCCGCGATAATTTTTGAAAGAAGGTACAGCGTCGTTACTTCTTATAAATTCTTCTGCAGTGGTGTTTAATTGCAAAGTAGTAACACCAGGTTTTATAAGCGCTGCAACTTCTGCAATTGTATCACCCACCAGCAAACAGCTTTGTCTTATCAGCTCTATTTCATGCTCTGTTTTGTATAACATCATTTTTAAAATATGTATAAAGTTGCAGAAGTTATTTCATATTCTTTTTAAAAGCAGTAATTTTTTATAAAAAAACCCCAACGTTTTTCGTCAGGGCAAATTAAATTAAATCAACACTGTTAGCTTCCGGTAACACCTGGAGCCACTGTTTGCCTGCCTTGTATTCTTCCACTGCTCATTAAGCCATCATACTGGCGCATGAGTAACTGCGTTTCAATTTGTTGTAATGTATCTAATACAACTCCTACCATAATCAGTAAAGATGTGCCGCCGAAAAAAGTTGCAAATCCTTGGGTAACTCCTGCCCTTTGCGCTATGCCGGGAAGAATACCTACAATAGCCAGCAACACGGCGCCGGGCAAAGTGATTCTATCCATTATAGTTCCAATATAATCTGCCGTTGGTTGCCCTGGTTTTACGCCAGGTATAAATCCATTGCTTCTTTTAAGATCATCGGCCATTTGTTTTGGATTGAAAATAAGTGCGGTATACAAAAATGTAAATCCAATAACCATCACAGAATAAACAATCATATAAATGAAGTTACTATGATCTGTAAAATAGCTTGACCATCCTTTTCCTGTGGTTTGAAATCCGGCAAAAATTGTTGGAAGAAACATTATAGCTTGTGCAAAGATAATTGGCATTACACCTGCAGCATTCACCTTTAAAGGCAGAAATTGTCTTGCGCCACCAAACTGCCTGTTGCCAACAATTTGCTTTGCATAATTAACAGGAATTTTTCTTACTCCCTGTACTAAAACTATCAATCCTAAAATTATCGCAATTAATATAGCAATCTCCACAAGAAAGATTAATAGCCCGCCGCCGCCACGTGCACCTTTTGCCGCAAATTCATTACTAAAAGATTGAGGCAACCTTGCAAGAATACCAACCATTATAATTATTGAAGTTCCATTACCTAAACCTTTATCTGTTATTTTTTCTCCGAGCCACATTACGAACAAAGTTCCCACGGTTAAAATGATTACAGTAGATGGCCAAAAAAAACTTGAGTAAGAAGGTAATAATGCTTCAGCATTAGAAGTCTTTAAAAACCCAATATATGCTGCCGCCTGAAAAGCAGTAACAATAACAGTAAGATAACGTGTCCATTGGTTTATTTTTTTTCTGCCGCTATCTCCCTCTTTTTGAATCTTTGAAATTTGAGGAACAAGAATGGTCATCAACTGCATAAAAATAGATGCAGATATATAAGGCATAATGCCCAATGCAAAAATGGATGCTTTAGAAAAAGCCCCGCCAACAAAAGCATCAAGCAAACCAAGCATGCCACTTTTTGTGCTGTTATTTAAACTGCTAAGCTGATTAGGATCAATACCGGGAAGAACAATGTGAGAGCCAAGCCTGTATACAAGAATAAGTATTAATGTGGTAAGAATCTTACCGCGAAGCTCTTCGATACTCCAAATATTTTTGAGGGTTTTAATGAATTTTTTCACAGAATTAAACGATTTAGATAAATGCGTTACATTATTAACGCTACAAATATCGCCAAATTATTTTACTATTTCTATAGTTCCTCCGGCAGCTTCAATTGCACTTTTCGCTTTTTCAGTTACCGCATTTACTTTAAAAGGAATAAGCGTTTTTAGTTCTCCGTCTCCTAAAATTTTTACACGGTCTGTCTGACTGATAAGATTATTGAGGTATAAAGTTTCAGGATTGAATTCAGTTAATCCATGTTTTTCAATTAACTGATCAATTTGGCCAAGGTTAAAAATCTTATATTCTTTGCGGTTAATATTTTTAAACCCTCTTTTTGGAAGACGCCTTTGGATCGGCATCTGGCCGCCTTCATGAGCCATCTTTATTTTATAACCAGTGCGGCTTTGACCACCTTTATTACCTTTAGTAGAGGTTCCACCCTTGCCCGAAGCTTCACCGCGACCAATTCTTTTTTCTTTGTGTGTGGAACCGATAGCTGGTTTAAGATTGTGTAATTGCATTTGTGTTTGATTTTATACTTTACGGGGAATCACCCCTCGCTTTATTAATAATACAGGAATTATTTATTGCTTATAATACCTGTTCTACTTTAATAAGGTGATTGACTTTTTTTACCATTCCTAAAATTTGCGGCGTTGCTTCTACTTCACGGGAAGCATTTAATTTATTTAAACCCAATGCTTTTAATGTTAGTTTCTGTCGCTCAGAACGATCAATACCACTTTTAACCTGAGTTACTTTTATTCGGTCCATTTTTGTTCTTTTGTAAAATTAATTTCTTATTAGTGATCATCGAAACAAGTCATTGGTCATTTGTCATTTATAAACTGTGCACCATTGGCCACTGACTATTGACCATAAAAAACGTTTATCCGTTGAATACTTTTTTTAAAGAAATATTCCTTGTTCGTGCTACAGCTATTGGCTCTCTTAATGTTGCTAAAGCTTTAATGGTTGCTTTAACCACATTATGCGGATTAGCAGAACCTAATGACTTTGCTAAAACGTCTGTAATGCCTGCGCTTTCCAAAACTGCACGCATACTGCCTCCTGCAATTACTCCGGTACCATGAGCTGCTGGTTTTATTAAAACTTTTGCTGCGCCTTCTCTTGATAGCTGTTCATGAGGAATAGTCCCATGCATTATTGGTACTTTAATAAGATTCTTTTTTGCATCATCTATGCCTTTAAGTATGGCTTCCTGAACTTCTTTAGCCTTACCCAAACCTTCACCAACTACACCATTTCCATCTCCAACTACAACCAAAGCAGAAAAGCTGAATGCACGGCCACCTTTAGTTGTTTTAACAACCCGGTTTATTGAAACTACTTTTTCCTTTAGTTCCAATTCACCGCCTTTTACTCTTGTTGTATTTGTATTTAACATTTAAAAGATTTTAATTCAGATTAAACTGAAAACATATTAAACAAAGTTAGAAATCAGGGAATCTAAAATTGAAGGCCGCCTTCCCTGGCACCTTCTGCTACTGCTTTTACGCGACCATGGTAAATGTATCCTCCTCTGTCAAACACTACATCCTTAATTCCTAATTCAGATGCTTTTCTTGCAACAGCAGCGCCTACTAATTTGCTCTTTTCAACTTTAGTGACTTTTTGCGCAGCAATATCTTTCTCCTTAGATGAGGCAGCAGCAATGGTAGTTCCATTGGCATCATTAACAAGCTGAACATATATTTCAATATTGCTCCTAAAAACACTTAAGCGTGGCTTAGTCGCATTGCCACTAATCTTTTTACGAATGCGATATTTTATCTTTTTCCTCGCCTTGCTTTTGGAATCCATTTTTATATCCTCCTGAATTTTTATTAACTACCCGAATATCCCTTTTAGAGGTAAGGGGTTTATTTACCTGCAGACTTACCTGCTTTTCTGCGCAATACTTCACCTGCAAACTTAACACCCTTTCCTTTATAAGGCTCTGGTTTACGCAGGCTGCGCAACTTCGCCGCCACCTGTCCCAACAACTGCTTATCTATACTCTCTAAGGTTATCATTGGATTTTGTCCCTTTTCCTGAGAGGTGGTAACTTTCAATTCTTTAGGAATTTCAAAAACAATATTATGAGAATAACCCAAAGACAGATCAAGTAAATTACCCTGGTTTGTTGCCTTAAAACCTACACCTACCAATTCCATTTTTTTTGAATATCCATCAGTTACTCCCTTTACCATATTATTTACAAGAGAGCGATACAATCCATGCATAGCTTTATGCCGGATCTGATCAGTAGGACGGGAAAATATAACAGTATTATCTTTAACTTCAACTTTAATATCACTGTCAATAGCCTGCTTCAATTCGCCTTTAGGGCCTTTAACTGTAATTATGTTATCAGCACCTACTGTAACATTTACTCCGTTAGTAACAGCAACCGGATTTTTACCTATTCTGGACATTATTTAATTTATTTCTAATTAATAAATATTGCATAATACCTCACCACCTACATTTTGCACTCTTGCTTCTTTATCGGTCATTATACCTTTTGAAGTGGAGATGATAGCAACTCCTAATCCATTTTTTACACGTTTAAATTCACCAGGTTTTGCATATGTACGCAGTCCCGGGCGGCTTACTCTTTCCAGGCTATTAATAGCAGGTAATTTTGTTGCAGGATCGTATTTTAATGCAATTTTGATAATTCCCTGTTTGCTATCATCTTCAAACTTATACTTTAAAATATAACCTTTATCATATAAAATTTCTGTTAAACGCTTCTTTAATTTGCTTGCAGGTATTTCTACAATCCTGTGGTTAGCCATTTGTGCGTTTCTTATTCTTGTTAGATAATCTGCTATCGGATCAGTAACCATTATTTGAGTTTCTTTTATTTAATTTATAATGCAATATTCAGTGATCTTACAGACAATTGCCAACTTACAATTACCAACTTGCTTTTTTAACTCCCGGAATTTTTCCCTGTAAGGCCATATCTCTAAAGATATTTCTTGAAACCCCAAAATGTCTCATATAACCTCTTGGGCGGCCGGTTAACTGGCAACGATTTTTAAGGCGTACAGGAGATGCGTTTTTAGGCAACAGATCCAATGCTTTATAATCGCCGGCGGCTTTCAAGGCTGCTCTTTTAGCAGCAAAATTGGCTACTATTTTTACCCGTTTTCTTTGCCTGGCTTTTACTGATTCTTTAGCCATAATTGATTTTTACTTTTTAATATTTTTAAAAGGCATTCCCAGTTCTTTCAATAATTCAAATGCTTCTTCATTTGTAGTTGCTGAAGTAACAAATGTTATATCCATTCCGGTTATTTTATTTACCTTATCAATGTCCACTTCCGGAAAAATAATCTGTTCTGTAACGCCTAATGTATAGTTACCTCTGCCGTCAAATGATTTATCACTTATTCCTTTAAAATCACGAACTCTTGGTAAAGAAACTGACACCAATCTGTCTAAAAATTCGTACATGTTTACACCTCTCAACGTTACACGTGCACCAATTGGCATATCCTTTCTTAATTTGAAATTAGATATATCTTTTTTAGACATCGTAGCAACAGCTTTTTGGCCGGTTATCAAGGTCAGCTCTTCTATAGAAATATCAATTAATTTCTTATCTGCAACAGCTCCGTTAACACCACGATTTAAACATATCTTTTTTAACTTTGGCGCCTGCATAACCGTTTTATAGGAAAACTTTTTCATTAAAGCAGGCACTACTTCTTTTTTATATTTATCCGCTAATCTTGGAGTATATTTTTCTGAACTCATTATTTAATTACCTCCCCTGATTTTTTTGCTGTTCTTACTAATTTTCCATTTTCCCTTGTGCGTTTTATTTTAGTTGGGCTCTTTAATTTTGCATCCCAAATCATGACATTTGAAATGGCAATAGCCGCTTCAACTTTTAAAATCCCACCTTTGGTATTTTGCGCAGAAGGCTTGGTATGTTTTGATATAATGTTTACACCTTCTACCAATACCCGGTTTTTTTCGGTAATAATTTCTAATACCTTTCTTGGCTTTGTCAGATCTTTATCATCGCCTGTTATTACAACAACCGAATCGCCTTTTTTTATGTGGAACTTTGGTTTAAATCTTGTTTTCATTATTGACAAATATGTCTTGATTTACTTTCTTAACACCTGGTTTTTGGGGCGCAAAGATACAATTATAATACTTCAGGGGCAAGAGAAATTATCTTCATGTAACCCTTATCCCTCAGCTCACGGGCCACTGGTCCAAATATCCTGGTTCCCCTTGGCTCGTCGGCTGCATTCAAAAGCACTACAGCATTGTCATCAAAGCGAATGTAAGAGCCATCTCTGCGACGCAGTTTATTTTTTGTTCTTACAATTACTGCCTTACTTACTGTTCCTTTTTTAATACCACCGGCTGGTAAAGCGTCTTTTACCGTCACAACAATTTTATCTCCCACACCTGCATAATCCTGTCCCGAGTTTCCCAAAACCCGGATACAAAGAACTTCTTTTGCTCCGCTATTGTCTGCCACATTTAACCGGCTTTCTTGCTGAATCATCTTTTTTTATTTATTATTAATTTGTGTTCAACTGCATCTGCATTTGAATCAGCAATGCTATTTAACTTTCTCCATCACCTCTACTAACCTCCACCGCTTGGTTTTACTTAATGGCCTGGATTCCATTATTTTTACAACGTCGCCAATGCTGCATTCATTTTTTTCATCATGGGCATGAAAGCCAGTTGTCTTTTTTACGAATTTTCCATAGATAGGATGCTTCACTTTCCGCTCCACTTTCACAGTTATTGTCTTATCCATTTTATTGCTGGAAACTACACCAACTCTTATTTTTCTTAAATTTCTTTCAACCATTTTATATTATTTAGAATTAGCGGCAGATTGTTTTTGTTGTAATTCGGTTTTTAAACGAGCTAAATCTTTTCTAACAGCACGAATAGTCATAGGATTTTCAAGCGGAGAAACGGCATGGCCAAAATGCAATTTCTTTAACCGCAATTCATCTTCCCGGATCTTCGCTTTAAGATCTATCTCATTCATTTCCCTCATGCTTTTTAAAAAATCTATTTTCTTTGACATCTTATTCTATTTGACGACTTGGTATTTGAAAATTTGATAACTAAGAATTCATTGTCATTACTAAATAATCAAATTGATTAATTATTATGCTTCCTGATAATCTCTGCTTACAACAAATTTTGTTGCAATTGGTAATTTTTGAGCTGCCAGTTCAAAAGCTTCTTTAGCTACTTGCTCACTAACACCGTCGGCTTCAAACAAAATTCTTCCCGGCTGTACTACTGCAGCCCAATATTCAGGATTTCCTTTACCCTTACCCATCCTTACTTCTGCAGGCTTTTTTGTAATTGGTTTATCGGGAAATATTCTAATCCACACATTTCCTTCTCTCTTCATATGCCTTGTCATAGCTTGCCTTGCAGATTCTATCTGTCTGTTAGTTAACCAAACAGATTCTAATGCTTTTAATCCAAATGTACCAAAGGAAATAACAGTGCCCCTTTTCGCATCGCCTTTCATCCGGCCTTTCTGCATTTTTCTATGCTTTGATCTTTTTGGCTGTAACATATTTTAATTTGACGATTTGTTGATTTTGACAATTTTGATGTTATCAATTATATAATTGACTAATTATCTTCTCCCTCCGCCACGGTTGCCGCCACCCTGCCCACCGCCAGCACCTCTTCTTTCTCCTCCTCCACTACCTCTTCTGTCTCCTCCCCTGTCTGAGCCACCTCTCCGGTCGCCAAAATCAGGTCTTCTTTCTCTGTCTCCGGGTCTTCCTTCTGCACCTTCTTTTCCGCCACCAGCTATTATATTTGGATTTAAATCTCTTTTTGCTAAAACTTCACCTTTACAAATCCACACTTTAATACCTATTTTACCATAAACTGTTTGTGCAAAAACATTTGCATAATCAATATCCATTCTAAGCGTATGTAAAGGCGTTCTGCCTTGTTTTATTTCTTCACTACGGGCAATTTCAGCGCCGCCCAAACGCCCGCCTACTCTCACTTTAATTCCTTCAGCACCCATTCTTAAGGCAGAAGCTATAGACATTTTTATAGCTCTTTTATAGTTAATACGATTCTCAATTTGTTTAGCGATTGTATCTGCAACAATGTTGGCATCCAGCTCAGGACGACGTATTTCCAGAATATTTATTTGTACATCATCTTTACCGGTCAACTTTTTTAGTTCCTCTTTTATTCTGTCAACTTCTCCGCCGCCTTTACCAATAATAATCCCTGGTTTAGATGTATGAATAGTTACAATTAATTTGTTCAAAGTACGTTCTATAACTATTTTAGCAATACCACCTTTATTGATACGGGCATTAAGATAAGTCCTGATCTTATCATCTTCAATTAACTTTTTACCATAGTCTTTTGGAGATGCAAACCAGTTACTTTCCCATCCACGTATGATACCTAATCTTGCACCAATCGGATTTGTTTTTTGACCCATTTTTTTGTTTTACAATTTTTAAATTGTGTAATATTATTTTAGTTGTATTATTATTTTATTTGAAAGCTAAATCCATGACCAACCAGATCACTTCATAACTTTTATTATTCAGTTACAGTTTCTTTCTTTGCACGTTTAGTTCTTGTTTTCGTTTCAGAAGTTGCAGTTTCAACCGGCTGCTCTGCGGCCTGAACAATTTCTGTCTTTGCAATATTTCTTTTTTCTTTACCTGCTTTTGCTGTATCAGTATCAACAATTAAAGTCACATGATTGCTGCGTTTTCTTACCCGGTAACCACGGCCCTGAGGCGCAGGGCGCATACGTTTGATAACCCTTCCGCCATCAACCATAATCGTTTTAACTATCAATCCTGCATCTTCAACCTTTGCATCAGTATTTTTTTGTTCCCAATTATTAATGGCACTTTTTAATAATTTATATAATGGAACAGCAGGATGCTTGGGATTAAACTGTAATATTCCCAAAGCTTTATCCACTTCCATTCCACGTATAAGATCAGCCAGCAACCTCATTTTGCGGGGCGATGTAGGGTAATTGTTAAGTTTAGCTACTGCTTCCATTATTATGCTATTTTCTTACTTGAATGGCCTTTAAAATTTCTTGTCGGTGCAAATTCTCCTAGTTTATGACCCACCATAAATTCTGTTACATATACAGGAATAAATTTATTTCCATTATGAACGGCAAAAGTATGACCCACAAAATCAGGCGTAATTGTAGAACGGCGTGACCATGTTTTAATAACACCTTTCTTATTTTTTCCATCATTTATACGCAATACCTTTTGCTCAAGCTTTGCAGCCACATAAGGACCTTTTTTTACTGAACGAGCCATTTATATTTTTTATTTACTGTTTTATTAATTATCAATTGTCATTTGTCAATTGTCAATTATTTATTCGGCAACTTTTTACCATTCCTTCTTTGAATGATCATTTTATCAGAACCTTTTCCTCTTGCACGGGTAATTTCACCTTTAGCATATTTACCACTTCTGCTACGCGGATGACCACCTGAAGCTTTACCTTCACCCCCACCCATCGGATGATCTACAGGGTTCATTGCAACACCTCTTGTTCTTGGTCTTATGCCTTTCCACCTGTTTCTGCCGGCCTTACCCATGCTTTCTAAATTATGATCACTGTTACTTACAACTCCTACTGTTGCATAACAATTGATCAATATTTTTCTTAATTCACCACTTGGTATTTTAAGAATAGCATATTTGGTTTCTTTATTTGCCAACTGAGCAGATGCGCCTGCACTTCTTACTAATTTTCCGCCCTGGCCCGGTTGCATTTCAACGTTATGCACAGTTGTACCAAGCGGCATATTCTTCAACATTAAAGCATTTCCCAGATCAGGAGCTACACTATCTCCGCTTATTACTGTGGAACCAACCTGCAATCCTTGCGGGGCAATGATGTAGCGTTTTTCCCCGTCAATAAAATGAAGCAAAGCTATAAAGGCACTGCGGTTAGGATCGTATTCAATACTTTTAACAGTAGCAGGAATATCTTTTTTATCTCTTTTAAAATCTATAATCCGGTACATTTTTTTATGGCCGCCGCCAAGATAACGCATACTTCTGCGGCCTTGCACATTGCGGCCTGCGGTATGATGAACCTTTTCAACAAGGCTTTTTTCAGGTTCATTTGTGGTGATCTCTGCATAAGCATTGCCAATCCTCCATCGTGTACCTGCAGTAACTGGTTTATATTTTCTTAATGCCATTTTGATTTACAATTTTAGATGTGCGATTGAACATCCTTTCTTATTGATCTTCTTTACTATTTTATACGTTACCATATAAATCTATTGTCTCACCTTCAGCTACTGTTACAATAGCTTTTTTCTTAGCCGGCTTTCTTCCTGAAACCACACCAGCCTTGGTATTACGGGATTTTGCTTTAGAAGGCATTACTAATGTATTAACCTCTTCTACCTGGATACCATAAAATTCTTCAACTGCTTTTTTAATTTCCAGCTTATTGGCTTTTCTGTCAACAATAAAAGTGTAACGGTTAAATTTTTCTGTTAACCTGTTAACCTTCTCTGACAACACCGGTTTTATCAAGACATCAGACAATTTCATAAAAATCAATTTTTTTTTTTTGATAATGCTTATCATAATCATCAGTCTAAACAGTACCCCGTATCGTGGGGCGTACGTCCGTGGAAATCTTCTCACGGAAAACCACAGATCATTCAAATTCAAACTTATTTATACTTCAGCTGATTCAGTATTTTCTTCAACTGCATTTTCTTCCACAAAAATTCTGGCTGCGCTTTCTGTAAACACAACAGCGCCCGCCTGCACAATATTATAAGTATTTATATCACTCAATAAAGTACCACATACGGAAGGGATATTTCTAAAACTCCTGTACACATTATCATTATGTTCAGGCAATACAAATAATGTTTTTCTTGCGCCTGTATTTACGCTTTTAAATATGCCAGCAAACTGTTTTGTTTTTGGAACATCTAAAGTGATATCTTCTATTACAAAAATACTATTGGCCTTTGCTTTATAACTAAGTGCGCTAATCTTTGCAAGGTCTTTTACTTTACGGTTAAGCTTAATATCATAACCATGCGGCTTTGGTCCAAACACAGTACCACCGCCTTTATACAAGGGATTACGAAGATTACCCTTACGGCTTCCGCCTGTACCTTTTTGCTTATGTAACTTTTTTGATGAACCTTGAACCTCGGCCCTTGTTTTTACTTTATGAGTACCCTGCCGCTGTGCTGCCTGGTATTGTTTCACCGCTAAATAGATAACATGATCGTTCGGTTCAACACCAAAAATTTCATCCGGAAGATCAATAGTTCTGCCTGTTTTTTCGCCCTGTATATTTATTATATCTAATTGCATTATTTCTGTATTAAAACGATGGAACCATTATGGCCGGGAACCGAACCACTTATTAATAAATAATTCTTTTCAGCAAAAATTTTAACCACTTTAAGGCCTTTCATTTGCACTTTATCACCCCCCATTCTGCCACCCATACGCATTCCTTTAAATACCCTTGATGGATAAGAAGAACCGCCCACAGAACCTGGCGCTCTTGACCTGTCGTGCTGACCGTGAGACTGACCGCCCACACCATGAAATCCATGACGCTTTACCACACCCTGAAAACCTTTCCCCTTGGTAGTACCAACAACCTCAACTTTATCGCCTTCGGCAAATATGTCGACAGTAATGGTGTCACCAACCACTTTATCTGATTCGCTATCGCGTATTTCTTTTATGTGTTTTTTAGCGGGAGTGTTTGCCTTGGCGAAATGATTTTTTTCTGCGAGAAGTGTGTGCTTTTCTTTTTTATCGCCAAATGCTATTTGAAGGGCATTGTAACCATCGGTTTCCACCGTTTTTTTCTGTGTAACCACACATGGACCTGCTTCAATAATTGTGACAGCAGTTTGTTTACCATTAGAATCAAAAATGCTGGTCATGCCAACTTTTTTTCCAATAATACTTTTCATTTATATTTTATTATATCCAGCGCTATACTTTTTATAATATAGATGGATGTTTACAGTATGCTATAAGAACTATGCTTCTCCGTTATGCTTTAATTTCTACATCTACGCCGGAGGGCAAATCTAATTTAGATAATGCGTCTACAGTTCTGGAACTGCTGGTATAAATATCCAATAACCTTTTATGCGTACACAACTGAAATTGCTCACGTGCCTTTTTATTTACATGTGGAGAGCGCAAAACGGTAAATATTTTTTTATGAGTTGGCAAAGGGATCGGACCCGTAACCACCGCACCGGTGCTGCGTACTGTCTTTACAATCTTTTCAGCTGATTTATCAACAAGATTATGATCGTAAGACTGAAGCTTAATTCTGATTCTCTGAGACATATCTAAAGAACTTTATTTAACCAAATGAATTTGGGAGTGCAAATGTAGGGTGATAATATTAAACAGCAAAGAATAAAAATAAGTTGTGGCAAAGATTTTATAAGCTTATCTGTACAAGTGAGTGACACAACGAAGATGATAGCAGCACTAAAGCTGGCTAAAAAAAATTAATAAAACAGGAAATCTTACTCAAAAATATAACATCTCTTTACTGGTCGCCAACCTACAAGTTAATGCTTTATCGTAATTTTGCAGTTATGCAAATTCAATTATTAAAATCGAAAATTCACCGGGTAAAAATAACAGAGTCTGATATTAATTATAAGGGAAGCATCACGATTGATATGGATCTTTTAGAGGCTGCTAACCTGATAGAAAATGAAAAAGTGCAGGTAGTTAACGTGAATAATGGCGAGCGTTTTGAAACCTATATTATAAAAGGAGAACGTGGCTCCGGCGTTATTTGCCTGAACGGGCCGGCTGCAAGAAAAGGACTGGTAGGCGATATTGTTATTGTTATTTCTTATGCCACTATGGATTTTGAAGAAGCTAAGAAATTTATTCCTGCGGTTATTTTTCCTGATGAGAATAACAGACTTGCTTCAAAAGCTCCGTCGGGGTTAAAAAACTAAATGTTTTATTTAAGATTGATCTAAGTAAACCTTGTTTCAATCTTTATAACTTTTGAAATTATTAATGAATATGCATTGCTAACTTTTGCAGAAGCTCATTTGAAACAGGATCGGCATATAAACCAAAAGCACTTGTTATAACTCCTTTGTGGCTTCCATCTTTAGATTCCACAGCATATACAATATCCTCGTCAGATGGATTTGTTTCGCCTTCAAACCGGTATACTTCAACAATTTCAAACTCATTTGGATTTAAGCAAATACTATTTTCTGAACAAATCAATTTATCAAAAGCAAGATTAAAATCAATAATAAAACCTCTTGCCTTAAGGTCTTTAACGGCTTCAGTTACTGTATCATAATTTATCATGATTAAACAATATTTTAATGAGGAAAATGCAATGCTTACTTATTTCAGTTATACAATGTTAAGTTAAAGTAATCCGATATTACTGCCCGCTTACTCACTCAAAATAAATATTAGATTGTGTAAATTGCAAATTAAAAAATTCAAATCTTAAAATATTACGGTCAAGAATGAGCAAGAAAGAAGGTAAAAGAAGCGGCAGGAAAAACCACAAGCAAGACGATAAACTGATAAAAGGAATTTTAGATGTAACCCGTTCTGGTATTGGCTATGTGATAGTTGACGGGGCAGAAAAAGACATTTTTATCAGGCCAAATGATTTTAACCGGGCATTTCATGGAGATACTGTACGTGTAAAAATTAATGATACCAGGGGAAAAAGAATTGAAGGCCGTGTGCAGGAAATAGTGGAGAGAAAGCAAACAGAATTTATCGGTGAGATTGAAGTGAACCAAAATTTTGGTTTCTTTAAGCCAGACAGTCAAAAGCCGATGCCCGACTTTTATGTAAGCACCAAAAACCTTAATGGCGCAAAAAATAATGACAGGGTTGTAGCACGTTTGCTAAGCTGGGATAAAGAGGAAAAGAAACCTGAAGGAGAAGTAGTTTCTGTGATACAGGCTAAAGATGTAAACGACATGGCTATGAAGGAGATACTTGTTGAGAGCGGCTTTCCGCTTGAATTCTCCAAAGAAGTATTGAATGAAGCTGAGCAACTTAAAGATGAAATAATTGAAGAAGAGATAAATAAAAGAAAGGATTGCAGGGATATATTAACTTTTACGATTGACCCTGCTGATGCCAAAGATTTTGATGATGCGCTGTCTGTAAAAAAATTAAATGATAATGAGTATGAGATTGGTGTTCATATTGCAGACGTAAGCCATTTTGTAAAACCTGAAACCGAACTTGATAAAAGTGCTTATGAAAGAGCCACCAGCGTGTATTTGCCTGACAGGGTGAACCCAATGCTTCCGGAAAAAATCTCTAATGAATTATGCTCATTAAGACCAGATGAAGATAAATGTACCTTCTCTGTTATCTTAACAGTAAATGCCAATGCTGAAGTAAAAAAGTATTGGATAGGTAAAACCTTAATCCACTCAAACCACCGCTTTACTTATGAAGAAGTGCAGCAAATAATTGATGCGAAAGAAGGTATATACATTGATGAGATATTATTGTTTAACGGGCTTGCGCAAAAATTAAGAAGTGAAAGATTTACAAACGGCGCCATTAATTTTTCTTCTACAGAAGTAAAGTTCACGCTGGATGAAAATGGAAAGCCAACAGGTGTGATTGTTAAAGAAAGCACAGAATCGCACCAGCTGATTGAAGAGTTTATGCTGCTTGCCAACAGAACCGTTGCAGAGCATGTTTCTAAAATAAAAATAAATAAAAAACCGGTACCGTTTCCTTACCGCATTCATGATACACCTGATGATGAAAAGCTAAAACCGTTTGTAGCATTTGCAAAAAAATTTGGTTACGAGTTTAACATGAAAGATGAAGCCGCTGTTGCCGCTTCTTTTAATAAACTTTTGCAGGATGTAAAGGGAAAGCCCGAGCAGCATGTATTAGAGCAGCTTGGCATACGTACTATGGCCAAGGCAATTTATACTTCAGAAAATGTTGGTCACTATGGTTTGGGTTTTGAGCATTACTGTCATTTCACTTCCCCGATAAGGCGATATCCTGATGTGCTGGTGCATCGTGTGCTCGAAAGTATTCTTACAAATAGTATTGTTGCTGATAAAAAGATGGAAGAAAAATGCAAGCATTGCAGTGAGAAAGAAAGGTCTGCAATGGAGGCTGAAAGAGCCGGTAATAAGTACAAGCAGGTTGAGTTTATGAAAGATTTTGTTGGCGATGACTTTGCAGGCGTTATCAGCGGCGTTTCGTCGTTTGGTTTTTGGGTAGAAACAGTTCAGCATAAATGCGAAGGACTTGTATCAGTAAGAGATCTGTCGGAGTACGACGACTTCAGATTGGATGAAACTGATTATGCTTTAGTTGGATTAAGAACAGGCCGTAAATTTAGAATGGGCGACCTGATAAATATAAAATTAGTGTCAGCCAACTTAGGTAAAAGGCAATTGGATTTTGAATGGATACCGGG
>CAXSDW010000049.1:0-27251 GCA_964236235.1 uncultured Chitinophagaceae bacterium
GAAGCTGCATATGCATCAGCCAGCCAGGATACTGCTTCAAGATTTGATGGTTCAGCTTTAATAACTTTAAGCAAGCGTTCAATCCCCTTATCGTATTGTCTTGATATTACCCCACCAATGCCAAGCACCATTTGCGCCTGCATATTGTTTGAATCCTTTCTTATCACCCCGAGTAATTGCTGTATGCCTTTCATTGTTTCTGCCGCATCTCCAATCATTCCTTTACCGTACACATAACAGCTGCCTAAGCCTACTTTAAGTGAATCATTATCAGGATCAAGCTTTAAAGCACTTTCAAAAAAAGATATTGCCGTTTCAGCTTCCCAGCTTTTTAAAGCTGCATCACTTTCTCCCCTCATATTATCTAAAAATAAACGGGCTGCGAAGGTGAGGCTTTTTTCCGAATTATCCAATTTTGCAGCCTGAGCAGTATAATAGGCATAAGGCACAAATGCTTTGGCAGAATCTTTCCAAAAATCTGCAATCTGGTGTAAACTATTTATTGATTGATTTTTTATATCTCCACGGGAAATATTATTTTCAAGTTTATTTAAAACTACAAGCTGGCTGGAAGGAAGGTTTTGCTTTGATTTTTGTATAAAGCCGGTTAAATCAAATGTATTTTTTGCAGGTAAGGGCTGACTAATATCTTTTTTGGGCGCTTCAGTTTTTCCGAATAAAAATAAACCAGCCAACAACAATAATCCTGCACCTGAAACAGCAAATATTCTTTTCAAATTATCACATCTTTTATATAATAGTCACAAGCTGCAAAGATAGCGTTCTATTTATTTTCTTTGATTCTTTTAATGTCCTGCACAAATTCTTTTGCAGGTTTAAATGCTGGTATATTATGTTCAGGAATTTCTACAGCAACGTTCTTCTTTATATTCCTGCCAATTTTTGCGGCACGTTTCTTTACTATAAAGCTTCCAAAACCTCTTATATATATATTTTCTCCCCGGCCCAAAGATGCTTTAACTTCTTTAAACATATTCTCCAGAGTTACCAATACATCTACTTTTGGTATGCCTGTTTTTTCTGCAATTAGATTAATTAAATCTGCTTTTCTCATTGTAAAATTTACTATGTTAGCAATCATTTCTCACCCCATATATTTCTGTTATAGAAGTAAGTTAAACAAAGTTAGTCATCTTTATTATAATTACTAATTCCTAATAAATAAGCGATAGAAATTGCATAAATGCGGATACCGGCTTACAATAAAAATAAAGTGTTTTTTACTACCGGATTATTAAGATGGAACATGCTGGATAATGAACGCATGATGCCGTGGAAAAATGTAAAAGATCCATATAAAATCTGGATAAGCGAAATTATATTGCAGCAAACCCGTGTGCAGCAAGGCCTGGAATATTATAACAGGTTTATCGCCACTTTTCCTACAGTGCAGCATATAGCAAATGCGCCACAAAGCCAGGTATTTAAATTATGGGAAGGCCTGGGCTATTACAGCAGGTGTAAAAATATTATTGCTTCAGCCACTTATATTACGAAGGAGCTTGGCGGAAAATTTCCTGATAATTATGAAGATATTTTAATGCTAAAAGGTGTTGGTAATTATACTGCTTCTGCAATTGCATCATTTGCTTATAATCTTCCGTATCCTGTATTGGACGGAAATGTATTCAGGGTTTTGTCAAGATTTTTTGGAATAGCCATTCCTATTGATAATAATGATGGTAAACTTTTTTTCTCTTCTCTTGCCAATGAATTATTGGATAAAGAAAATCCTGCAGTTTATAACCAGGCAATCATGGACTTTGGCGCTACTGTTTGCAAGCCAAAATTGCCTTTATGTGATATTTGTCCCGTTCAGCAAAAATGCGTTGCCTTATTAAATAATATGGTAAACAGTTTACCGGTAAAAGAAAAAATGATCACCCGCAAACAGAGATGGCTCTACTATATATTAATTAAATGCGGCGATAAAATTTTTGTAAGAAAGAGAGTTACAAAAGATATATGGCAAAATTTATATGAATTTGTTTTGGTAGAAACTATGAAACCGGTTTCTATACGGCAATTAAGAAATGTAGAACAGTTTAAAAAAATCTTTAATTCAACAGCCTTTACTATTACTTCTGTTTCCAAAATATATAAACAACAACTTACGCATCAAACCATTACAGGGCAGTTTATAACAGTAAAATTCGAATCTGATTTTTACCTTGACGGTTATGAATTAGTATCCGGTGATGAGATGGCTTTGTTGCCCTTTCCTAAATTTATAACCGCCTATTTGAAAGATTAAAAATGTATCTTTAAATTTGTTAAGCTTCCTTCAAAATAATTTAATAATTGAACAATAATAAATATGAGAGGGGTAAACAGGGTAATGCTTATTGGCAATTTAGGTAAAGACCCGGACATTCAATTTCTGGAGGGGAATATTCCCGTGGCTAAGTTTCCACTTGCAACAACAGAAACGTATAAGGACAGGAATGGAAAATTAGTATCTCAAACAGAATGGCATACTGTGGTGCTTTGGAGAGGCCTTGCAGAACTTGCACAAAAATATTTACACAAAAGCAGCCTTGTATACATTGAGGGAAGATTAAAAACCAGGAGCTGGGAAGACAGGGATCATAATAAAAAATTTGCTACAGAAGTAATAGGAGATAATTTAATTATGCTGGATAAACGTACAGATAGCAGTCATACTTCTCCGGCAGTTGACGATGAACCAATACAATCTCATAACATTCCGCCGATAGAAGAAGGTGGTGAAAGATTACCTTTTTAAAACAATAAAATCAGCAATAATAACCTGGTTTATCTTTAACTAAAAACAAATGTTTTGGACTACCCGTCAGCCTCATGTATTTATAAAAATCTCCTAACATTTTTATTCATAAATCCTGGTGCTACCACTATTCTTATATTCACCTTATTTGTTCTTTTTATAATTTCTTTTTTGGTGGCAGGTTCGGAAGTTGCCTTTTTTTCTCTTACCTACAAAGACCTTAATATGCTTAAAACCAAGCGCCAGCCTGGTTATAAAAGGATTGTTACTTTACTGGAAACACCAAAAACCCTTCTTGCATCAATGATTATTGCCAACAGCTTTGTAAACCTGGGCATTATTTTAATCTCAAATACTTTAATGGAAAACTGGATCGATACATTGCAGATGCATTATATACTTGCTTTTCTAATTAAGGTAGTTGTTGTTACTTCTATGCTGGTAATGTTTGGCGAAGTATTGCCGAAAGTGTGGGCGACTCATCATAAGATATGGTTTGCTGCCACGGCTTCACTTATTATAGAAATATTTAACAGCCTTTTCTTTTCGATGAGCAAAAGACTGGTGAAGCTTACTGATAAAATTGAAAGCACTTTTCATCCGCAGGGAAACTCCAGCATGGATAATACACAACTGGATTATGCAATTGATCTTTTGCCGGAGCATGAAGCAAGCTCTGAAGAAAAACAGATTTTAAAAGGTATTAGGAAATTTGGCAATACAACAGTAAAGCAAACTATGCGTACCAGGCTTGATGTTAGCGGCATTGAACATTCAAATTCTTTTTCTAAAGTGATCAGTATTGTAGAGGAAATGCATTATTCAAGGCTGCCTGTGTATAAAAATAGCTTAGATGAAATATTAGGAATCTTACATACAAAAGATTTGTTGCCATATCTTAATGAGCCTCCGGAGTTTGACTGGCATTCGCTCATGCGACCGGTATTTTATGTGCATGAGCAAAAGTTAATTGAAGACCTGCTGCAGGATTTTAGAAATAAGCATATGCACTTTGCCGTGGTGGTAGATGAGTTTGGAGGAACTTCCGGAATTGTAACGCTTGAAGATATAATGGAAGAAATAATTGGTGATATACAGGATGAGTTTGATGATGAGATGAGCATAAACAAAAAGATAGACGATTACACTTATATATTTGAAGGCAAAACGATGATAAATGATGTATGTAAAATTTTAAATCTTCCTATTGAAACGTTTGATAAAGTAAGAGGCGACAGTGATTCGCTTGCGGGGTTAGTATTGGAAATAGCGGGAGAGTTTCCTGCAATAAATGAAGAAGTAAAATTTGATGGATATAGTTTTATACCACTTGAAATTAATAAAAACAGGATCGAGAAAGTAAAGATGAATATTAAACCGCAGGCAAGTTAAAATGCTTAAAGCAATAATCAGTTTTACATTTATCTTTTACAAAGCGGCAATTTTAAGCCTGATATTTTCATTCATTTTTTTAAGTTGCAACTCAACGTATACTTCAAAGAAAAGAGGTTATTTTAAAATTGATTTTCCTGAAAAAAAATATATAAAATTTGAGCAACCCGGCTTCCCTTATACATTTGAATATCCTGTTTACGCAAGAGTGATTCAAGACACTTCTTATTTTGAAAGTAAGTCTGAAAATCCTTACTGGATTAACATAGATTTCCCGATGTTCAGCGGAAAAATATTTATCAGCTATAAAACCATAGGTGGTAAATCTGTTTATAAAGTGAAGACCGGTGCAGGTTACAAAGATTCTGTTGGTATAAATTCTTTTGAGAATATGGTAAACGATTCTTATAAACTTTCATTTAAAAATGATATAAAAGCCTACTCAATTGATGACAGCTTAATGCATACGCCTAATAATATTACCGGTATTTTTTTCTCACTTACAGGAAATGTTGCTACATCTAAACAGTTTTTTTTAACAGACAGCACAAAACATTTTTTACGAGGCGCATTGTATTTTAATGCAACACCAAATGAAGATTCATTAAAAATTATTAATGATTTTCTTCAGCAGGATATGAAGCATCTTATCAACACTTTGCAATGGAGATAGTAAATAATTATTAATCAGTAATTATTAAAATCACAACCACACAATAAACTCCCAATTATCCATTATCAACTATCTTTATACCATGATATCTATCAATAATGTTTTAATTAGTGATCAGGTAATCGAAGAACAATTTGTTTGCGATTTAAATAAATGTAAAGGTGGTTGCTGTGTGGATGGTGATGCCGGAGCTCCCCTGGAAAAAAATGAGTTAAAAGAACTTGATAACGTTTATGAAAAAGTGTTCCCTTATCTAAGTAATGAAGCAAAAAATGAACTGGAGCGACAAGGTAAATATGTGTATGATCAAGAGTTTGGCTGGGTAACACCAACTATCAATTCGAGCATATGTGTATACGGAATCGTTGATGTAAATGGTATTGTTAAATGCGGGCTGGAGCAGGCTTTTAACGATGGTAAAACCACCTGGAAAAAACCAATCAGTTGTCATTTATATCCTATCAGAACAAAGAAAAGCAGGAACGGCAAAACCGAATTGGTAAATTATGAGCCACGTGAAGAACTCTGCAAAGCCGCTTGTACACTTGGTAAAAAGCTAAAAGTGCCAACATATATTTTTTTGAAAGATGCGCTTATAAGAAAATTTGGTCAGGATTTTTATGATACATTATGTGCAACAGCAGAGCATATGCAATTAAAAAAAGCAGCATCTTTTATTTAGTAACTGTGTAAACTAATTATGAAAAAAACATTTGCACCGGTTACCCTTTTTTGTAGTTTCTTCTTTTATATAATACTACTTTCTTCCTGCTCTGTAAACAAGGCAAAGATTGATAACAGCTTTAAGAAATATTTTGATTCAGCAAAAGTTGATGGCTGCTTTTCTTTATTTAATAATGCCGCAGGATCAGTAACTGTATATAACATGAAGCTGGATACACAGCGGGTTTTGCCGGCATCCACATTCAAAATTGTTAATTCGCTAATTGGACTTGAAACCGGCAGAATTGTTGACGAAAAAATGGTGATTCGCTGGGATGGAATAAAAAGATGGAATGAAAACTGGAACCGCGATTTAACAATGGAGCAGGCTTTTAAAGTTTCTGCCGTACCATATTACCAGGAAGTGGCAAGAAGAATAGGAAGAGATACGATGCAGCATTGGATTGATACTTTGCAATATGGCAACACGAATATTTCCGGGCCTATTGATTCTTTTTGGCTAAATAATACTTTAAAAATTTCGCCTGATGAACAATTGGGATTAGTAAAAAAATTATATTTTGATCAGTTACCGTTTCAAAAGAGAGCTCAGCAAATAGTACGCAACGTAATGCTGATGGAAGATAATACACAGTATAAACTTAGTTATAAAACAGGTCTCGGTTTTGATGAAATGCAAAACCTGATTGGCTGGGTGGTTGGATGGATAGAAGAAAACAGGCATGTGTATTTTTTTGTAACACTTATAAAAACACCTGATAAAAACGCTGATGAAAGGTTACGCTTAAGCATCACAAAAAGTATATTAAAACAATTAGGGTTTTTTAAAGGTGAAAAATGACAGACTATATTATTTAATTAAATTTTTGAAGTTTTCTTTTAACTATAACAGTTCAATAGCTTACTAAGATATTATGTTTCATTTTGAGAACCCGGAATATTTAATTGCATTGGCAGCTATACCAATCATGTTGCTGTTATTTTTTTTATTGTTAAGGTGGAAAAGAAAAGCTGAAAAAAGAATTGGTGATCCGGGCCTGGTAAAGCAATTGATCAAGGGTTTTTCTCCTGCACTTTTTAATTTTAAGTTCTTTCTTATAGTTATTGCATTTGCCTTGTGTGCCTTTGCTGTGGCGGGTCTTGTAAAGCCGGAAGGCACACAAAAAATAAACAGCACAGGCATTGATGTAATGATTGCATTAGATGTAAGCAACAGTATGCTTGCAGATGATATAAAGCCAAACCGGCTGGAGCGTGCAAAACAGATTGTTGGTAAAATAATAGATAAGCTAAATGATAACAGGATCGGGCTTGTGATATTCGCAGGAAGGGCTTACGTTCAAATGCCGATTACAACTGATCATTCAGCAGCCAAAATGTATCTTTCTGCAGTATCACCGGACGATATTCCTACGCAGGGCACAGTAATAAGCCAGGCTTTAAAAACCTGCT
The DNA here is from genome assembly GCA_964236235.1 of uncultured Chitinophagaceae bacterium. Classification (GTDB taxonomy): domain Bacteria; phylum Bacteroidota; class Bacteroidia; order Chitinophagales; family Chitinophagaceae; genus Ginsengibacter. Next base: position 6,969 of record CAXSDW010000049.1, read on the forward strand.
ACGCTGCCTTCAATACAAAAGAAAAAAAATACCGCTCAATCATCTTAATAACTGATGGCGAAGATCATGATGAGGAAGCAATAAAGGTAACCAGGCAACTTGCAGAAGATGGCGTGATGATAAATACAATCGGCATTGGCTCTCCGCAAGGTGCGCTGATAAGAGATAAAGAAACAAATGAATACAAAAAAGACGAAAATGGGAATGATGTTATTACCAGGCTTAATGAAGCTGAATTAAAAACCATTGCTCAAAACGGAAACGGGTTATACCAGCTTTTTACAACTACAGATGAAGTGGCTGATAATATACAAAGAAAATTATCCGGACTGGGGCAAACCACTGTATCAGAAAAGGCTTTCCCTAATTATAAAAATTATTTTTGGTACTTTTTAGCAGCTGCGTTATTCTTATTGGTTATTGAAACTTTTATTCCCGAAGGAAGAAATACCATACTTAAAAATGCTGTTAAACCGGCGGCTGCAGCGCTTATAATGTTATTGTTAAGTAATGCTTCTATCGCCCAAAATACAAACAAACAAATAATTACCGGAAATGAAGCTTATAAAAAAAACCAGTTTGACCAGGCAGCAACCTCTTATCAAAAAGCCCTGCAAAATGATCCTGGTAATAATACAGCATCTTACAATTTAGGCAATGCATTATATAAATCTGATAAGCCTGACGAAGCAGTAAAACAATATGACAAGGTTATAAACTCAACTGCTGATAAAAACTTAAAAGAAAAAATATTTTATAATAAAGGTGTTTCTTTTCAAAAGCAAAATAATATAACAGAATGTATTGCAGCTTACAAAAATGCATTAAAACTTGCGCCAAGTGATGAAGAAGCAAGGCAAAATCTTGAAAGAGCTTTGATGCAACAAAAGCAACAGCAAAAACAGCAAGACAAGAAAAAAAACAAGAATAAAGATCAGGATAAAAAGGAAGAGCCTAAACCACAGCCTTCAAAAATTACTAAAAGCGATGCAGAGGAAAAATTAAAAGCATTAGCTGAACATGAGAAGAATCTTCAGGAAAAATTACGCAAGGTGAAAACCTCAGCACCTGACCAACCTAAGAAAGATTGGTAAAAACGTGAATACAAACTCAATTATTTTTTTGCAGATAATCTTCAACCTCGCATAACAAATATGGGATCTCAAAAGGTTTATTAATAAATCCGTTTGCCCCACATTCTTTAATTGCGTTTTCTAATATTTCATTCGCAGAAATCAGGATCACGGGAATTGATTTGGTTTCTTTAATATTTTTTAGTTTTCTGCAAATATCTTTACCATTGGTATCTGATAAATAAACATCCATAATTATCAAATCAGGTTTAAATCTTTCCGTTCTTACAAACGTTTCTTCCCCGTTTAAAGTTCCTTCCACCTGGTAGCCGCTTTTTCTTAATAAGATAGTCATCGAAGTTAAAATATCAAGATCGTCATCAACTATCAGTATTTTATGTTTGTTTTCCAATTGATTTTTTTATTTGTTTCACAATAACCTATCCAGAAAAATAGATAAAAGTGTAGTTTATGCATTTGGGATATTATTCTACAAAAGATTTCATTATATAGAAGGCTGTTAAATTTTTCTACTCAACGGGTAAATACTACAAGCTTACTGCTCATTAATTTTTAAAATTTTGAAATAATACTAAAACGGGTTCTTAAATCGTTAATTAGTGTTTATACGTAGCGTGAATTTATTACAGGCAGCAAATGTTGAATGAGCTAATAAATTCCCGAGTTTCCGGCTTCTTTTGTAAAGAAGTAATAATGTAAATAATTATGCAAATAATATATTAACCAAAAAAGATATTAATTAACAGCGCTGTAATGAGCATAATAAATTGTAAACGTTTAAGCCATATCTCTTAAAAGTTATTAAATAATAAACCAGGTTTTTTAATACAGATGAATTATTCTTTCAATGTAATCACCCGTTTAATTAAGTGTTCATTTTTATAAATGCGCTACAATATAAAAATCCTATAACGCTGCAGATGCATCTTTCTATAAAAAATAAAATTTACTGGAGCTTTTTTTCACTCGTATTGTTATTTATAGTTAATGCGGTAGCTTCTATTGTTACTATAAATAATAACAAAAAATTATCTGAAAGTATTTCTAATGTGATAGATCCTGCCTTGCAAAACACCGGAAACCTGGAAGATTTGGTAGTTCAATCAAAAATATTTACTACCAATTGGGTATTTCTAAGATCAGATCAGAAAGATAAAGATGCGTTAAAAGCACTTCAGGATTCGGAGTATCCTAATCTAAAATCGAAAATGAATTTGCTTTTTTTAAAGATTAATGATAAACAAATGACAGACAGCTTAAGTAGGATTTATGCTGGCTTCGACCAACTTGTTATTACTGAAAAGGGTATAATGTTGTTATTGCAAAAAGATGAAGATTATGACGACCCTGTAAAAAAAGCTGAAGCAGAAAGAAGTTTGAAAACCGCATTGCTCCCGCGTACTTTAAAATTAATCAGTTCCCTTGATGTGCTTGTTTCGTTTGCAGAGGACATGATAAACGAAAAGAACCAGGCGTTAGCAGATTCTTCTAAAAACCTCCGGATATTAATTTCTGTACTTGGCGTTGCGATAATTTTTATTGCGCTATTTCTTTGCTATTACATGACACATATTATTATTAAGCCCATACATAAAATAAAGCACATTGTTAATGATCTTGGTAAAGGTGTTATCGCGGTTATTAATCAAAATTCTGTAAAGGATGAAATTGGGGAAATGATTACTTCAGTAAACAACCTTTCTAAAAGATTACGAGCTACTGCAACTTTTGCAACAGAAATAGGCAACAGAAATTTTCACACTTATTTTGAGCCTTTAAGCCAGGAAGACACTTTAGGGATGGCGCTTATTGCGATGCGTGACAGTATTAAATTAAGCGACGAAAAATTTAATGATGCACAGCATATTGCTCACATTGGAAGCTGGGAAAGAAATATTAAAACAGATAAAGTAACCATTTCTGATGAGATGTTTAACATTTTTGATATTGACCCGCTTTCATTTGATTTCAGTTATCAAAGTTTGACAAGCTTTATTCAGCCTGCTGATAAAAACTATGTAACGGATATAAGCAGCAAAAATCTTTATATGGCCCCGGTGCCTTATGAATGTAAAATTATTACATCAGCAGGAGTAACAAAAAGCATTTGCGTAGAAACAAAAGTAGTGCTGGGTAAATATGGAGAAGTTGAAAAAACCTTTGGCATTGTGCAGGACATTACAGATAGAAAACTGGCAGAGGCAAGAATAACTGCAGAGAAAGAATTGTTCCGGCTGATGATAGAAAACATGCCTGATCAGATTTATTTGAAAGATGCTGATAGCAGATTTTTATTATGTAACATGCCGGTAGCTAACAACGCCGGGTTTACCGCTCAACAGGATTTAGTTGGTAAAACAGATTATGATTTCTTTCCTGAGAAAATAGCAAAGCAATTTTTTACTGCAGAACAGGAACTTATGAAATCAGGCAAACCAATTGTAAATCTTGAAGAAAGCCTTGTTGATAAGAATACCGGGGAGTTACGGTGGGGCCTTACCACCAAAGTGCCGCTGAAAAACAGCAACGGCGATATTATCGGGCTGATTGGAATTAGCCGCGATATAACTGAAAGAAAATCAGATGAACAATTGCTTAGGCAATCAGAAGCAATTCTTGAAACAAAGAACAAAGAATTAGAAATTAAAAACCGTGAGCTTGAGCAATTTGCCTTTGTAGCATCTCATGATCTGCAGGAGCCGCTGCGTACCACTTCCAGCTTTGTAAGCTTGCTGCAGCAACAATATTATGGCAGGCTTGATGATAAGGCAGACAGCTATATTAATTATATTATCCAGGCATCTGACAGAATGAAAATTCTTATAAAAGATCTGCTTGATTATTCACACATTGGCAATAAAAAAGAATTAAAAAAAATAGAGTGTGATGTAATGCTTAGTGAAATTATTGAAGACCTTAATGTTGCAATTAGTGAAACAAACACTGAAATTACTTATGAACCGTTGCCTGTTATCAGCGGCTTTCCCACAGAGATTAAGCAGTTATTTCAAAACCTGATTATGAATGCGATTAAGTTTAGAATGAAAGATATTGATCCAAAAATAAGAATTACTGTAAAAAAGATGCATGATTACTGGGAGTTTGCAATAAAAGATAATGGTATTGGAATAGATGAAAAGTTCAGTGAAAAAATATTTATAATCTTTCAGCGGCTGCACAACAGAACACAATACAAAGGCTCAGGAATAGGATTATCTCACTGTAAAAAAATTGTTGAATTGCATAAAGGAAAAATCTGGTTTAAATCAACTCCGGGCAAAGGAAGCACATTTTATTTCACTATTTCTTACAATCATAAATCAGAAACAGAAAATGTAATTAATAATGCGTTTAAACAATAAGATAATTAATATTTTGATGCATGCTTATAATTTTACTATTAAAAGTAATAATGATTCGTGCCTGAAAACGATTCCTATGAAAATCATTCGCTATAAACTTCTGTTTTTTTTTCAGGTTATTTACTGCTATGCCAACTGCCAAAGCAAAAATATAGAATTTGAACACCTGGATATTAATTCAGGGTTATCCCATAATCAGGTATTGTGCACTTTACAGGACCGGCAAGGGTTTATGTGGTTTGGTACTGGTGATGGGCTCGATAAATACGATGGATATAAGTTTACTGTTTATAAAAATGATCTTAAAGACAGCAACAGTTTAAGTGAAAATTCTATTTCAGCCATGATAGAAGATGCTAATGGCGATATCTGGATAGCTACATCAGGAGGCGGACTGAATAAATTTAATAAAGTAACAAACAAGTTTACCCGGTATAAAAACATCCCAAATAATACAAACAGTCTTTCAAGTGATTTTGTGAATGGTTTAATACAGGATGATAAAGGCAATTTTTGGATTGGTGCAGAAAACGGTGGCTTAAATTATTTTGAGCCCGATAAAAATAAATTCACGCATTATACACATAATATAAAAGACACTTCAAGCCTCAGCGATGGTGATGCCCGTTATATTTTTGAAGATAAAGAACATAATATTTGGGTAGGAACTTTTGCAGGCGGTCTTAATTTATTTAACAGCAAAACAAAAACGTTTACTCACTTTAGATATAACGCTAAAGATAGCACATCGCTTAGCAATGATAACGTTTCAGCAATTTTTGAAGATAGTAAACGGAGGCTTTGGATTGGAACTCTTGGTGGCGGCTTTAATCTTTTTGATAAAAACTCAGGACAATTTCATCGTTTCATGCATGATCTCCGCAATAATAACAGCATTTCTGTTAATGGGGTGCGTACAATTTGTGAAGATGATTATGGTAATATCTGGATAGGAACAGAAAACGGCGGGCTTGCTATTTATAATCCTGTAACCAATAAATTTGAAAGTTTTTTATATGATGAAATAGATAATGAAAGCCTGAGCAACAATTCTATTTATTCAATATATAAGGATATTTATGGCACAATGTGGGTTGGCGCTTTTACCGGCGGCCTTAATATTTTTAGTAAAGATGCTAACAAGTTTGCGCATTACAAGCATACTTCATCCGCTCAAAGTCTCACTAATAATAATGTGTTGTGCATGGCAGAAAGTAAAAAGGGTAAAATATTAATTGGTACCGATGGCGGAGGCTTAAACATTTTTGATCCTGTCACAAAAAATTTTACACATCTCATCCATAAAGAAGGAAATGCCAGATCTATTTGTGGAAACTATGTTTTGAGCACATGTGAAGATAGTAAAGGAAATATCTGGATTGGCACCTGGGGCGATGGTATAACTGTTTACAATCCTGAAAAAAATACATACATACATTTCAAAAACAATCCCTTAAATCCTTCCAGCCTTAGCGCTGATAATGCATGGGTTATTTTTGAAGACCACGACAAAGATATTTGGGTAGGCACTTTCTTTGGCGGCTTAAATTTATACAACCCCGGTACTCATTCATTTACACGCTTTGATGACGGCACTGGCAACAGCAGTACAAAGATAATATATACAATTAGTGAAGATACAGTAGGAAATTTATGGATTGGTACAGGTGGCGGTGGCGTACAAATATTTAATAAGAAAAATAAAACATTTACCAGCCTTAAACATGACGATAACAGGAACAGCTTAAGTAATGACCTGGTAAATTATATATATCCGACACATAATGGCAATTTTTGGATAAATACCAGGATGGGTTTGGATTTTTACGATGTTAAAAAGCATAAGTTCACAATATATACAACTGAAAATGGCCTCCCTTCTAATACGATATTCGGATTGCTGGAAGATGCAAAAGGTGATCTGTGGCTTAGTACCAGCAAAGGTTTATCATATTTTAACCTCCATACTAATAAGTTCAAAAATTTTAGTATTGAAGATGGACTGCAGTCGTATGAATTTAAAATGAGAGCTTTTTGTAAAATCACTTCCGGTAAAATGTACTTTGGAGGTATCAACGGATTTAATGAATTTTCACCCGATAGTATAAAAGATAATTTTTTTGAGCCACCCTTGTTATTAACAGACTTTTTTTTGTTTAATAAAAAAGTTTCAATTGCTAAAGATTCCAGTGATCCTTCGCCGCTAAAAAAAGATATTTCTTTAACTAAAAAAATAACTTTGTCCTATCAGCAATCTGTTATTTCTTTTGCGTTTGCATCTTTAAATTATACAGGCCGGTCAAAAAAATTATACCAGTACATGCTCGCAGGCTTTGATAAAACCTGGAACGAAGCAGGCACAAATCATACTGCTACCTACACAAATCTCGACCCTGGTAAGTATGTTTTTAAAGTAAGAGGATTAAATGATAAAGGTGAGTGGTCATCGTATGTAACCAGCATTCAGCTTATTATTACTCCTCCTTTTTGGTTAACGTGGTGGTTTAGAGTGCTGGTATGCCTAACTCTTTTCGCTACTGTGCTTGCATTTTTCAAATGGCGTATAAATGCTGTTGAAAGTCAAAAAGAAGAACTTCAGAAACAAGTACATGAACAAACGCTGCAATTGGTTCAATCTGCGCAGGAAGAAAAAAAAGCACGACAGATGGCAGAACAGTTCAATGCAGATCTGGAAAAGAAAAATATAGAACTGGAACAATTTGCTTACATCGCTTCACATGATTTGCAGGAACCTTTGCGTACTACTTCCAGTTTTGTAGCATTGCTGCAAAAGCAGTACCAGGGCAAGTTTGATGAAAAAGCAGACAAATATTTTACGTTCATTTCTGATGCGTCAGAAAGAATGAAAGTGCTGATAAAAAATCTTCTTGATTATTCCAGAATAGGAAATAAAAAAGAACTGGAAGAAATTGATTGTAATAAAACCCTTAATGAAGTTCTTGCAGATCTTGGCATTGCAATAAGTGAAGCAAACGCAAGTATAGAGCATACTCCATTACCGGTTATCAGCGGATACCAGACAGAGTTGAAACAGCTTTTTCAAAACCTGATAACAAATGGTATGAAGTTTAGAAAAAAAGGAACGTCACCTGAAATAAAAATATCAGTTAAAAAAATTGAAGGTTTCTGGCAATTTGCCTTTAAAGATAATGGTATTGGTATTGACTCAAAATACTATGAAAAGATATTTATTATTTTTCAGCGGCTGCATACCAGGAGCGATTATGAAGGCTCAGGCATCGGATTATCGCACTGTAAAAAGATAGTGGAATTACATAAAGGAAAAATATGGGTAGATTCTGCACCAGGTGAAGGAAGTACTTTTAATTTCACAATTTTCAGCAATAATTAAATTTATAATAAGATTTGATAATATAATTATGCGAAAGTTCCTTTTAAGATTTCCCATATTATCTTGCTATCTTTTATAAATCCTGGCGTAATTCTATAAAGAACGCAGCCGCTAAATAATCTTTGATTTTTCTTTTATATTTTCGGGCATCAGCTTCACATTTATATTTGTAGCAAAATCATTAACTGCATAAAATTTTTTATCTAAAAAACAGCATAACTTATGAAAATTTCTATAATAAACGGACCTAATTTAAACCTGATTGGCACCAGGGAAACGGATATTTACGGCAGTGAAAGTTTTGAACATTTCTTTGAAAAATTAAGGCGTAAATATGCAACAATTGATTTTGATTATTATCAAAGCAATATAGAAGGAGAGCTTGTTACAGAGATACAAAGGGCAGGCGAAAAAATGGATGGCATCATTTTAAATGCAGGCGGCTACACACATACATCAGTGGCCATTGGTGATGCAGTTGCTGCCATAAAAACGCATGTAGTTGAAGTACATATTTCTAATTTAAATGCACGTGAAGATTTCAGAATGATAAATCATATTTCTGCAAAATGTAAAGGCTCAATTACAGGGCTGGGCTTAAAAGGTTATGCACTTGCAGTAGAATATTTTATAAAATAACCAAGCCTGAACTGGGTTTTAGCTAATTTATTTAACACCTGAATAAATAATTTTATTTCCACCAAGGTCAGCATTATACTTTTCAGAATAACCTGAAAGTAAATAGCCTTTACCTTTTGCCTCCGGGTTTTTAAAATCAAACGTGCAATTTTTAAAAGCAATACCTTTTACAACGGCAACAAAATCTCCATGAGAATAGGATGCATTATTAACTACAAAAGAACAGTTATTGAACTGATATTTTTCCTCGGGCGTTGCAGATGCAGGCATTGATATCCAGCATAACTTTTTTTTGTTTGCAATAAACTTGCAATCAGTAAAAGTTACTCTTTTCCTGTTGTTACTTTCAATCAGGAATTTACCGTAAGGCTCTTTTCCATTGTAGGGTTTATCTTCAAATGTGCAGCCTGAAAATGTGGTAGCATTTTTTTCATCAGGCGAATTATAACCATTGGCAAACGAGCCGTAGATGTTGCAATTTTTAAATGTAAAACCTGGCTTGGTTATAAATAAAGCCCATGAGGTTGTTCCCCAAAAAGTACAATTGGTAAAAATGCAATCTCCGCTATCGCCGGAATCTGCACCAACACCAAGACCGGCATTATTAATAAATTCACAACCTTCAAATACACCGTTTCTCACCGGTCCAACTTCTGCTTCTATATCAACACCAGCTGCTGGCGCAGAAGAAAAAGCACCTTTGCCTGTATTATTAAATTTGCTGTTTTTTACATACAAATTATTGCCGCCAACCCATGATAAACCTTGCCTCGCATTGTATTGAAAAGAACTGTTTACTATCGAAATGCTGTCTGTTTGCTTGCTTGCTTTATTTGAAACAGTAATACCATCAAGGCCGAAATTGCTTACATCAACATTATTAATGGCAATACTGTTACTGTTTTTAATAAAGATTCCATTGTGAGGAACCTGCCTGCCAACATCGCCATAAACACCACCCAAAACGAGGTGTTGATTATTACCATCTAAAACCAAATTAGTAACAGTAACATTGCTGCAGTTATCAAGTAAGATACAATTGCCTGCAATTGCTATGTAATTAAATTTTACAAATAAATTATTTCCATGCTCATAAGGCAACCCTGTAGACGGATCAAAAGCCCCGAAACGCAGGCTATCCCTGTATTTAAGTGTAGCACCAGAAGTACCCTGTATGGTAAAATTTTTTATTCTTGTAAAATGTAAAACATCTTCTCCATCATAAGCAGGCTTGCCGGGCTGGCCTCCTGTAAATGTTTGTTTACCTACAATATATTTTCCTTTGGCTATAACAAGTTTTCCGTTGCCGCCACGATTATTAAAAAAGGAAGCCGCTTTTTCAAATGCATCATGATCATTTGTTTTGCCATCACCTTTAGCGCCAAACGATTTGATATCTCTTGTTATAAATGACTGGGCACAAAGAACGTTTTGAAATATAAGAATAAAAATAAAAGTTAAACAGGCGTTTAAAAGTTTCATATTTGAAATTACTTTAAATTACTTTATATGATGTAAAAACAAATGTAAACGTTTAAGAGAAGTGCGGATGTTATAGTATTAGAATCAATTCTTATTTAATAAAAATTTAACGCAGGCACGTAATCTGAAATATAATGCGATGTTTATGCTTTTAGTTTGCGCATTAAATCATTCACTTCTTTTTTAAATGCATCAAGATCAGCAAGCTGCTGTTGAATAAAGCTGTTATCTTCAAGCTTGCCGGTTACCTTATCCATTTCGCTTTTTGTATCATAAACCATTTTCCTGAAAGCATTCGTATAATCTTTTTCCCTTGATTCATAAATACCTTTACACATCCAATCCTGCGTAGCTACGCATTTATCTAATAATGATCTAAATACATCCACCGTAAATTGTTTAGTGGTGATGTTTAAAATTTCCATTAATGAAGTATAGGCGTGGCTTAATTTATCAGCCTCATAATTACTGCCAATTTTTTTGTACATATCATGAAGTTCCTGCCAGCTGGCGATCTTATTAGATTTTATTTCATTTTTTAAATTTTCAACATCCGTTATTGTCATTAACTGGCCACCAATATTCAGCCATTCAGTTCTTTGTATTTTAGCAGATAAACTTTTTTTTATCTGAGTAACCGAAGTGAAATTATTTTTTTTTATGTGTAATAACATTTGCGTTGTTCCATAATATATAATCATATCTTTAAACAACGCTAAAGCTTCAGGTAATTTTGTGATTAAAATTTTACGATTACTATTTTCAAAACCTTCTGCAAAATAATTTCCATTTTCATCTGGTGAAAGCGCTGATAATAAATTTAAAGATGTAAACAATTCATTTATTGTATCAGGCGCCAGGTAATCATATTCTATTGTTTGAATTTTTTCTGTTCGTTTATCGCGATCATTATACTTCCATGTGTTTCTTGAAAGTGCATACATATTATACATGAACCAATAACCTGGCATTATTACCAGTTGATCTTTTGCAACATCATTGCTTATCAAACTAAACGGTATAGGTATATTTAATTCAGCAGGAAAATCGCCTTTAGATAAAATACTGAACGATGCAAACTTTGAATTGTGCTTTAAGCTTACACATAGCGCAGGCCAAAAGCCACGTCCTGCAATGAGTTCACCATCAGCACTGCGACTGTTATGATTGCTGCCAATGGTTGCGCCTGCGGCAATATTACTTTGTCCCATTACCAGTGAGGCACATAAAAAAGAATTATTATGGTGTTGTTCATGCCCCGGAAAGATGAGAGAATTCAAAACTTCGCAGCAGGAAATAGTTGAGTTGTTGCCAAGATATGAATTGATAAGTCTTGCGCCATATTTTAATTGCGAATGCGATGCCATTACAAAGCGTACGGCTTTTACACCATAAAAAATTCTGCAGCCGTAGCCAACAATCCCATTCACTAATTCGCAACCTTCACCAATTTGAGAAGTTCTTTTTTCATCGCTGTTGATGGTTAGATTCTTTAATTTATTTGCGCCTTTAAGATAAGCATCTGTGCCAATGCGAACATCTTTTATGATCTTACAATTCTTAATTACAGTTCTGTCGCCAATAGTTCCATAATAGCCACGGCGTTTATCAAATTGTTTTTCAGTAAGCTCAACAAATTTTTTTAAGAGAGCTTCATCGTCCCTGTATTTGCTCCATAAATATGCATCACCCGGCAGCATGTGCTCAAAAGGAATCACACTTCGTCCGCCGTTTTCATTTCGCAGCTCCATCCAAATTCTTGTTTTTTCTGATTCTCCATCTTTCAAAATTCCATTTCCAAACTTTGCATAATCTGTGGCAGCAAGCTCATTCACGTTAGCAATCATTACTTCGTTACCAATGATATAATGGCTTAGATAAGCGGCATTATCAATACAAACATTATCACCAAGATCGCAACTGATTATTGTGCTGTTATACAAGCCTACAGGCATTCTCAGGTTATTAAATTCAAGGTAAAATTGTTCAAGTTTGCCAATTTTTATCAGCCCAAAAAATTTACAATTCTTTACAAGAGCCGGATCAAATACATCTGAAACAAAAATTTTATTCCAGTCATCAGAGCTGTTACCATTTCTTATCAATATCTTTTTTTCTGAGCCGCTTAGTTCCCTGTAAACAATTCCGTTTTTATTTTGCTTATTACGCAGATAATATTCATCTTTCCCTTCAGGTAAATATTTATCATTTATAAATCCATAGCCAAGATTTTTTACAGGATGCCTGGTAATAATATTCATTCTTAAAAATTGAAATTGAAGTTAATTGAGAATTTTACAATGTAGAATTGAGAATGAAGCAAGTGTTTTTTAATTGCAATCTCCAAATTCTCTATTCTCCATTATACCATTCTCAATTGTTTATCTATTCCACCGTAACTGATTTAGCAAGATTGCGGGGCTTATCTACATCGCAGCCTTTTGCAACGCCAATGTAGTAAGATAAAAGCTGCAACGGAATTGTGCTTAATATTGGCGCTACAATTTCATCTGCAGGCGGAACTATAAAAAAATCATCTGCCATTACGGGTATTGTTTCATCACCTTCAGTTATAATCGCTATCACTTTACCTTTTCTTGCTTTTATTTCCTGTATGTTACTTACAATTTTATTATGGTATTCATCTTTTGTTGCCACAAAAATTACAGGAAGATTTTCATCAACAAGCGCTATAGGCCCATGTTTCATCTCAGCAGCAGGATAACCTTCGGCGTGTATGTAAGAAATTTCTTTAAGCTTTAAAGCGCCTTCCAAAGCCACTGGGAAATTATAGCCGCGGCCAAGGTACAATGCATCTTTGCATGTTTTATATTTTTCTGCGATGATCTTTAGTTCATCTGCATTCTTTAAAAGTGCTTCAACTTTTTCAGGAATATCTTCCAATTCAAATAATAGTTTTGAATATCTTTCGACTGAAACAGTTTCTTTTTCTTTAGCAATCTTTAAAGCCATCATAGTTAATACTGCAAGTTGCGCAGTAAATGCTTTTGTTGATGCTACACCAATTTCAGGGCCTGCATGTGTATAAGCGCCGGCATGTGAAGCACGGGCAATTGATGAGCCGACAACATTTACAATGCCGAAAATGATTGCGCCATGTTCTTTAGCTTTTTCAATAGCCACTAAAGTATCAGCGGTTTCGCCGCTTTGAGATATAGCAATAATAACATCACCTTTATTTACAACCGGATTACGGTAGCGGAATTCAGAAGCATATTCAACCTCAACAGGAATGCGACAAAGTTCTTCGATAATATATTCAGCCAATAAACCAGCATGCCAACTTGTACCGCAGGCTATTATAATAAACCTGTTAGCATTTTTTAATTCTTCAATATAATCCTGAACACCGCTCATAGTAATGGTTCCGGCAGTTGCATCTAATCTTCCGCGTAAACAATCATAAATTGTTTGTGGCTGTTCAAAAATTTCTTTTAACATGAAATGATCGTAACCACCTTTTTCAATTGCGGCAAGTTCCATATCAAGCTTAGTGATGTAAGGCGTTTGCCTTTCATTTCCGAGATTTTTTAATATAAGTTTATCTGCTTTTATAATGGCAATTTCATAATCATTTACATACACAACTTCTTTTGTATACTCCAGCATTGGCGTGGCATCTGAACCGAGAAAATGTTCTCCTTTGCCAATGCCAATTACTAATGGACTACCTTTTCTTGCAGCAATTATTGTATCCGGGTTATCTTCATCTAACAATAAAATCACGTACGCTCCTGAAACTCTTTTTAGTGCAATACGTAAAGCTTCTTCAAGGCTGCATTGATTATTCTTTTTTATTTCTTCAATAAAATTCAGCAGCACTTCTGTATCAGTATCACTGTTGAACGTGTAATTTTTGCTGAGCAGTTCTTTTTTAAGCTGATTATAATTTTCGATGATTCCATTATGTATCATGGCCAGTTTGCCTGATGCACTCTGATGCGGATGAGCATTACGGTCGCTTGGCTCACCATGGGTTGCCCAACGTGTATGTCCCATACCAATATGTGCGCTCATATCTTTACCCAAGAGAGATTGTTCAAGCTCTGCAACCTTACCTTTTTTCTTAAATACTTTTAGGCTGTGATTTATCAAAGCCACGCCTGTACTATCGTAGCCGCGATATTCCTGGCGTTTAAGACCTGTGATAATTATTGGGTAAGCTTCTCTTGGCCCGATGTAACCTACTATTCCGCACATATCATTTTATTTTCAGCTGGGCAAACATACTATGCTAATTATCTTTTATAAAAGAAGACCACGAAGAAAAATGTAGGCTACAGAAAAATAAATTACCAAGCCTGTTACATCTACCAACGTAGCAACAAATGGCGCAGAGCTTACAGCAGGGTCTGCACCTAATCTTTTCAAAATTACCGGAAGCATTGAGCCGCTTATTGTGCCCCATAAAACCACACCTAATAATGAAAAGCCCACTGTAAAAGCAATATATAAATAATACTGGCCATAAAGATGCGGAAATATTTTTGCCCAAATTAACACCCTGAAAAATCCAACGAAGCCTAATACAGTACCAAGTAAAATGCCTGAAATAATTTCACGCCGTATTACACGCCACCAATCAATAATACTGATTTCACCCACTGCCATTGCCTGTATAATGAGTGTTGAAGCCTGCGAACCGCTGTTGCCTCCGCTTGAAATAATAAGTGGTACAAAAAGCGCCAGCACCACTGCTTTTGCAATTTCATCCTGAAAATAACCCATAGCCGTTGCAGTAAGCATTTCACCAATAAATAATACTATAAGCCATGTTATTCTTTTTTTGAACAATTTTAAAATGGGCATATCCAGGTAAGGTTCGTCTAGCGCTTCTGTACCGCCGATTCTTTGAATATCCTCACTAAAAGCTTCGTTAGCTATCCACAGCACATCATCAATAGTTACAATACCTAATAAAATATTATTATCGTCAGTAACGGGCAATGCCACACGGTTGTTCATTTTAAATACTTCGTTAGCCACTTCCTGGTCGTCGTAAACCTTTAATGATATTACCCTTTCATCCATAAGCTCAGAAACTTTATTTTGAGGCTTTGCCAGTATAAATTCTCTTATCCTGATATCATCAAGCAATTCACCTTTATGGTTTATAACATATATCACATCTATTGTTTCGCTGTTCTTTCCTACCCTTCTTATGGTTTCTATAACTTCTGAAACGGTATTATTTTCATACACATAAACATAATCCGGAGTCATCAACCTGCCTACACTATCTTCAGGATAGCCTAACAAAGAGAGCGTTTTTTTTCTTTCTTCCGGATGTAAAGCTTTTATTAATTCTCTTACAACTGCGTTGGGAAGATCTTCCAGAAAAGAAGTTCTGTCATCGGGCGGTAATTCGTTAAGAAGCTCAGCCGATTTAGATGGAGCAAGCTCACTTATAATACTTTTTTGTGTAGTATGTTCTAATATTTTAAATAATGAAGATGCTCTATGGATGGAAAGATGCGTGATAATATAGCTTTCATAATCTTCATTATCATAAATAAGTTCAGCAACATCACTAATGTTTTGTTCATCAAGAAACTCCTGCATTGCTTGCTCATCGCCTGCTGCAAGCAGTTCCTCAAACTGTTCCTGTATTGATATATTTTCCGTTTCTACTGCCATGCCAGATACTTTACATAGGATTTTAAAGTGTAGGAAGATCTTCTAAAGCATACCAGGTAAGACTTTCCTCAAGATTTAACAGCGGCCTTTCTGCTTCAATCCTACATTAATATCTGCTCTTTTAATTCAGAGAAATTGGCCTGTGAACCAAACAGAAATACAATGTAATGTCCTTAAAGATGCTGGGCTGCTACCTGTCTTATCATTGATTTGTTTCTTCTTTCCTGGTCATTTAGACAAATATAATTTATTTATTTCCTCAAGTAGTATTCTGTCATTACTTAACCTTGGCACTTTATGCTGGCCGCCAAGCTTACCTTTGCTTCTCAGCCATTCTGTGAATGTTCCCTTTTTTATTGAATGAATTATTGGCATACGTAAAGCGATATCTTTATAACGCTTTGCTTCATAATCACTGTTAACAGCTTTTAAAGCATTATCTAATTCAACTGCGAAAGTATTTAAGTCTTCGGGCTCCTTATCAAATTCAATTAACCATTCATGAGCCCCGTTATTTTCCTCACTAAAATATACCGGAGCTGCTGTATAATCATTAACACCTGCCCCTGATTTTTTTGCAGCAATTGCAATTGCTGCATCAGTATTATCAACTATCACTTCCTCTCCAAAGGCGTTCATATAATGTTTCAGCCTTCCTGTAACTTTAATTTTGTATGGTTTTAAAACAGTAAATTGAATTGTATCTCCGATAAGATATCTCCACAACCCGCCATTGGTGCTTATTACAAGTGCATAATTTTTATTTAGCTCAGCATCTTTTAAACCTATAGTTTGAGGCTGTGGCTTTCCATATTCTTCAACCGGCATAAACTCATAAAAAATTCCATGTTGCGTATATAACAACATTCCATCATGCAAAGGTGAATCCTGCGCTGCAAAAAAGCCTTCACTTGCGTTGTACATTTCCAGGTAATTAATTTTTGCACCAATTAATTTATCTAATTGCTCACGGTAAGGCGTAAACGATACTCCGCCATGCATATAAACTTCCAGGTTAGGCCATACTTCTTTTAAATATTTTTTTTCTGAAAACTCAAGAATGCGTTTAATAAGTACGATGGTCCATGTAGGTACGCCTGCAAGACAAGTTACATTTTCATTCATTGTAGTTCTTGCCAGCGAGTCAATTTTCTTCTCCCATTCATCCAGCAAGGCAATGCTTAATTCCGGAGTGCGTATCCATTGACCCCAGAATGGCGTATTCTGCATCAACACAGCGCTTAGGTCACCATATTGAATATCTTCATTAACCTGGTGTACCTGGTGGCTGCCGCCAACAACAAGGCTTTTGCCGGTTAGCAAATCACTCTCAGGAAAGTTTTTATAATAGTTAGTCAGCACATCTTTTGATGCCTGGAAATGTGTATTCTGCAAGCTCTCATCGCTTACCGGTATAAATTTACTTTTATCAGATGTGGTGCCGCTGCTTTTTGCAAACCAATTAATGGGCGTGTTCCATAGAATATTTTCTTCCCCCTTCATCATACGAAGTATGTAAGATTTTATATCGTCATACTCATGAATGGGAACATTTTTTTTGAAATCCTTAATAGAAAAAAGCTTTGAAAAATTGTATTTGCGGCCAAACTCAGTGTATTGTGCAGCAGTAACAAGATCCTGTAACACTTCCCGCTGGGCTGCAACCGGGTTTTCAATCCAGTTATCAATCCGCCATAAACGCAAGCGGGCCAAACGGGAAATAGCAGGACTAAGTAACTTCATAGTTCCTGAAAATAAAGATTGATTTTGATAATTAAGAATTGTGGGTACAAATAAATTTAATGCTTAATATATTCTTATTCAACGTGCAAAAAATCTTTTCTTTTTAGCTCGAAATTTCTTCCAAGATATAGCCGTCTCACTTGTTCATCTTCTGCCAATTCATTTGCTGTACCGTGTTTAAATATTTTCCCTTCAATGAGCAAATAAGCTCTGTCGCAAATGGAAAGTGTTTCATTTACGTTGTGGTCAGTAATTAATATGCCTATATTTTTATATTTTAATCTATGAATTATAGATTGTATGTCTTCGACTGCTATAGGATCAATTCCGGCAAAAGGCTCGTCAAGTAAAATAAATTTCGGGTCAACAGCTAACGCTCTTGCAATCTCCGTTCTTCGCCTTTCTCCACCGCTCAATACATCTCCGTTGCTCTTGCGAACATGGCTTAATCTTAATTCTTCAATGAGTGATTCTAATTTATTTTTTTGATCTTGCCTTGATAACTTAGTCATCTCTAAAACCGCACTGATGTTATCTTCCACACTTAATTTTCTAAACACACTTGCCTCCTGCGGCAGGTAACCAATGCCCATCTTTGCTCTTTTATACATTGGCAGTTTTGTGATATTTAAGTCATTAAGAAAAATATCACCCTCATCAGGTCTTATCAATCCTACTATCTGGTAAAAAGAAGTTGTTTTCCCGGCGCCATTAGGGCCAAGAAGACCGACAATTTCTCCCTGCTCCACGTGAAAAGAAACGTGGTTAACAACAGTACGTTTGCCATAGATCTTTACTATATCCTTTGCAAAAATGGTTTGGGTCAAAACAAAGTTTTTAGCAAAAATAAGTGAATGAGAATTAATTGCCTGAATCAACCACAAATGAAAAAGAAATTTGGGAAACACCTGGTTTTCAAAAGAAGAAGTTCCAGAAGCTTACAAGCCCGGCAAAAATGTTCATCGATGCAGCCACCTGCAGCAATGAAAAATTTATTCATTTGTAAACCGCATATAAACAGGCATTACAATTTTATGAATAAGGTAGTTGACCTTTAGTTGACCATTAGTTGAAAAGTTGTAAGTTTGTTGAGTATTAAAACAACCATATGCCACGTATCGCCGGTATCACTACAAAGAAAAATGGTAAAGGTAAAATAACTCACGTAACTTTTGATGTGGAAAAACACAAGCAATCCATTACACCGGTGCTTAATCAATTAGGAGTGATAGAAAAAACACAGTTTCAAAAAGATTGTGAAGGCGCCATAGCCCTTGAAGGAGCCAGGGAGGATACCCTGAACTTTGTAAGAAGCCTGCCATGGAAGAAGTAATTTTATTACCTTCTGTAAAAGATAAACTAAAAAATCTTGTATTTGTTCTTTACGAAAAGGAGTATTTTAGTTTTATAGAGAGCGCTGAAAATTATGTAATTGCCATCTACGATTTTATTTGTACCATTCCCACGCTAAAACGCAGGCGCACAAAAAATAAAAAGTATGGCGAATATTATTGCAAATACAAGCCTAATAAAAAAACTACCTGGTACATCACATTCGATACCGAAGATGATGTTTACTTGATAAAAAACATTACTAATAACCATAGTAAAGATTATCCTCGCTTTATATCAGGCTTATAATTTAAGCCGGTCATGAGTTGAGTATCTGCACACTCCATCTCATCAATTTTAATACATGGTTATTCACTTTAATAAAAGTATCTACATCAGATCTTAAAACAAACAACCAGGATCTTAGAATTGAATTACAGTGCATGTATAATGAAGGTGAAAACAAAAGCACCTATGCAGGCAGAAATTGATGAAGTAAACAATAAGCGCTTCCGGGAAAGCCAGGCGCAAGTAAATTTTTTCCGGTTAATGTCATGAATGTTAAACTTATAAATACTTTATTGCAAATAAAATTGAACAACTGCTTGAGCTTTTCACTAAATGTTTTTCGCTTTTGATATGAATGAATGCTGAAGTATGTTTGCATCTATTTTATTGCAATAATGAAAGTAACAGACCATATTAAAGAGGCAAAAAGTACATTGGTATCTTTTGAAATACTGCCGCCGTTAAAAGGCAAAACAATCAATTCAATTTATGACCATTTAGATCCGCTGATGGAATTTAAGCCGGCTTTTATAAATGTGACTTATCACCGCAGCGAACAGGTTTTTAAAAAGAAAGCTGATGGCACTTTTGATAAAGTGGAAGTAAGAAAAAGACCAGGCACAGTGGGCATTTGCGCAGCTATTATGAATCATTACCAGGTAGATGCTGTGCCGCATTTAATTTGCGGAGGCTTCAGCAAGCAGGAAACAGAAAACGCACTGATTGATCTTGCTTTTTTAGGAGTTGATAATGTGCTGGTGTTGCGTGGAGATGCGGCAAAAAATGAAACCCTTTTTGAGCCGGAACTAAATGGCCACAGGTATGCCATTGAACTATTGAAACAGGTAGCAAATCTCAACAGCGGAATTTATCTTGAAGATGATATCAGGGATGGTTCAAAAACCAAATTTTGTATTGGTGTGGCAGGTTATCCTGAAAAACATTTCGAATCGCCAAACCTGCAAACCGACATCAAATATTTAAGAACAAAGGTAGATGCAGGCGCTGACTATATCACAACACAAATGTTTTTTGATAATAAAAAGTATTTTGATTTTGTAAAAAATTGTAAAGAAGCAGGCATTAATATTCCAATTATTCCGGGTTTAAAACCCATTACTACCAAGAAACAATTATCAGTTTTACCAAGAACGTTTTATGTTGATATACCAACGGAATTAAGCACTGAAATTTTGAAATGTAAAACAGATGCTGACGTAGAAATTGTAGGAACAGAATGGTTGTTACAACAATCAAAAGAGCTTAAAGAATCCGGTGTGGATGTGTTACATTATTATACACTTGGTAAAAC
>CAXSDW010000050.1:0-3889 GCA_964236235.1 uncultured Chitinophagaceae bacterium
GATTGTTTGGTATGGAATAAATTATCGGTCACATAATTCTTAATTACCCCCGTTAGGGAACAGCGACTAAACAATCAGCAAAGCATCACCATAACTAAAAAAACGGTACTTATCTTTTATAGCTTTTTTATAAGCCTCCATTATAAGATCGTAACCTGCAAAAGCACAAGTCATAATAAGCAGGCTTGTTTTAGGCAAATGAAAATTAGTAACCAATGAATCCGCAATATTAAAATTATATGGCGGATGTATAAATGTGTTGGTCCAGCCTTCAGACGGTTTTAATAACTTTTGTGCAGTAAAAGAAGATTCCATGGCCCTCATGGTGGTAGTGCCAATTGAGCAAATTCTTTTGCCGGTTTCCTTTGCTTTATTAACTATCCTGCAGGCTTCTTCATCAATCTGGTAATATTCGGCATCCATTTTATGCTTGCTTAAATCTTCAACCTCAATTGGTCTGAAAGTGCCCAAACCGGTGTGAAGCGTAACCTCTGCAAAGCGTATCCCTTTTATCTCAAGACGCTTTATGAGTTCAGAACTAAAATGCAGGCCTGCTGTGGGCGCTGCCACTGCGCCTTCATGCTTGGCGTATACCGTTTGATAGCGTTCTTTATCTTCTTCATCGGGCTTACGTTTTATATATTTCGGCAAAGGTGTTTCGCCCATAAAATAAAGCATCTTACGAAAATCTTCTTCTTCTCCGTCCCATAAAAAACGTATCGTTCTTCCACGGCTTGTAGTGTTGTCAATTACTTCTGCAACCAACTCATCATTTTCTCCAAAATATAATTTGTTGCCTACACGAATTTTACGTGCCGGGTCTACAATTACATCCCACAGCCTGTTGGGCTTATTTAATTCACGCAATAAAAAAACTTCAATTTTTGCACCTGTCTTTTCCTTGCGGCCATACATACGTGCAGGAAAAACTTTTGTATTGTTTACTACAAAAACATCTTTATCATTAAAGTAATCCAGGATATCTCTGAAATGCTTATTTTCTATTTTGCCGGTTTTTCTTTCCACAACCATTAACCTGCTATCTTCTCTTTTTTTTGTAGGATTCTGGGCAATAAGATTTAAGGGGAGATCAAATTTGAATTGAGATAATTTCATGTGCAATTAAAAATTAAAAGTATTGTCACATGCCAGCGTACTGTAGTTACAGAGATATGTACCCGGCGCTTCGGGTCACTTATCATGTTACGGCATGATTTTTTTTAAGTGTGCGAAGTTACAGGATTAAATTTTATTTTATTCAAATGATTTCTTAATATACCTTACCTGTGTGATTAATTAATTCTTTCTTTTGGAATAGCAGATATTAATCTTTTTGTATATTCTTTCTGCGGACGGAGCCAAATATCATCTGCCGCGCCTGATTCTTCAATGCGTCCTTTATACATAATCATTATCCGGTCACTTATATAACGAACCACTCCAAGATCATGCGAAATAAAGATTGCGGTGAAGCCAAATTCTTTTTTCAGATCATTTAGAAGATTCAACACCTGTGCCTGTACACTCACGTCAAGTGCGGAAACACTTTCATCACATATAATAAATTCCGGTGATAATCCTAATGCCCTTGCTATACAAATTCTTTGTCGCTGGCCACCACTAAACTCATGAGGATACCGGTTAAAATGTTCGTGTTTTAAATTTACTTTATCTAACAATTCCATTACTTTTTCTTTGCGCTGGTGATCATTTTTTAAAAGGCCATGTACTTTTAAAGGCTCCTGTATTGCGCTTCCAATGCTTATCCGCGGATTAAGTGAACCATAAGGATCCTGGAAAATTATCTGTATCTTTTTTCTCATTCTTCTCATCTCTTCTTTTGGTACGTGAGCAATGTCTGTTCCTTTAAAAATAATATTTCCGAAAGTCGGTTCAATCATTCTGATAAGCGCTTTGCCTAAAGTCGTTTTTCCGCAGCCGCTTTCTCCGGCTAAGCCAACTGTTTCTCCTTTCTTTATTTCAAAACTCACATCATCTACTGCTTTAAATTCTTTCATTATTTTTCCAAAGAAATTTTTTCTTACAGGAAAATAAACCTTTAAGTTTTTTACTTCCAGCAAAGTTGCCGGCTCTTTTAATTCCAATTTGTTGTCATCATTATAGTTATTGACTATGGACGATTGGCCATTGACATTTTCTATATTTTTATTAATAAAATCACTAACAACAGGAAGCCGTTGCTTCTTGTTGTATAACACAGGACGGCAGGCCAGCAAGGCTTTAGTGTAAGGATGTTCAGGCTGTGTAAAAATCTTTTTTACCGTGCCGGTTTCTACAATAGCGCCTTTATACATTACAATTACTTTATCAGCTATTTCTGCCACCAGGCCTAAATCATGTGTAATGTATATAACCCCCATTTTGTATTGTTGCTGTAAATTTTTTATCAGCTGTAAAATTTTTTGCTGAACGATTACATCTAATGCAGTCGTTGGCTCGTCCGCAATTAATAAAGAAGGATTACAGCTCATAGCCATGGCAATCATTACTCTTTGCTTTTGGCCGCCGCTCAATTGATGTGGGTAAATCTCAAGCATGTTTGCGGTAAGACCAACCTGTTTAAATAATTCAGTTGCTTTTGACCTGGCTATACTTTTATTTATATTTTGATGTACAAGTATTGCTTCTATAACCTGGCTTCCACAGGTTTGCACAGGATTTAAGGAAGTCATTGGCTCCTGAAAGATCATAGCAATTTCATTACCTCTAATATTTCTTAATTGTTCGGAAGATAATTTCAGCAGGTCAACTTGCGTGACACCATCTTTAGAAAATAATATTTCACCACTTTTATAAATTGCCGGAGGAGAAGGTAATAGTTGTAATATAGAAAGTGAAGTAACTGTTTTTCCTGAGCCTGATTCACCCACTACTGCAATTATTTCACCTTTATTTACTTCAAAAGAAATCTTTTGAATTGCCGAAGTGTTTCCTTTTTCAGTTTTAAAATCAACAGAGAGATTTTTTATTTGTAATAAAGCATTCATAAATATTTTAATTCTTCCCAAAATTCTTTAGGACTTTTATTTTGATTCCCATGTATTCTTTTTGGGTAAAATGAAGCTTATTGCCTGTAATTAAATAATCTGCTTTTGCTTCAACAGCAAGCTCAAGAAACTTATTATCAGAGTTGTCCTTTAAAATTGTAAGATTGATGGATGGGCTATAAATAATACCAAACGTTTTTATTTCATCTAATAAATTTTTTCCTTCAGTTCTGATTTCGGAATATTTTGCAAGGTGTTTGTACGTCAAAACTTTTTCAAATTCCTGAAGGCAAGTCTCTGAAATACATAAATCAATATTTTTATTAATAACTATTTCCTTTAAAATTTTTTGAGAGTATCCTTTACCTATAAGCGCTGAAACAAGCACATTTGTATCAATTACTATCTTTTTATTTGGCATTTCTCACTTCAGCAATTATTTGATTTATTTTTTTATTGCTCAATTTATTTAGCCCCGTTTCTTTTGCTATTTTATTTGCCTCATGCAAAGCCTTTAGAGCTCTTATACGGCTGAGTTTTATTTCAAATTCTTTCAATGTTATGGGAGAATTTTTAATATCTAATTGCTCAAATTCATCATTTTCTAAGAGTATCTCTATGGTTTTCATATTTTATATTTAAAGTTACATAAAATTCTAAAACTTCAAATGCCTTACCGTTAAACCATTATTCATTAATTGTTTTAAGGAATCAATACCAATTTTTAAATGTCTTTCTACATATGTTGTGGTAACGGTTACGTCACTCGCTTCCGTTTTTACACCTTCAGGGATCATCGGCGAATCGCTTACTAAAAGCAAAGCTCCTGTAGGAATTTTATTAAAGAAGCCGACTATAAAAATGGTGGCAGTTTCCATGTC
>CAXSDW010000050.1:3989-15504 GCA_964236235.1 uncultured Chitinophagaceae bacterium
CCTCCGCATTTACCTAAAAATAAAACGGCTTTGGGTTGAATAGCACTAAGCAAATCCATTGCTGTTGCAGCCGTAGGACTTCCCATCCCAAAATTAATAATAGTGATATTGTTGGCAGTAGCGCATTGCATTGGCTTATCTATACCAATTACTTTTGCAGAATTCCATTTGGCAAACAGGTCAACATAATTGCTAAAATTAGTAAGCAAAATATATTCACCAAAATTTTCCAGCTTTTCACCTGTATATCTTGGCAGCCAATTGGTCACTATTTCTTTTTTAGTTTTCATACCTATTTTAATCGCTTAGTTGTTTATTTGCCACTGATAAAAATACAAAATAATTATAGGTTTTGGGCTATGATTAAGATTGAATACCCTGCTAACAATTTCAAAATAATAAAGGAAAAAGATACCGAATATATCTTTGACACTATCCGTAAACGCTGGCTGGTATTAACTCCTGAAGAATGGGTGCGTCAGAATTTTTTGCAATATATTGTATTGGTAAAAGAATATCCTGCTTCTCTTATAGCAATTGAAAAAGAAATTTATCTTGGCGAATTAAAAAAGCGATGTGACATTGTTGTGTATAACAGGCAAATGTTGCCATGGATGATCATTGAATGTAAAGAAATGAATGAGCAGCTAAATGTGAAAGTGTTAGACCAGATCCTTCGTTATCATATTACTTTGCAGGCAGACTACCTTGTAGTTACAAATGGTATTTATTGTTTTGGTTTTGAAAAAAAAGACGCACAGTTTTTTGAGATTAACCAGATGCCGGATTTTATTTATATTTAGTTATGAGTGATCTTGAAAACAGGATAAATGAACTTTCTGATAAGATATATTCACTGCAACTTAAACAAAGTGAGATAGATAATAAATTACGCATTCTTCAATTTGAATTAGCAGATATTAAACGAACAACAAGCGCTCATTTACCTGTAACTACTGATAAGAAAGTTGCTGCTTCAACAAGCCAAACTACTGAACGTTCTGAATCTTTCGTTGAGCCACCAAAAAAGATACTGCCGCAAAACATACTCAGGCAACCTCAAAAAAAGGTTCACATAAATCATAAGCTGGAAGATTTTATTGGCACCAATCTTATAAGTAAAGTTGGTATTGTTATTACCATTATCGGGATTTTTATCGGGGCAAAATATGCAGTTGATAAAAATCTTATCAGCCCGGCAATGCGGATTGTTTTAGGTTACTTAGCCGGCGCCGGTCTTATAACAACTGCAGTTGTTTTAAAGAAAATGTATGAAAATTTTAGTGCTGTATTAATGGGCGGCGGATTAGCCGTATGCTACTTTCTTACTTACATAGCGTATGGATTTTACCAGTTGTTTCCGCAGTCGGTAAGCTTTTTATTAATGGTTGCAATCACTGCTGCTACAGTGTTTATAGCTTTATGGTATAATCAGCAAATCATCGCTCTTCTTGGCCAGGTTGGCGCTTATGCAATACCATTTTTATTAAGCAACGGCAGCGGAAAAGTTATTATTCTCTTTAGTTATATCTCAATAATAAATGTTGGTTTACTCATTTTGTCTTTGCGCAAAGACTGGAAACTTTTGTATCGGGTTGCGTTCTTTTTAACGTGGCTGATTTATTGTTCATGGATCGCATTTAAGAAACCTGAATTTCAACAGGAATCAATAGGTTTTATTTTTCTCTTCATAAACTTCTTCACTTTTTATTTTACATTTTTATTTTATAAAGTGATAAAAAAAGAATTGTATAACCTGCCAGAAGTTGCTATATTATTATTGAATGCTCTATTGTTTTTCTTTTCAGGCTCTTATCTTATTACTGATGTTTTTACCAGTTCTCATGCGCTAACTTATTTCACAATTATAAATGCTGCAATTCATTTCGTTATAGGTTATTTCATTTATAATTTAAAGTTAACCGACAAAACAGTTTACCAGTTTATAGCAGGTCTTGGAATATTGTTTATCACTGTAGCAATTCCGGTTGAATTAAACGGAAGCTGGGTAACACTGTTGTGGAGCATTGAAGCAACGTTACTTTGTTGGATCGGTTTAAAAAACAGTCGTCAGTTATATCTTGTTCTTGCACTTCCGATGATAATAATTGCAGCATTCAGTCTTTTGCAGGATTGGTATAATAACTATCCTTATCTGAATAGTTATAATCGGACAATTGCTAAAAATATTTCTCCCTTTTTAAATATAACCTTTTGGTTTTCTCTGTTTGTAAGTTCTTGTTTTGGATGTATAAGTTTTCTGTCATTTAAAAGCACAATATTTAAAGATTCATCTTTAAATGTTTTTTATAAAACAATAGTTCCGATATTATTTTTTATCATATTATATTTCACCATTTTCAATGAAATACATTTTACATGGGACAATATTATAAAACCGGATTTTGATATCAGCGGAGCAGAAGATAGCCGCATTTATCTTCGGCAGATTTGTTTGATGATCTATTCATTTTTGTATGTGGCGTTGTCGTTAAAATTAAATTCTAAATACATCGAAAGTGTTGCTGCTGCACGGTTTTTATTTACAGTTAGTATTTTTTGTTCCGCTGTTTTTTTATTTGCAGGATTAAATATTTTAGGCGAAATAAGAAAAGCTTATTTAATATTAAAGAGCAATAATTTAATGCTTATATTAGGTGTCCGGTATCTTACTCTTTTATCATTTGCGGTTTTAGTTTTAGCCAGCCGGGCTGCAATAAATATTTTGCCTGATAGAAAGCAAGTGTTTAAAATATTTTCTTTAGTGTTTAATATTTTGCTGCTTGCAGTTATATGCAGTGAGTTTGTGAGCTGGATGGATATTGCAGGTTATCAAAATCAGTATAAGCTTGGCATTACCATTATTTGCGGTGTGTATGCGCTGGCATTGATTATTGCAGGTTTCAAAAGCAGAACAAAGTATTTGCGTATTGCTGCGATTATATTATTTGGCCTTACTCTTTTAAAATTATTTTTTTATGATCTTGCTAATCTCTCTACAATTTCAAAAACCATAGTGCTTGTGATTCTTGGCATATTACTTTTAATTATTTCATTTTTATATAATAAGTACAAAGCAATCATTATTAGTGAAGATGATAAAGAAATAAGTAATACTGCTTTACAATAATTCTGCGGAGATGTTATAAAAACTTTATCACTTTTAAATGAAATTATAAATTGAATTCTTAGCTCTATAATAACTATGGGAAAATCCCCAGCTCGGCGTAAGAAGTCGCCACTTTATTAATTGCGCAAACGTAAGCAGCTGTACGCATATCAGGTATGTTAGCATTGCTGTTCCATATTTCCATTATTTCTCTTGTGGCTCCTATCATTGTTTCTTCAAGTCCGCTTCTTACAAGGTCAACTTCGTCTGCGCCATGCATTATAAATTCTCTTTCTTTAACACTAACATTTTTGCCGGTAAGTTCTTCCATCTGGCCAAGTATATGATGGTTCATGTTTTCAGTAAATCTTTTTTCCATCCGGCCATAGCGCACATGACTAAGGTTTTTCAACCATTCAAAATAACTTACTGTTACACCGCCGGCATTCAGGTACATATCAGGTACTACAATAACACCTTTGAGCGCTAAAATTTCGTCGGCATCAGGTGTTAAAGGTCCGTTGGCAGCTTCGCCGATAATCTTTGCTTTTATTCTTGGAGCATTCTCACCGTTGATCACATTTTCAAGAGCGGCAGGTATTAAAATATCACAATCCATTTCCAGTGCATCGCTTGTAAATTCAAAATTAACTGCTCCTGGAAAATCAAAGATGGAACCATGCTTTTTGCGGTGTTCCACCACAGCTTCAAGGTCTAATCCATCATGATTATAAATAGCACCTTCATATTCTGCAAGTCCCACTATTTTAGCGCCGGCCTCTTTAAAAAAATAAGCACAGTGATAGCCAACATTTCCTAAACCCTGCACGCAAACTCTTTTGCCTTCTACGCCCAGGCTCAGGCCTAATTTATCCATCACCCTGTGCATATTACATACTTCACGCAAGCCATAAAATACACCAAGTCCTGTTGCTTCAGTACGTCCCCGAACACCGCCCTGCGAAACCGGTTTACCGGTTACACATCCTGCAGCATCAATTTCTCCGGGGTGCATGGCAACATAAGTATCCAGTATCCACGCCATTTCTTTGGCACCAGTTCCATAATCAGGTGCAGGAACATCTGTACCCGGGCCAATAAAATTTTTTTTAATTAATTCTGCTGTATACCTGCGGGTTATTTTTTCAAGATCGTAATCGGAATATTTTTTAGGATTTATTTTAATACCACCTTTTGCGCCGCCGAAAGGAACATTTACAATGGCGCATTTATAAGTCATCAATGCTGCCAAAGCCATTACTTCATCCTGTGTTACTGCAAGGCTAAACCTGATGCCGCCTTTGCAGGGCGTTTTATGGTGAGAATGCTGAACCCGGTAAGCTTCTATTACTTCAATTTTATCACTGATTTTTACCGGAAACCTCATTTGGTAAACGCTGTTGCAAACTTTTATCTGGTCTAAAATCCCGGGGTCCCAATTAGTAAATATGGCGGCTTTATCAAAACTTCTTTCTACACTTTGAAAAAAACTATAGGGCACTTGTGACGACATAAATTTGTTTTTATATTAGCAATCGTTGTATTTATTATGCCTTAATCTTTTTAAGAGAAAAATTAAACGGCCTCGGCTTTACTTATTTTTCTATCAATCCGGATAAGGTAAATTATCAAGCCAAATAATATGGTTAAACAAACAGCCATTACCACGTAGATTTTATTATTGCTTCTCATTACTGTGTTCAAATTTGTTGTAGAGTCAACGCTTTCTTTTGCCTGCGCCAATGCAGTGATGCAAATAACAACAAGCATCATCAACAACCATATATGTTTAAATTTTTTACCCATGTAATAATTTTTTATCTCTCAATAAATTCAATCTTATCTTAACAGAAGAGATCCATACGCCAAGCAATGTCCAGCCAATAACTGCAGGCCAAAAAACCAATCGCATTGCAGGGTCAAGGTCTTCACCATTTAATCCGGGGTTGCCTTCTACACCTTTTCCGCCGGGATGCAGCGATTGAACCATTCGTGGCAAAATCATTATAAGTGGCAGATAAATAAAATAAGCAAAGATGTTATATACACTGCTTATCCTGGCTTTTTTATCAATATCAATAATTGAATTACGCAATACAAAATAGGCAAGATAAATAAGCAGGGCAATGGCTACGGCAATTTGTTTAGGATCATTGCTCCACGGAGCTCCCCACGTATAAGTAGCCCAAATAGATCCTGTTACAAGCCCGAGAAAACCAAACACAATACCTGTTTTGGCAAACTCCACAGCATAGATATCATGTTTTAAATTTTGGCTGCGAAGATATTTTATAGAATACACCAACGAGGCTGAAAGTAAAATGATCTGCCCAAACCACATGGGAACATGAAAGAAAAGATTTCTTATAGATTCAAATAAATTTCCTGTGTAAGGCACTTTAACCAAAAACCCTGCGGTAAAAGTGTATACTAAAAATATAACCGCTAATATTTTCCACCAGGTCTTGCGCATGAATAGATTATAACCCTATTGGTATAAATTATAAAAAAACTTAAAGCAATCGTGGCGCAAAATTAGGGGAATCATTATCAATAAATAAACTATTTATTAAATGCACGGGAAACATTTAATAATTAATCTTTCCATAAAAAAGGAAATAAAATAACGGATAAAGCAATAATCATAATATCAAAAGCAAGTAATAATAAAGTGATCTGCAATAAAGCTCCTTGTTTAAAAGCCTCACCAAATGCGGCTTTGGAGAGCTTTATAAGTAATAATAACTGTGGTGTAATAAGTGGAAAACCAAGTATAGCCATAAGCGACGCATTCTGTTGTGCCTTTGATGCAACGGCTGCAAGAAAAGTAAATACGAGGCTTAAGCTTATTCCGCCAAAACAAACAATTGCTGTGAATAAAAAGAAATTTGTAACAGGCACACCTAATAAAATGCTGAATAAAAGTAAGCTTAACAAACTCATAAGCAGCATAAGCAACGTATTATAAATAAGCTTTGCAACTACAAAATCTATTGCACTGGTGATGGAATAAAAGTATAACATGCGTGCACTGCTTTCCTGCAAAAAACTTTTAGCTACAGCATTCACACAAATAAATAATTGTATTATCCAGAATAACCCATTCCACACAGTACTTTCGGGCTGGCCCATTGAAAGATATAAAACAAAAATGGTGGACGCAACATAAAGCAGTATTCCGAAAAAGGTTTGCTTTTGTCTTAACTCAAGAAGCAGATCTTTTTTTAATAAGATATAAATTGTCTTTTTCAAATATGTTTTATAAAGAAGATTTTAAGAAGTTGAAGTGATTTCAAATTACCACGATTTTTGTTATTGAACTGTCATAATAATCAAATATATTTAACATATTTATTATATAGATTTTAATTAAGATTTACATGAAAACAATATTACTTCTTCTATCAATATTTATTTATGATTGCGCTTTTTCACAAGGTGAGAAGCCAATTGTGATTACAGGAAAATTAATCAGGATAACAAAACCTTTAAGAGATTTTACATCTTTAGATAAAATGATACCTGATGTAAAAGTAAGAGATGAAGAAGGTATAATTGGCAAAGATGAATCATTTGAAGAAGGTGCAGAACCGCCACGATTTCCATCATCTAATATGTTTAAAGAAGACCCTGCATTACAGAAAGATGATATCACTTATCAGCCTCAGCAATCAGTTGCTACCAGCAGCATTATACACAATTTTGATGGTATGCCATACCAGCCGCTAAATCCGCCGGATCCAACAATGTGTGCAGGTACTAATTATATTATACAAATGATCAATGGCGCATCAGGCGCACTTTTTAAAGTATATAATAAGTCAGGCGGGCAAGTTGTTGCACAAACATACCTTGATGCAATAACAGGCAAAGGCGGCTTAGGCGATCCGATTGCAATTTACGATCAGCTTGCTGACAGATTTATATTAACTGAGTTTGCCAACAGTACAGAAACCGGTAGTGAAGGACTGATTATGGCTATTACTAAAACCAATGATCCGGCAGGGCAGTGGTATGTATATTTTTTTAGCACCGGAACTACCTTTCCTGATTATCCAAAATACGCCGTGTGGACAAACGCATATTATGCCACTTCAAATAATTTTGCCAACGGTTCATCTTACTCAGGCTCTAATGTATATGCCTTTGATAAAGCTAAAATGATTGCCGGAAATGCAACAGCGCAAATGCAGCAATTTACTTTAGGAAGCACAAGTAAATTTTTTTCCATGAGTCCTGTAAACCTTGAAGGGAAAACACTTCCGCCTTCAGGAACCGGGGGATTAATTGCTTATATGCAGGATGATAGCTGGACGTCTTCATCAGCCGATGTTGACAGTATCGGGCTTTTTGAGTTTAAAGTTGATTTTACCAATCCCTCAAATTCTAAAATATCTACTAAGGTTTCCCTGGCCACAACGCCTTATAAAGCTGCTGTATGTTATGCTGAAAGAGGACAATGCATAACCCAACCCGGTACTTCAATTGCCGTAGAAGCGCTTAGTGAAAAAATTATGAACCAGCCCGTCTATAGAAGATTTGGCAATTACGAAGGAATTGTAATGACTCATCTTGTTGACAGGGGAAGTGGCGTAGCAGCACCAAGATGGTATGAGTTACGAAAATCTACCGGTAACTGGAATATATACCAGCAAAGCACTTATTCGCCGGATAACACACACCGGTGGATGCCAACTGTATGCTACAATGCGAACGGAGATATTGCTTTGGCATATAACGTTTCTTCGTCAGCCAATAATGTTTATCCCGGTGTACGCTATACTGCAAGAAATAATTGTGATCCGCTGAA
Organism: uncultured Chitinophagaceae bacterium; assembly: GCA_964236235.1. Taxonomy (GTDB): domain Bacteria; phylum Bacteroidota; class Bacteroidia; order Chitinophagales; family Chitinophagaceae; genus Ginsengibacter. The sequence goes on from CAXSDW010000050.1 coordinate 11,909, forward strand.
TAAAATGACTTATGCAGAAAAAGTAATAGTTGCCGGAAAGGCTGCCAACAGCAGTACAAGATATGGTGATTATAATCATATGGTTTGCGACCCTGATGGTGTTACATTTTGGCTTACCACTGAATATAATCCGGCTTCTACATGGAGCACAAGAATCACCTCATTCAAACTTGGGTCATGCAGTCCTGTAAATTGCGGAGATCCTGCAGGATTAACATCATCGTCAATAAAAACTACTTCTGCAACAGTAAGCTGGAACGCAGTTACCAGTGCGCTTAATTATGATGTAGATTATAAATTAACAACTACAAGTACATGGACACATGTGGCAACTGCAACTACTTCTACTTCTGTAAATATTACCGGTTTAACACAGGGAACTAAATATGACTGGCAGGTAAGAGCAACCTGCTCCGCAGGAAGTGGTGGTTACGTTAGCGCACAGTTTACTACACTTACAACAGTTACCTGCAATGCGCCAACAGGATTAACTGCATCATCAATTAATGGTACAAGTGCTACTGTTAAATGGACTGCTGTTATGGGCGCTCTTAATTATGATGTTGATTATAAATTAATTACTTCCAGCAATTGGATAAATAAAGCCAAAGGAACATCAGCCACTTCAATTAACCTGACAGGACTTACTGCCGGAAAACAATATGACTGGCGGGTAAGAACAAATTGCGCAGGTACAAATGGAAGCAGTGTTTACAGCACAAGCCGGTTTACAACAAGTGGTGGCCAACCTGTATGTGTTACTAATTATGAGCCGAATGAAACACTGGCTTCAGCAGTAATTATTGATACAAATACAGTAATTTCTGCGGCAATAAATACTTCCACAGACATAGATTATTATAAATTTTCTTTGCCAACAACCTATAAAATTGATATTACGCTAACTAATTTACCTGCCGATTATAATGTGTATTTATACGATTCTACAGGAAAAAAACTTGATAGTTCAATAGCAAGCGGAACTGCAAGTGAAACCATTACATATAATAATAGTGACGCAGGAACTTTCTATGTAAAAGTAATTGGAAAGAATGGCGCAAAGAGCACAAGTGCATGTTACAATCTTAAAGTAAACGCCACATTTGTTTCAAATAATTGTGCAGGAATTTATGATAACCTGCCAAATAATTTTTTCAGCAATGCTGTAGAAGTACCGCTTAATACTGCTTTTAAAGGAAGAATAAAATATGCCGGTGATTCTGATTATTATAAATTCTCTCTTGATAACAGCACTAACCTTTCTATTGCTACAACTGTGTTGCCAAAGGATTACGACATGCGCTTATACAACAGTGCGCAAGTGCAAATAGCAAGTTCCCAAAACAGGGGAACAGCAGATGAGCATATAAATTACAATGCTGCTGCCGGTACTTATTATGTAAAGATTTATGGCTTTAATAATGTCTTTAGTTCTTCTAATTGTTACACGATGAATGTTGGCGCACAAGCAGCATCAGGCCCGGAATTGGTAACTAAAGGGAATGTAGAAAGAAAGGTGGAGATTTTTCCTAATCCTGCACAAAACCTTTTAAATATTCGTATTACAGGATACAAGGAATCTGCACAAGTTCATTTATTTGATATAACCGGAAGAGAGCTTTTGTATAAAAACATCAGCAAGGCAACTTCGCAAATGGATATTTCTACTTTGAAACAGGGAATTTATCTTATCAGGATTTTTAATGGAAGAGACCTGATTTTAAATTCAAAAATTGTAAAAGATTAAACTTATTTTTCTAATAATATAACTGCAAAACATAGGATTATTCATTCTTTTAGGTAATAACAATTACGGCATCTTGGTTCATATAAATTCAGTTCTCCCAAAAGTACCTGGCCTTCATCTGCTGATTTTCTGTAAGAGATATTGGCAATATTTCCGCACTTTACACATATTGCATGAAGCTTTGTAATATAGTCTGCAATGGCCAGCAGGTGAGGCATTGGGCCAAAAGGCTTGCCCTTAAAATCCATATCAAGCCCGGCTGCAATTACCCGTATTCCCTGTAACGCAAGCTGCTGGCATACATCAGTTATTTCTTCATCAAAAAACTGGGCTTCATCAATACCTACAACATCTACATCTTTTGAAAGCGCAATAATTTGCCTCGAATTTTCCACAGGAGTAGAATGAATTTGGTTTTCATCATGACTTATAATTTTTATTTCATCAAAACGATTATCGATTGAAGGCTTAAAAATTTCTGCTTTCAGGTTGGCGATTTTTACTCTTTTCAGGCGTCTTATTAATTCCTCTGTTTTACCACTAAACATGCTTCCGCAAATCACTTCGATCCATCCTCTTTTTTCTCCACCGTAAATTGGCTCAATAAACATATTTTATATTTTTATAAATCAATTTGTAACTTAGCTTTTTTGCAAAGATTACAATCATTTTTGATCGAATTATAAGCATTTTAGGCAAGTTTAATCCGGAAAAATTAATTTCATGGAAAGAGTAAGTACACTCATACAAAAGCTGCAGCAGCAATTGGACCTGAAGGATACGGCAGAAAAATTATTTCCTACTGTGCAATTGCTTTATGCTGAACTTGCTGCTTCTCCGCAAATAACAACAATTTCAGCCTCAGGAAAGATTGTGGTTATTATGCCATCTTCACTTGTTGTAATTAAGGAAAACGTGCCGGATGAGAATATAGCTTTTTTAGAAAAAGAAACAGCGCCGTTGGAAGAAAAAACTGTTGAAGTTTTGCAGGTTGATGAAGAAGAAATTGAACAGGAGCTTGAGGAAATAAAGAAAAACGCTGAAGCAAAAAATAAAATGAGCAGTAATGCAAAACCCGCTTTATTATTCGATCCTGTTGAAGATGTCCCAACGCTTACGCATCAAATAGCAACGCCTGCGCCCAGGAAAGAAATCAATGAAACGGCAGGCACAAATCCTGAATCAGTAAACGAAAGATTAAACGAAAATAAAACGGAGGTTAGTCAAAAACTTACTGATGAACCGATAAAAGATTTAAAGAAAGGCATTGGTGTTAATGACAGGTTTTTATTTATCAATGAGCTGTTTCGCGGCGATGAGGCAATGTACGAACGCAGCATAAAAACAATTAATAACTTTTCAATTCTCGCAGAAGCGGAATATTGGATTCGCAGGGAACTTAAAGTAAAGATTGGCTGGTCTGATGCTGATCCTGTGGTTAAGCAATTTGATCAGTTGGTAAGAAGAAGATTTTCCTGAATAAAATCCATGATCTTTTTTGCAGCGCCTGAATTTGAGTACACATAATTTTTGGCTGCTTTACTTCTCTGTTTTAATTCGGCATTATCTGCCAATAGTTTATTTAAAATACTTTCCAGTTCTATTGCACTTTCAATACTTATTCCACCACCGCATTCAATCATTTCAACAGCTTCATAATTTTTTTCAAACTCAGGCCCAAAAATTACCGGCTTTCCATACACCGCTGCTTCCAGTATATTATGTAAGCCTTTGTCACGAAACCCGCCACCAACAAAGCAAACTGTAGCATAATTATACAACCTGGAAAGCATTCCTATATTATCTATTATAAGACAATTTATAGTTTTCTGATTGCTAACCGCTGACA
>CAXSDW010000050.1:15604-26911 GCA_964236235.1 uncultured Chitinophagaceae bacterium
CCTTTTTCTACATTATGCGGAGCAAAAATGAATTTTATTTCAGGATGAATTTTTACATAATGTATCCACTCAGCTTCATCATCTTCCCATGTGCTGCCTGAAACAATCACGTTGCTGCCGGCGCAAAATTCCTGTATACCCGGTAAGTGTTCAAATTTTTCAGCAATGGCAATAACCCTGTCAAATCTTGTATCTCCTGAGTTAGTGATTTTGTCTGCATTTATAATTTTCTGTAACAGGTTTTTTGATTGTTTATTTTGAACAAAAAAATGAGCAAAAGTGCGCAACATCTTTTTCCATAATGCGCCATACCATTTAAAAAAAAGCATATCATCCCTGTAAACTGCAGATATCAATAACGTTGGAATGTTTCTTTTCTTCAACTCATTTAAAAAGTAAAACCAGTATTCATATTTTATCCATAAAACAAGCGAAGGATTTATAGTTTCAATAAATCTTTTTGCGTTTGTTGCTGAATCTTGCGGCAAATAAAAAATGTAATCTGCACCTTTATAATTTTTTGCTATCTCATATCCTGATGGTGAAAAAAAAGTAACAACAATTTTATAAGTCGTGTAATTTTTTTTTATTTCTTCCAATACCGGCCTTCCCTGTTCAAATTCGCCAAGGCTTGCGCAATGCATCCATATCGTTTTTGAGTTATCTTGGTTGTCAATAAAAGGAAAAGTTTTTCGTCCATTAACCCAAAGTTTTGCTTTAGTATTCCATACCGAAATAAACCTTATACCTGTGAAATATAAGTGTACAAAAATTCTATAAAATACCAAACTCAACATCTCATCTTTTAAAACAAAACTAACTGCTTCCTGATAATTATTTAAGCGTATAATTCAAATTCCTATTTCTTATTTCAATTACTATCTTTGCCACCGTTTTTAAAAAAAAATTATGCGGCCAATACATATGGTGGATTTGAAGCAGCAGTACCTGGATATTAAGCCGCAGGTAGATGCAGCTATTTTTAATGTGCTGGATACTTGTATATTTATTGGTGGCCCTGTGGTAGCTGATTTTACTGCCAATCTTTCCAAATATCTTGAGGTAAAGCATGTAGTGCCATGCGCTAATGGAACTGATGCTTTGCAAATTGCTATGATGGCACTTGATCTTAAGCCCGGCGATGAAGTTATTACGCCATCTTTTACTTACATCGCTACCACAGAAGTAATTGCATTATTGCATTTAAAACCGGTTTTTGTTGATGTAGACAGATCATCATTTTGTATAGAACCGGAAAAAATACGACAGGCGATCACATCAAAAACAAAAGCAATTGTTCCTGTTCACTTGTATGGGCAGGCGGCAAATATGGAAGAAATTATGGCTATTGCGCAAGAACATGATTTGTTTGTAATTGAAGATAATGCGCAGGCTATCGGCTCAGATTATTTTTTTAAAGATGGAACGAAAAAGAAAGCCGGCACCATTGGCACTGTTGGCTGCACCTCATTTTTCCCAAGTAAAAATCTTGGTTGTTATGGCGATGGCGGTGCTATGTTTACCAATGATGATGCGCTGGCAGAAAGATTGAAGATGATAGCTAACCACGGTCAAAAGAAAAGGTATTATCATGAGATGGTGGGCTGCAATTCAAGGTTAGATGCGTTGCAGGCTGCGGTGCTTAATGTTAAGCTTCCTTTGCTTGATAAATATATTGAGGCAAGAAGAAAAGCTGCTGACTTTTACGATAAACATTTTGCAGGTAACCGGTCTGTTATCACGCCTTTCAGGGCAAATTACAGCCATCATGTTTTTCATCAGTATACATTAATATTAAATGATATAGACCGGGATGAACTTCATGCTGATCTTGCAAAAAATGATATTCCGGCAACGATATATTACCCGGTTGCGGCACATAATCAAAAGATGTTTTCTGCCTTTGGAGATAATAATTATACACTTAAAAATACTGATTGGTTAACCCAAAGAGTAATTTCTTTGCCCATGCATACAGAATTGCAGGAAGATCAACAATTATATATCATAAAAAACGTTTTGGATTTTATAAAAACTAAATCATGAAAATTACAGTTGTAGGAACAGGTTATGTAGGCCTGGTAACAGGAACGTGCTTTGCAGAAACAGGTAATGATGTTACCTGTGTTGATATTGATAAAGAAAAAGTAAAAAAATTGTCATCAGGACAGATAACCATTTATGAGCCGGGCCTTGAAAAGATATTTATCAGGAACGAAAAAGAAGGCAGACTTCACTTTACTACTTCTCTGTCGGATGGTATTAAAGAGGCAAAAGTTATTTTTCTTGCTTTGCCAACTCCGCCTGATGGTGATGGAAACGCTGATTTAAAATACATTTTAGGCGTTGCAAAAGATCTTGGCGGCCTTATAAAAAAAGATGAATATAAAATTATTATTGATAAAAGTACTGTGCCTGTTGGCACGGCTGAAAAGGTAAAAATGGCTATCCTGAACAATGCTAAGAAATCATCTGGTGATGATGGCTGGGAAGAGGCATTTGATATTGTGAGCAATCCGGAATTTTTGCGTGAAGGTGTAGCTGTAGATGATTTTATGAAACCGGACAGAGTGGTTATCGGTACTTCATCAGATAAGGCAAAAAAAGTTTTGGGCGAATTATATGCTCCGTTTGTGCGCCAGGGAAATCCGATTATTTATATGGATGAAAAATCTGCGGAACTTACTAAATATGCAGCCAATTCTTTTTTAGCGGCTAAAATTTCTTTTATGAATGAGATAGCTCAGCTTTGCGAAAAAGTAGGCGCAGACGTGGATATGGTGCGTAAAGGCATTGGCAGCGATGATAGAATTGGCAGAAGATTTTTGTTTCCCGGCATTGGATATGGCGGTAGCTGTTTCCCAAAAGACGTACAGGCGCTTTCAAGATCATCACGTGAATCGGATTATGATTTTAGAATTCTTGAAGCAGTAATGGAAGTTAATGAAAAGCAGAAACTGCACCTGATTCCTAAAATAAAAGCCTGGTTTGAAAATGATCTCAAAGGGAAAAAATTTGCTTTATGGGGACTTGCCTTTAAACCCAATACGGATGATATAAGAGAAGCACCCGCATTAGTTATTATTAAAGAACTTATTGCTGCAGGTGCTACTGTAGCGGCTTTTGATCCGGAAGCTATGCCAAATGTAAAAAAGGAAATTGGTGATGTAATTAAATATACCGATAACCAGTATGATGCTTTAAAAAATGCTGATGCTTTAATAATTGCTACCGAATGGAGTGAATTTAGAACGCCGGATTTTAATAAAATGGAATCAATGTTAAAGAATAAGGTAATTTTTGATGGCAGAAATTTATTTGAACTCGAACAAATGGTAACATGTGGTTACCATTATGAAAGTATCGGCAGAAGGGTTGTTAATTAAAAGGGGCTTATAATTTTTATGCAAAAACGTGTTTTAATTACAGGCGCAGCCGGCTTTCTTGGCTCCCATTTGTGCGACAGATTTATACATGAAGGCTTTCATGTAGTTGGCATGGACAACCTTATTACCGGTGATCTTAAAAATATACAGCATCTTTTTAAACTGGAACAGTTTGAATTTTATAACCATGATGTTTCTAAATTTATTCATGTATCGGGGCAGCTTGATTATATCTTACATTTTGCTTCACCGGCAAGCCCGATAGATTATTTAAAAATTCCGATACAGACTTTAAAAGTTGGATCACTCGGTACTCATAATTGCCTTGGGCTTGCGCTTTCAAAAAAGGCAAGAATACTGGTAGCTTCTACAAGTGAAGTTTATGGCGATCCGCTCGTGCATCCTCAAAATGAAGAATATTGGGGCCATGTAAATCCTGTTGGGCCACGTGGCGTATATGATGAAGCCAAACGTTTTCAGGAAGCGATTACAATGGCCTATCACACTTTTCATGGTTTAGAAACAAGAATCGTACGAATTTTTAATACTTATGGGCCAAGGATGCGTTTAAATGATGGAAGAGCTTTGCCTGCATTTATAGGCCAATCATTAAGAGGAGAAGAACTTACTGTATTTGGTGATGGCAGCCAAACAAGAAGTTTTTGTTATGTAGATGATTTAATAGAAGGGATTTATCGTTTATTATTAAGTGATTATTCAATGCCTGTAAATATCGGAAACCCTGACCCGATAACGCTTAAAGAATTTGCAGAAGAAATAATAAAACTTACAGGCACACAACAGAAAATTGTTTATAAGCCTTTACCGCAGGATGATCCAAAGCAAAGGCAACCTGATATCACTAAAGCCAAAGAACTCCTGGGATGGGAGCCTACTGTTTCAAGAGCCGAAGGTTTAAAAATAACGTATGATTATTTTAAATCTTTGCCGCAGGAAGATCTCTTTAAATTGCCAAAAGAGTTTGTTAGTAAAAAGTAATAATATAGTTTTACTTTTTATGAAGTTTAGGATTTTTACAATTGATTGCAGCTTTTAATTACCCCGGATTTTATTAAAATGTATCAAAGTTTACTCGATAAAAAAAGTAAGTTAGCAGTTATCGGGCTTGGATATGTAGGGCTTCCTATTGCATTAGAGTTTGCTAAAAAACTTTCTGTTATTGGCTATGATATAAATGAAGATCGTATCAATCTTATGCGCCAGGGTATTGACCCAAGTGATGAACTCGACAAAGAAAACTTTAGTGATTGTGATATTTATTTTACTGCCGATATCGAAATTTTAAGGCAGGCCGATTTTTATATTGTAGCAGTGCCAACACCGGTTGATGATCACAGAGTGCCAAATCTTGAGTACTTGCAAAAAGCCAGCGAAACAATTGGAAAGGTAATTAAGAAAGGGAATTATGTTGTGTTTGAATCAACCGTTTACCCGGGATGCACAGAAGAAGAATGCCTGCCTATAATTGAAAATTTATCAGGCTTAAAAAATAAAATTGATTTCAAAACAGGCTATTCTCCGGAGAGAATTAATCCCGGTGATAAAGATCATACGTTGCCCAATATCGTTAAAGTAGTTAGTGGCTGTGATGAAGAAAGTTTAAATGTAATAGCAAAAGTGTATGAGTTAGTGGTAGATGCAGGCGTGCATAAAGCTTCCTCTATAAAAGTTGCTGAAGCCGCAAAGATTATAGAAAATACTCAGCGTGATCTCAATATCGCTTTAATGAATGAGCTGTCTATCATATTTGATAAGATGGGAATTAATACATACGAAGTACTTGAAGCGGCCGGTACAAAATGGAATTTTTTAAAGTTTCAGCCGGGCCTTGTTGGCGGACATTGCATTGGTGTAGATCCGTATTACCTTACTTATAAATCAGAAAAGCTCGGTTATCATGCAAAGGTAATTCTTGCCGGCAGGGTTATTAACGATGCCATGGGAGGATATATTGCCAAAAAAGTTTTACAACACATAATATTCAACGAAGGAAATGTAAAAGATGCCAAAATATTGGTGATGGGCGCTACTTTCAAAGAAAATGTAACTGACATAAGAAATTCAAAAGTGGCGGATGTTGTTAGAGAATTAATGTCTTATTCCTTAAATGTTCATGTTACAGATCCCCATGCCAATAGTAATCATTTAAAGCATGAATATGGCTTTGGGCTGATTGAAAATCCGGATGCTGATTATGATGCAGTAATTATAACAGTGCCACATAAAGCTTATAAAAATATTACTGATACAGAGTTTGCTTCCATTACAAAACCTCATGCAATTATTGCAGATATTAAAGGAATATATCGTGGTAAAATTACCAGCAGAACGTATTGGAGTCTTTAAAATATAATATAAGAGATATATAATTGAACAGTATATTCCACGATAAAGATCTTGCTGAATTTTCTTTCCTTATTACAGGCGGCGCCGGATTTATTGGTAGTCATATTGCTGAATATCTTTTAAAGCATGGCGCCGGAAGAGTAAGGGTCGTTGATAACATGACTAATGGATTCACAACTAATCTTGATATCTTAAAAAAATATAAAGCATTTGAATTTATTGAGGGGGATATCCGCAACCAGGACTTTTGTTTACATGCCTGCAAAGACATTCAATATGTTAGCCACCAGGCTGCATTAGGCTCTGTGCCTCGTTCTATAGAACAGCCATCTTATACCAATGATGTAAATGTCGGTGGCTTTGTAAATATATTAAAAGCTGCAGTTGATAATAACGTAAAACAATTTGTGTATGCATCCTCATCTTCAGTATATGGTGATGAGGCTGGTTTGCCGAAAAAAGAAGAATATATCGGTAATTGTTTATCTCCATATGCAGTATCTAAAAGAGCAAATGAATTATATGCAAATGTCTTTGCTGATGTATATCAGATTCCTGTTATAGGCTTTAGATACTTTAATATATTTGGCCCAAGGCAGGATCCTGACGGACCTTATGCAGCAGTGATTCCATTGTTTGTAAAAAGCATAATTAATAATACACCTGTTTATATTAATGGTGATGGAAACCAAACCAGGGATTTTACTTTTGTTGAAAATGCAGTACAGGTAAATATTAAAGGAATGCTTACCAAAAATAAAGAGGCAATAAACAAAATATACAACGTTGCTGTAGGCGAAAATTTTTCTGTAAATTATTTATATAACGCTGTAAAAAAGTATTTACAAAGAAATCATGAGCCAACTTATCGTGAGGCAAGAAAAGGTGATATAAAGGATTCGTTGGCGGATATTGCTTTGGCTAAAAGATTATTACATTATGAGCCAACAAAAAAGTTTGAAGATGGATTAAAAGAAACAGTCGGATATTTTAAAAACCTTTATTCTTAATTCTTACATCCTACATCTTCGTATTTTTATATTTGATGCCTTTCATTAAAACGATATTTCCGGGTCTTGAAATTTTTGAGCCCAAAGTTTTTGAAGACAGCCGTGGATATTTTTTTGAAAGTTATAATGAGAAAGAATTTTCCGCCGGTGGCATTGATGTATCATTTGTGCAGGATAACCAGGCCAGTTCTGTATTTGGTGTAATAAGAGGATTACATTACCAGCTTAATCCATTTGCACAAACCAAGCTCATAAGAGTTTTAAGCGGCAGTATAATTGATGTTGCGGTTGACATAAGACGTAATTCGCCTACGTACGGAATGAAGTTCATAATAGAATTATCTGCAGAAAATAAAAAGCAATTATTTATTCCAAAAGGGTTTGCCCATGGATATTCTGTTATCAGTGAAACTGCAGAAGTTTTTTATAAATGTGACGGATTTTACAACAAGGAATCTGAAGGTGGAATTGCTTACAAAGACAAATCTCTTAATATTGATTGGAAAATCCCTCCGGGTAAAGAAAATATTTCCGAGAAAGACAGCAAATATCCGGCATTGAATGAATGTAAAAATAATTTCACATTCCAGGGCTAACGGGGATATTAATAAGTTATGAAAGAGCCTGGTATATTTTATAAAACGATTCTGGTTACCGGCGCAAATGGCCAGTTAGGCAAAGAGTTGCAGCTATTAGCAAATAAATATCCTTACATTTTTTTGTTTACCAATAAAGCACATTTATCAATTGATAATTTTGAAGCAACAAAGATTTTTTTTGAAGAACATCACATAGATATTTGCATAAATTGTGCGGCCTACACTGCTGTAGATAAAGCCGAAACAGAGCACGAAAAAGCCTTTCTTATAAATGCTGATGCAGTTGGCAACCTTGCACAAATTTGCCATGAACACAAGGCCAGTCTTATCCATATCTCTACCGATTATGTCTTTAACGGTGCATCTTCAATTCCTTATAAAGAAGATGATGCAATTGATCCGATCAATGTTTACGGAGCTTCAAAGCATACAGGAGAAGAGCTTGCTCTTAAAAAAAATCCGTCAGCTTTAATCATTCGTACTTCATGGGTGTACAGTTCGTTTGGTAATAATTTTGTAAAAACCATGGTGCGTTTAATGCGTGAAAGAGAAAGTGTAAATGTAATTAATGATCAATATGGCTGTCCTACATATGCTGCTGATCTTGCAAAAGTAATTATGGAAATAGTTAATAAAATAGAAGCAAATAATATAGCAGGAATTTTTAATTATTGTAATCATGGTGTAACAACATGGTATCAATTTGCCCTGGCTATAAAAGATTTTACCGGGAGCAATTGCACAGTAAATCCTATCTCTGCTTCACAATATATTACAGCAGCTAAAAGGCCTTTGTATTCGGTTTTGGATACTGCCAAAATAAAAAAATATTTTAATGTTCAGATACCGGAGTGGAAGAAGAGTTTACAAAATTGTTTAACAATGACTGGTTATTTAACTAACTCAAATGAACATTGAAGATATACGATCATATGCTTTATCATTAGACAATGTAGAAGAAACTTTTCCATTTGGAGATGATATAATTGTATTTAAAGTAAATAATAAATTATTTCTTCTTCTTCCTATAAATGCAGAGAGCCTGCGTTTCAATGTAAAATGTGATCCTGGTGATGCGGTTGAATTAAGGGAGCAATATGCATGTATCCAGCCGGGATATCACATGAATAAAAAGCACTGGAATACTGTAATTGTTGATGGCACACTAAACTCAAATCAATTAAAAAAGTTCATAAAAGACTCCTATGACCTTGTTAGAAAAAAGAAGCTTTAACAGTTGCCCACACCAGCTTCCACTAATTTTAAATTACTTTTGAAGGCACTTATAGTTAACATCTGTTTATATTTTGCCTGGTGGCGATAGCGCATGAAAATACTTGACTGGTATATACTTAAAAAATTTCTTGTTACCTTTTTCTTTTGCCTGCTGCTTTTAACAGTGATTGTGCTGGTAATAGACCTTAGCGAAAAGGCAGATGATTTTGCAAAATCCCAGCTTCCTGCTTCAACAATAATAACACAATATTATTTTGGATTTATTCCACGAATAGATGCCATGCTTTTTCCGTTGTTTGTTTTTATAGCAGTAATTTTTTTTACCTCTATAATGACGAATCGCTCAGAAATAATTGCCATATTAAGCAGCGGGGTAAGCTATCAAAGATTTTTATTACCTTATTTAATTGGTGCATTATTACTCGGCGGAATGCTTTGGTGGGCTAACCAGGGGCTTGTGCCCAAAGCAAATGCACGCTGGGCAGCTTTTGACGCAAAATACATCAGGTTCAATGCTCCTGAAAAAAATTATAATACATTAAGTAATTATTATTTCCGGCTTGATTCTTTTTCGTATGCAGGCATCCGGTATTATGATACATCAAGCCATACAGGTAATAATTTTTTTATTCAAAAATTTAAAAACAATGCTTTGGTATATAACCTTCGGGCTCAAAATATAATCTGGGACGCAGTAAATTACAAGTGGAAGCTTGCGGGAGTAATGGAAAGAACCATCAACGGGCTGCAGGAAAAAATTGTAACAACTGATTCTATGAAAATGAATTTCAATTTTAAACCAAGGGATTTTCAGCGGGATGAATATATGAAAGATAAAATGCCGACAACTGATTTAAAAGAATTTATACAATTAGAAATGATACGCGGCTCCGAAGATATCAATACGTTATTAATAGAGCGCTATACAAGAGATTCTGTTCCATTGTCAGTGATTATATTAACCTTTATCGGGGTAATAATAGCATCGCGTAAAATTCGCGGTGGCAGCGGGTTTCATCTTGCCATTGGTGTAATTATAAGCGTGTTGTATATTTTGCTTGGCCGCTTTGCAACAGTGTTTTCAGTTAAAGGAAGTTTCGATCCGTTCTGGGCCGCATGGATGCCAAATATCCTGTTCGCCATTCTTGTTGTTTACCTCTACATTAAAGCGCCAAAGTAATATTTTTTATAAAGTATACGGGGAAAAATAATTTTAATATTAATTGAAATAACAAATTTCTTATCTCATCTTCATGTCCTAACTTTATGCCGCATCAATCAAATAAACTTTTATGGGTGTTATAAAAGACAGGTTTAAGGCCAAAGCCGACCAAACAGCTATAGAGATTAAAGACATTCTCAAAGAGCATGGTAATAAAAAAATAGGCGAAGTAATGTTGTCGCAGGTGTACCAGGGCATGCGTGGAATAACCGGGTTGGTTACAGAGACGTCGTTACTTGATGCACAGGAAGGCATTCGTTTCAGAGGTTATACAATTCCGGAATTACAACAAAAACTTTGTAAAGCGCCCGGTGGCTCCGAGCCCTTGCCTGAAGGATTATTTTATTTAATGCTTGTTGGCGAAATGCCTACAGGAGATGATGTTCATCACCTTACCAGTGTATGGCAAAGGCGCAGCCATGTGCCTAATCATGTGTTTGCAACCATAGAAGCGTTGCCTAAAAGCACGCATCCGATGACGCAGTTTGTAGTAGCAATAATGGCGCTGCAAACAGAAAGTCAGTTTGCAAAAAAATATGCTGCAGGTATGAATAAGAAAGATTACTGGGAAGCAGTTTTTGACGATTCGATGGATCTTATTGCCCGGCTGCCAAGAGTGGCCGCTTACATTTACAGGCGAAAATATAAAAACGGTGATCACATACAACCCGATGGTTTATTAGACTGGGCTGGAAATTTTGCACATATGATGGGATTTGAAGGCGAAGAGTTTAAAGACCTCATGCGTTTATACATGACCATTCATGCAGATCATGAAGGAGGAAATGTTTCTGCGCATGCAACTCATTTAGTTGGCTCTGCTTTAAGTGATCCTTATTTAAGTTTTGCTGCAGGCATGAATGGTTTGGCAGGCCCGTTGCATGGGCTGGCTAACCAGGAAGTAATCAAATGGATATTTGATATGAGGGAAGAATTAAATACTGATTGTCCTTCCAAAGAACAAATAACAGACTACGTAAAAAAAACACTTAGTGAAGGAAAAGTAGTTCCCGGGTACGGGCATGCAGTATTGCGTAAAACGGATCCAAGATTTACCGCTCAAATGGAATTTGGTAAAAAGCATATGCCAGATGATCCATTAGTAAAAACAGTGTGGAATATTTATGAAGCCGTACCTGAAATATTAAAAGGGCTGGGAAAAATTAAGAACCCGTGGCCTAATGTAGATGCACACAGCGGTGCATTGCTTGTCCATTACGGAATGGAAGAATACGAATTTTATACCGTGTTATTTGGCGTATCAAGATCGCTTGGCGTATTGGCAAGTTTGTGCTGGGACAGGGCATTAAATTTCCCTCTCGAACGTCCTAAATCAATTACCAATGCACAGGTAAAACTGTGGCTTGAAGGCAAAGATGAAATTTGGGGAGATTAAAATAACAAAGGGGGATTAGCTCAGTTGGCTAGAGCGCTTGCATGGCATGCAAGAGGTCACCGGTTCGAGCCCGGTATTCTCCACTTAATAA
>CAXSDW010000051.1:0-17803 GCA_964236235.1 uncultured Chitinophagaceae bacterium
AACACAACATCAGAAATACTGAAATGTCCTCCGGGTTTTAGCACACGAAATATTTCTTTGAAAACGCCATCTTTATTTGGAACAAGATTTAATACACAGTTGCTTACAATTACATCAGCAACGTTTGCAGATACAGGAATTTTTTCAATGTCGCCTTGCCTGAACTCAACATTATTGTAACCTAAACTTCTAGCGTTGGCTCTTGCTTTTTCAATCATCCCTGGTGTAAAATCAATGCCGATTACTTTTCCATCTTCTCCTGTTTCTGCTCGTGCAATAAAACAATCGTTTCCTGCACCGCTGCCCAAATCAATTACTGTGTCTCCTTTTTTTATTTTAGCAAACAGTGTTGGCAAGCCACAACCTAAACCTAAATCAGCATCCGCATTGTAGCCATTTAGGTTGGTGTAATCATCGTTCATAATGTTGTAAACTTCTGTTGTACAGCAACCCGAACCGCAGCAGGATGATTGATTGGTTTCTTTGTCTTGTAAAGCAATTTCGCTGTATTTCTGCCTTACGATTTCTTTAAGTTGTTCTGAATTTTCCATTTGAATTTTATTTGATTTAACAACAATTGTTTTTGTTTTTAAGTTTGGCGATTATGCGTGTAAAATAACTTTGCAATTTTTCAATTGCCTTTTCATCAATGCAATAACAAACACTGTTTCCTTCAACATTTCCTTTAATCAGTCCTGCATTTTTAAGTTCTTTTAGGTGTTGAGAGATGGTCGGCTGTGCAAGTGGCAATTCGTTTACAATATCGCCGCAAATGCAAGTGTCTACTTTAATTAAATATTCCATTATTGCAATTCTTGCCGGATGCCCTAACGCTTTTGTAAGTGTCGCAATAGAGTTTTGTTTTTCTGTGAAATGTTCTGTTTTTGTGGCTCCCATCTTAAATTTAATATTGCAATATTACGATAATCTTTTACCAAACAAAATTTTATCCCGCAAAGTTTTTGAAATGTTCAATAAGAAAGCGTGGTTAAATTAGTCCTCTTTAAAGTTGAGGGTGCTCAAATAGGGTTGCAGCTAATAAATGCTTGTTGCTGAAGCGGCTGACAAAATTCAATCAACCGTAGTTTTTCAATTGAACACTATATTCAACGAGGAAAATCAATTAAAGACATTGTAAGACGAGCCAATCAAATTAGGAGGTAAAAACGGCACAATTAATAATTATATAGACTTGTACCATAAAGCGGACCGGACGGGACTCGAACCCGCGACCTCTGCCGTGACAGGGCAGCATTCTAACCAACTGAACTACCGATCCAAAATATTATTCTCTTATTTGGAACGGCAAGATAATTAAATTTAATTTTCTAACAATAATAGTTACCTGTTCCTTCTTAATATTTTTATAAGTGAAAATCTTAATTATTATCTTAGTACTAAAAATTGTAATTTTCAACTTCCCCTATGGCAGAACATTTTAAAAGACAATTCCTTGAATTTGAACAACCGATAAAAGAATTATATGAACAGCTTGAAGAAAATAAAAAGCTTGCGGCAAAAAATAGTAAAATTGACTATTCTCCTGTAAACGATAACCTGGAAAAAAACATTTTAATTAAACGTAAGGAAATCACCGAACATTTAACGCCATGGCAGAAAGTGCAGTTAAGCCGGCATCCTGACAGACCTTATACGCTTGAATATATAAATAAAATGTTCACCAATTTTATCGAGCTTCATGGCGATAGAAATGTAAGAGATGACAAAGCAATGGTTGGTGGTTTTGCAAAAATGGATGATGAAACCATTATGGTTATTGGTCAGCAAAAAGGAACCAATACTAAAATGAGGCAAATAAGAAATTTTGGTATGGCTAATCCTGAAGGTTATAGAAAAGCCTTGCGATTGATGAAGCTTGCTGAGAAATTTAATAAACCTGTAATAACACTTATTGATACACCCGGAGCATATCCGGGCCTGGAAGCCGAGGAAAGAGGACAAGGCGAAGCGATCGCAAAAAATATTTATGAAATGATCCGTTTACGTGTGCCTGTTATCTGTGTGATTATTGGCGAAGGCGCCAGTGGCGGAGCTTTGGGCATAGGAGTTGGAGATAGGGTATTCATGATGCAGAATACCTGGTACACTGTTATATCTCCTGAAAGTTGCAGCAGTATTTTATGGCGTAGCTGGGATAAAAAAGAACTTGCTGCAGAGCAACTCCGTTTAACTGCCGACGACATGCTTAAGTTCGCCCTGGTGGAAGGAATCATTCCTGAACCTATTGGCGGCACTCATTGGGATTATGATGAAGCTGCAACAATTTTAAAAAATTATCTAACACCAATAGTTAAAGAACTTAAAGAAATTTCTGCAGAAGAAAGAGTAAATAAGCGCATAGAAAAATTTAGTAAGATGGGATTTTGGGATGAAAATTAAATTGCATAAAATCTGCTCAGTAAAATAATCAGTAAACATAATCTTTAAGAAAAACGTTGATCTTAAATGCCTTTAAAAGATACATTAGGCGGAACAGGAGTTGCGCTGATAACGCCTTTCACTGTTAGTTACCAGGTTGATTATAATGCATTGGAAAAAGTAATTGATTTTGTAATTAATAACGGTGTTGAATACGTAGTAACTTTAGGAACTACCGGCGAAACACCCACACTTACTAAAAGTGAAAAAACCGATATTATTAATTTTACTTTTGATAAAGTAAAAGAAAGAGTGCCTGTTGTGGTTGGCGTTGGAGGAAATAATACCAATGAAGTTATTCATGATCTTGAAACCTTTCCGCTACAGAAAGCGACTGCTGTTTTAAGCGCAAGCCCTGCCTATAATAAACCATCGCAGCAAGGTATCTATGAGCATTATAAAGCGCTTGCAAAGGCATCTCCTAAACCAATAATTCTTTACAACGTTCCCGGCAGAACTTCCAGTAATATTGCGGCTTCCACCACCTTGCAATTGGCGGCTATTGAAAATATTGAAGGTATAAAAGAAGCCAGTGGCAATATGATCCAGTGCATGCATATATTAAAAGAAAGGCATCAAAATTTTTTAGTAGTTAGTGGCGATGACCATCTTGCATTACCTTTAATTGCCTGCGGAATGCAAGGCGTAATCAGCGTTGCAGCAAATAGTTTTCCAAAAGATTTTTCTGAAATGATAAGACAGGCATTAAATAATAACTTTAAAAAGGCACAGGAATTACATTATAAATGTCTTGACGGATTAGATATTTTGTTTGCAGAAAATAATCCCGCCGGCGTAAAAGCATTTTTAGCTGAGATGGGTTTAATTGAAAATATATTGCGTTTACCATTAGTTCCATTGAGTAAACAATTGCATCAAACTGCTAAAGATTTCCTTTCTAAAAATTCTTAATTTATTCATTGTTTCAGCGCTTTAATTTTTTACATCTACATTTATCCAAAAAATTATGTCAATCCAGAACTATAAAACACACAGGCAGTTTGTGACCTTATATCATTTCATTCTTTATCCAATAATATTCTTTTGTGTAGCTGCTTCCGTCTGGATTTTTTATACAGCATTCTTTTTAGTAATGCATGGCAAGCTGATAGCTTTAACGATTGGTTTACTTAGCGTAGCCAGCCTTTTATTATGTTATTTTTCCAGGGCTTTTGCATTAAAAGCGCAAGACAGGGCAATAAGAGCGGAAGAGAATCTTCGTCATTTTGTGTTAACAGGAAAATTATTAGATAGCCGTTTAAATACCTCGCAGATAATTGCATTACGTTTTGCAAATGATACAGAATTTTTGATGCTTTGCGAACGTGCTGCAAATGAAAATCTAAAAGCGGAGGAAATTAAAAAAGCAATTGTAAACTGGAAGCCTGATCATTACAGAGCATAGATACTCAAAAATAATTAAGCAGTTTTTCTTTTAGCTGTTCCGGCATATCACATCGCTTCATGGTTTTAGCTTCCATAAAATATAAAGTAACATCACCAACATTTAGCAACTGCGCTTGTTGATTATAAATTTCACTATGAAAAATTATTTTATGATGAACAGGCATTTCCTTTAAAGTTGTTTTCACAGTTATAAGATCATCATATTTTGCTGGCCGCAAAAACTTACTGTGGATGTCTACCACGGGCATTATTACACCCATAGCTTCTATTTCTTTATACGTGTAACCCAGGCTGCGTATGGCTTCTGTTCTTCCTATTTCATAAAACTGTGCATAGTGCCCGTGATATACAACACCCATCTGATCGGTTAATGCATAATGAATTCGAATGGAGGTTTCTGTAGTAAACAAAGTATAATTATTTTAAGCCCCTCTTTGGGAGGGGTTTGGGGAGGCTTATTTTCCTATCATATTATCAACACTTACCCGCCCAGCACCTGCTAATAAGATAGCAAGAAACCCGCAAAGATATAAAGCAGCCACTTCTCCTTTACCAAAAAAATCAGCATTGTGTGCTTTAAAAAGTGCAACACCTACAGTGATGATCAATGGTATGCAGGCAAGTCTTGTAAACAATCCGAATGTCAGCAGAATACCGCAAAAAAATTCAGCAAAAATTACCAATACCAAAGAAATCCTGCTTCCGATTCCCATAAAATTCATGAACTTATACTGTAAACTAAAAATCTTATCAAAGCCGCGTTTTATAATTAATATTCCAAAGCCAACACGCATTATTAATAAAGCTGTATTTATTACACCCTGCCGGGTGTTTAGAAGAAAAAATTCTGTTCATACATTTTTATAATTCTGTTAACATTGTTTTGTGCAATTTAAAGTGTTTTAATCAATGAATGTTTTGATTGTTTAAACCCAAATGGCATTTGTACTTTGTGGCTTAATAATCATAACAATTAACGGTCAGTCTTTAAACCAAACTTCAATACATGAAGCGCCTCTTTTTTCTTTTCTCTTTGATAATTTCTCTGCAATGTTTTTCTCAGCCAAACTTTAATGTTACTGATCCGGAAAGAAATTTTAAAGATGCGAAAGAATTTTTTATTAAAGAACAATACAGCCTGGCCTATCCTTTATTTAAAGCACTTAAACAAAAATATCCTGAAAATAGCCAGAGTGATCACATGTATCTAAACCAGGATATCGGATATTATTATATTGTTTGCGGCTTACAATTAAATCAACCTCTTGCAGAAGATGAGGCAAAAAATTTTATTGCAGTGGCCAACAATGAGCCCCGGCAACAGATTATGGGTTATCATTTGGCTAAATATTATTTTGCAAGAAATGATTTCAATAACGCAATCACTTATTATCAAAGAGCAGGTTACAGTAATTTAAGTAATGAAGAAATCGCAGATGCAAAATTTGAGCTTGCATACTCCTATTTTAATCTGAAAAAATTTGAAGAGGCAAAACCTTTATTCAATGAAATTCACCAGTTGCCAAAGAATAAATATTATTATCCTGCGAATTATTATTATGGATACATAAGCTATCATGATAAAGATTTCAGCGAAGCTTTAAAGTCTTTTAAAGTAGTTGAAAACAGGGGTGAATACCAGGGCCTTGTTCCTTATTATATTGCGGAAATTTACTATTTCCAGGGAAGAAAAGACGAAGCTCTGCGCTACGGTGAGGAAGTGTTACAAAGGGGAAATTTATATTATAAAAAAGATTTGAATTTACTTATAGGGCAAATCTATTTCGAGAAAAAACAATTTGCCAAAGCCTTGCCATTACTGGAAGAATACGTTAGCAGCAGCGACAAGGTAAGTAAGGATGTGTTGTATGAATTGAGCTATTGTTATTATGATGCTAACCAGGTTGATAAAGCTATTGAAGGTTTCAAGCAATTGAGTAACGAGAAGGATTCATTGGGACAAAACTCTATGTATTTATTGGGCGATCTTTATTTAAGAACGAACCAAAAAGTAAATGCAAGAAATGCATTTCAATATAGTGCCAACAACAGCAGCAATCGCAAACAGCAGGAAATATCCAGGTTTAATTATGCCAAGCTTTCTTATGAATTAGGTTACCAGGATATTGCTTTAAATGATATGAAAGCCTTTGTGGATCTATATCCTGCGTCTGCATATGCTGCTGAAGCAAAAGAAATATTAGTAAGTATCTTAGCCAACACCAATAATTTTAATGATGCGCTGGCTTTATATGAATCTATGGATAAACCAACACCTGCTATGCAGAAAACATATCCTAAAATTTTATTTGGCAAGGGAACAGAATTAATAAATGACCAGCAAATAACGCAGGCAGATGAGTTATTGGATAAGATATTAAAAGACCCGAATGCAGGAAAAGTTTTGCCTTATGCTAACTTCTGGAAAGCTGAAATTGCTTACAGGCAATTGAGGTATGATGATGCAATCCGTTACATGAACAGTTACCTGCAAACTGGAAGTTCGCAAGGTGAAGCCACACCTGTAAATGCAAAATATGTTCTGGGATACAGCTTTTTGAAAAAGGAAAATTATAAGCAGGCATTAACTTTTTTTGACCAGGTTACCAGGGCAATATCTCCTCAATCATCTTCTATAGAACAGGACGCTTATGTAAGAACTGCTGATAGTTATTTTATGACCAAAGATTATGGTAAGGCAAAAGCTATGTATGACAATATAATCAGCAGCGCTTTACCGCAAAGCGATTATGCATTATATCAAAAGGCACTGATAGCGGGCATTTCAAGCGTTGCAGAAAAGATTAATATTTTGAACACACTATCACGTCAATATCCTTCCAGCGACCTCATTGATGATGCAAATATGGAAATTGCAAACACATATATGGCTGATGAAAAGTTTAGAGATGCAATTCCGTATTTAAATAAAATAATAATTTCAACAGCCACCAATTTGCAACCGGCAGCTTATTTAAAACTGGCACTTGCATATTATAACATGGATAAAAATGATGATGCTTTAAACAGTTATCAAAAGCTTATCAATACTTATCCGAATTCAGCAGAAGCAAACGAAGCGTTGGATAACATGAAGAGTATTTATGTTGAGCAGGGAAGGCCAAATGATTATTTTGACGTATTAAAAAAAGCTGGAAAAAACATTTCTGTTTCAGAAGCTGACTCTTTAACGTATTCGGCTGCTGAGTTGAAATATAATAATGGTGATTGTGCAAATGCTATAGCGGGCTTTAATAATTATTTAGATAAATATCCCGACGGTTCCTTTGAATTGCAGGCTTACTTTTATAGAAGTGAATGTTATGTAAAAAGTAAAGATTGGGCAAATGCAGTAACCGGTTATGAAGCCACAATTGCAAAAGGCAACAGTAAATATGCTGAACGTGCCGCTTTATCTTTATCAAGAATATATTATTTTGAATTGAAAGATTATGCCAAAGCAAAAATATATTTTAGTAAACTTAGAGAGCTCGCTACTTTCCCTGAAAACAGGCTGGAAGCCTTGCGTGGATTGATTCGCAGTTATTATGAAACCAAAGATTATACTGAGGCTAATACTATTGCAAAGGAATTACTTGCCAGCAAAAGCATAAGCACCGATGATAAGGTAATTGCAAATCTTGTGCTTGGAAAATCATTGCAGGTTTCTAACCAATATGAGCAGGCAATTGCGGCATATAAGTCTGTTGCAGCAATTAATAAAGCAGCGTGGGGAGCAGAGGCGAGATATGAAATTGCCAATTGTTACTTTGCGCTTAATAATTTAAGTGCAGCAGAAAAGGCAGGATTAGAAGTTATAAAGGTTACGGGTTCTTATGATTATTGGGTGGCTAAAGCGTATATTTTACTGGGCGATGTTTATATGCAGCAGAAGGATTATTTCAATGCAAAAGCAACTTATCAAAGTGTGGCGAATAACACCACTATAAGTGAATTAAAAACCGAAGCGCAACAAAAATTAGATAAAGCTGTTGCAGAAGAGAAGACAAGTTCTAAAATAGGAGGATAGATTCTTAAGTAAAAAATTAAAAGCAAAAAGATGAGTTTGTCAGCGCATAATTATAACAAATTTTATAAGACTTTCCTTTTCGTTTGTTCTTTGTTTTTCATTTTTCAATGCTCTGCGCAGCGTGATACTACAAAGCGCCAGAGTATTGATATCACTTCTTCATATAAGCCGGTTTTAAAAGATGTTACAAAAATAAATTTATCTGCATCGCCAATTATATCAGATACTTTAAAGCAAAGTTTGGCATATGATATTCCGGCTCAAAATTTATTTTTTGCTCACCAGCCGATAAGTTTAAAACCTTTGGCATTATCGCAGGACACGGCTCTACGGCTTGGTGTGAGAAATTTTGTAAAGGCCGGATTTGGAAATTTTTCAACGCCGTATATTAATGCCGGTCTTAGTTTTGGTGATGCAAAAAGCAGCCTTTATAATTTGTATGGAAGTTATATTTCATCAAAAGGAAAGATAGAAAACCAGGATTTCAGTGAGATTAAAATTAAAGCAACAGGCAGTCACTTCACTCAAAAGAATGAAACATATGGAAGTGCAGGAGTAAATGTTAGTGAATACTTTTTGTATGGTTACGATCATTCTTTACATTCCTTTTCAAAAGATGATATAAGAAAAAAATACCAGGATATTGCATTAACAGCCGGCATTAGAAATACAGCCGTTAATGATCTTAAAATAAATTATAATCCTAATGCTGAGGTTCATATTTTTTCAAGAGAAAATAAAATAAGCGAAAGCACATTAATACTTGATGCACCTGCGGAAAAAAAGTTTGGTGACCAGGTTTCGTTTAAAGTAGCTGTGAGAGCCGATCTCACTAATCTTACAAATAAAACAGGAGCAACCGATATTAAGATTAATAACAACTTAATACAAATTGCTCCTGAGTTAGTTTATTATTCTGACGTATTTACTTTTCATGGAGGTGTTACTCCAAGCTGGGATAATAAGGCAGTCAGTGTACTGCCAAATATCTATGGCGAAGCGCAATTGCAACACAATGTTTTAATGATCCAGGCAGGCTGGGTCGGGAGTTATATAAATAATACTTTTCGTTCATTGAGTGCTGCCAATCCTTATATGCAAGACCCTGCATTTCTTTTAAATACTAAAGAAACACAATATTATGGTGGTATCAAGGCTACGCCGGGTAAGCATTTCAGCTTTAATGCCAAGGCTGCATTTATAAATTATCATAACATGCCTTTGTTTGTAAATGATACATTAGATGGTAAAAGTTTTAATGTCAGTAACGAAAGCAGAATGGATAACCTGCAGCTTCATGGAGATTTGAATTATGTTAGCCAGGACAAGTTCACTCTTTCCGCAGCCCTGGATTTAAATACGTTTACAGGCTTAAAAGATAATGCCAGTGCATGGCACATGATTCCTATCCTCGCAACAGGTTCATTAAGATGGAATGCATTTAAAGAGGTATTGTTTAAAGCTGATGTTTTCGCTTTTTCACAAGTGCCGGCTTTGTTAAAAAACAATGTAAAAACTAAACTAAAAGGTGGTTTTGACCTTAGCACCGGCGCAGAGTTTAAAGTAACTGATAAGTTTAGCGCATGGTTAGATCTTAATAATATTCTTAACAGAAAGTATGAGCGCTGGAATAATTACCCGGTATACGGACTCAATGTTATAGGCGGTGTTATCATACATTTTTAGTGTATAACTATTCCAAGTTGTACTTTGCATTTAATTTATGCAATCAATTATTACATCTTTTTTGTTGCAAACTAATTATTGTGCGTTACCACAAATTGGTGTTTTTGAAACAACGTATAAACATGCAGGTAACGACATCTTAAACATGCAATTAATTCCTCCATCACAACCAGTAAACTTTAAACAGGAAACAAGGCTGGCATCTTCGGAACTTATTCATTTTATTGCCTTCAAAAAGAATATTTCTGTTGTTGAGGCAGAAAGCCAGTTAAATATATTTTGTAATGAATGGAAACAGAAAATTGATGCCGGTGAAACGCTTTATTTCAATACTTTCGGCGCCCTTAAAAAAAATGAACAAGATGAAGTTATTTTAACAGAAGATAGTAACCACGCCTATCTAAGACCGGTATCGGCTGTAAAAATCTTGCATACTGATGTTAAGGAAAATGTTTTGGTTAATGAAGATCAGGCCGCTTCTGCAACTGATAATTATTATACAGTGGAAGTGGAAAAAAAGAAAGAATTATGGGCTGTGTGGGCTATCATCTTTGCTGTTATTGCGTTAAGTATTTTGCTTTATCATTTTTATAAACATAAATCCTCAACTTCATCTATTGGCAATCAAAGTAAAGTTATTATCAAACCTGCTCCTGAAACTTACGTTGTGCCATCTAAGTAAATTAAAGTATACTTTTCAATCACTTTTTTAATATATCTTATATCCCAGTCAATAACAGATTATATTTTCTTTACAACAAAATTTTTAAATGAGAATCGTCAGAACTCGTTGCCCTGTTTGTAAAAATGAAGATATTTCCTTTACAATTAAAGCACAGGATCATACAGTATCCTTCGAAGAGTTTGAGATATGGCAGTGTAATGCCTGTTCACTTAGGTTTACGCAAGCAGCTCCTGATGAGAAAGAAATCGGTAAGTATTATAAATCTGAAAATTATATATCACACAGCAACACTAATAAAGGATTTATAAATTCTTTGTATCATAAAGTGCGCAGAAGAACGCTGCTATCAAAAAAGAAATTAATTGAAAAATATACAAACGTAAAGCATGGTAAAATTATGGATGCAGGCTGCGGCACAGGATCGTTTTTGCATACAATGAAAACTGCAGGCTGGCAGATAACAGGGCTTGAGCCCGACGAATCCGCAAGAATAAAAGCTAAAGAATTATATGATTTAGAAGTGCATCCTGCTGAGATGCTTTTCAAAGAAACCGCTGAAACATATGATGCTATTACAATGTGGCATGTATTGGAGCATGTTCATGAATTGCACAATTATATTAATCAATTAAAGATCTTACTAAAACCTAATGGACGTTTATTTATTGCTGTACCAAATTACACCTGTTATGATCAGCAAGTTTATAAGAGTTTTTGGGCAGCATATGATGTGCCGAGACACCTCTATCATTTTTCGCCTGATGCTATGATATGTTTGCTGATGGAACACCAGTTGAAACTAAAAACAATAAAGCCAATGTTGTTTGACAGCTTTTATGTAAGCATGCTCAGCGAAAAATATAAAACCGGCAAAGCTAACCTGGTAAAGGCTTTCTGGTATGGTTTGGTATCGAATTATAAAGCACTTGGAGATAAAGAAAAATGCAGTTCAGTAATTTATATTATTGGAAAATAGTAAGTATTAGAGTTGGTTTAATTTTATCTGGAACATTTTTGGCCAGTTTTTACCTGTTATATAAAGTTTTTTTGCAGCACTGTCATAAGCAATTCCATTCAATACATCACCATCATTAATTTTTTCATTTGGTGCATATTGCTGTAATAAACCGGTCATATTCAAATTGCCAACAACATGCCCGTTGGCCGTATCAATCTTTACAATTTCATTATTATACCACCTGTTAGCATACACATATCCATTTATATATTCCAGTTCATTCAGGCTGTCAACCCTTCCCCTATTATCAGCTACAGATAATATTTTTAGTATCCGCATATCTTTTTTTTCTTCATCAGGTAACACATAATATAGTTTATCGCTTCCGTCACTTATAATAAGTTTTGAGTCATCATGCGTTATTCCCCATCCTTCATATTTCCAGTTTAAGGTTTCAACAGGTTTTGAAATATTATTGAGATTATACACAAACACTTTATTATTTTGCCAGGTAAGCTGGTAAATTTTATTATTAAAAATGGTAATGCCCTCTCCGAAGATTTTTGGATCAGGAATGGTATATTTTTTTTCAGGCACACCTGATTTTATGTTTACAATTCGTAATGAAGATTGATTAGGCTCACCTGTGCCTTCATATAGCTTGCCTTTATAAAATTCCAATCCCTGCGTGAATGCATGATTATCGTGGGGATAAACCGAATCCACTGTAAAAGTGATAGGCTGAGGCGCAGGCAAATTGTTTGTAGTTATTAAGCTTGTATCAATTGAATTATCATCTGGATTATTGGAACTGCAGGAAGCTATAAAAAGCACGAGAGCTATAAGTAAATTTTTCAAATTCATATTTTAAAGGTTGTAAAAATAGTAAACGAAAAGCTTTTTCCTGTTAACTCATTTATAAAACAGGTGGCAATTTGTTATGCGGTATCAATTTTTTTTATTTTATTTGCATTCTCTACAACCCCTGTTACGGATAACTCTCTAAAACAGCTATTTTCCAAAATCTTATTAGAGTCATAATCTTCCACATTCCTTTGCATTTCCCAACCCCTGATTGAATTATGACAAGCCTGTAATAGTCATTATTACATCATTTGATGTTTAATCTTTTATTAGCAGGTCATGAAAATTATTTTCTCTTTTTTATTATCTTTTTTGATATTGTCATGTGCTGCTCAGCGCATATGCGCCACCTATGATTCTTCTCAAAAGCAACCTGAGCAAGCTTTTCACGAATATTCATTACAAAATTCCATAGGTTCGTTCCGTGATACGTTGCCGGGTGAGGTTATTACTGTTCCGGTGATAATCCATATTTTATACAATAACAAAGTACAAAATATCAGTGATGAACAGGTACTTTCACAATTGGATGTTTTAAATAAAGACTACAGAAGATTAAACGATATACAAAACATTCCTGCTGCTTTTGCTTCTTATTCTGCTGATGCAAAAATTATTTTTTGTCTTGCAAAGACTGATCCTTCAGGCCAGCCGACAACTGGTATCATCCGTAAATATTCTGATATAGCTAACTGGCCTGCAGATGATAAAATGAAATTTTCCGCCTCCCAGGGAGATAATGCCTGGGATTCAAGAAAGTATTTAAATATTTGGGTATGTAACTTTTCCGGTAAAAATCTTGGTTACTCTTCATTACCTGGAAGCCCTGCGGATAAAGACGGAATTGTAATTCAATATGATGTATTTGGAACTACAGGTACCGTAAGATCTCCATTTGATAAAGGCAGAACCGCAACGCATGAAATCGGCCACTGGCTTGGCCTTATGCATACATGGGGAGATGCAATGTGCGGCGACGATCATATTGATGATACACCTCCGCAAAGATCTTACAACAATGGTTGTCCATCGTTTCCACATACAAGTACCTGCTCAATAAACGGTAACGGTGATATGTTTATGGACTTTATGGATTTCACTGATGATGGCTGTATGAGTATGTTTACACATGGCCAGGTAAATGAGATGAGAAGTATGTTTGCAGTTGGCCATGCAAGAAATTCATTTCTTAATTCAACGGTTTGCGAAAGCCCTGAGCAAGGCAAAGTACCGTTGCCGGCAGATACAGTGAAAATTGCTGCAAAGATTATTTTAATATATCCAAACCCGGCTAAAGACGTAATAAATTTTGAGGCAAAAAATGGTGCCGATCTTATTGGGCAAACGTTTAAAATTTATACTGTATCAGGCACCGAAGTTAAAAGCGGGCTATTGTATTCTGCAAAAAATACAATCTCTGTAAGTTCATTCCCTTTCGGAATTTATATAGTTAAAATTGGAGAAGGCAAAGATGTGAAAGTGATGAGATTATTAAAACAGTAAGTGTTTAATTATTCAAATTGTTTTTCTTATAAATCACATTCCTGTCTTTAAGATATTGAAAAACATAATTAAAACATTCTTCGTTTTTTCCAACCACTTCAGGGGCAAAAACACCTTTATCATTAAATAAATCATTCATAAGCAAATGCATAGCTGCATTGCATGTATAGCCTGTTGTACGTGCCATTGAAGAAGTGTTTGTAGCATCATCATATTCATCATACAAATTGTATAAAATTGATTTCTCTTTATTGATTTCTTTTCCAGATATTTTTATTCTCATTATAGTAAATTCCTTTTCATTCTTTCCCAGCTTCCATTGGTTAAATAAAATGGCTGAAGAAAATTGTATTGGTGTAAATTCTATTCCCTTGTGAATAATTTTTTTGTCATCGAAAAAACCTCCTTTCATTAACGCTTTTACCAGGTCAATATGCCCCGGATATCTCAACGTTTTCTCTTTCATATTAGGTATGTGAGACATTGTATAGAGAAGAGACCTCAACCCATCTGTATTAAATGATTCAAGCGTTCCTGCATGTTCAAAATCTATTAGTTCAGCATCACTTAATGCAGGTTTTATTACCAGGTGTCCATTCTCTATAAACCTTGCGGGCCTTGTGTATTCCTCTATTACATCTATTGGTGAAAACGGCGCTTTATATTCAAATGGCTTTATTCTTAATTTAGGTAATCCTCCAACCATGCATTCAAAATTATCTATCTGCATGAGTTCATTATAATATCCTAATATAAGATTACTCATGCCGGGAGCAACGCCAAAATCAACCAGTGCAGTAACGTTATTTTGTTTTGCAACATCGTTAAGTTCTAAAGTATTTTCAGGAGAAAAAGAAATATCAACAACATTCTTTTTGGCCTTAATTACTGCTTCCAATGTTGCATAACCCATAAACCCGGGAACTGCGGTTATTACATAATCAAATGGTTCCAAAAGCTGGCGATAATTTTTATGATCACTTAAATCACTTTTAATGGTCTTTATCTTTTTGTCTTTTGTGTTAAGCTGCGATAGTGCATCTTCACTTATATCTATTGAAGTTACATCATGGTGTTTCGCAAGATCAATAGCGATGGCGCTTCCCACCATGCCCGCTCCTAATACTGCTATTTTGTTCATAGGTTTCAAATGTAGGTATTTGTGAGATAAACATTATAAAAGGCAATTGTTGATTTGTGGTTAATTTACATTCGGTTATAGCAAGATGCTGTCACCTGATTTAAAATCTATCAATTTATTTTATGAAAAAACTATTTATTATTATTTCGTTATTCGTATTCCCAGTTGCAGGATGCGAAACAGCCAAACAAATTTTAGGTTCAGTTGGTAATAATACAACCGGCAATGGAACCCTAAGTAACGCAGATATTGTGCAAGGGCTTAAAGAAGCTTTGCGTGTAGGTGCAGATACAACTACCAAAAAGCTTTCGCTGTTAAATGGATTTTTTGGTGATGATGCAATAAGGATATTAATGCCACCTGAAGCTGCGAAAGTGGAAAAAACATTAAGAGATGTTGGCCTGGGAAAGTCAGTTGATAAAGCGGTTTTATCAATGAACCGTGCGGCAGAAGATGCCACAAAATATGTGGGCGATATTTTATGGAACTCAATAAAAAGTATGAGTATACAGGATGCCTTCAGTATTTTGAAAGGTGGAGATTTTGCGGCTACTGATTATTTAAAACGTACTACTTCATTACAGTTAACAAATCAATTCAGGCCGGTGATTGAGCGATCGTTACAAAATGTTGACGCTACCAAATACTGGAACGATGTTTTTACAGTGTATAACAAGTTTAGTAAAGCGCCTGTAAATACCGACTTGCCTGCATATGTAACTGAAAAGGCGCTTAGTGGTCTTTTTTACCACATTGGTTTGCAGGAACAAAAAATCAGGAAAGATCCTGTTGCAAGAGTAACTGAAATCTTAAGAAGAGTGTTTGGATAATCACTGAACCAGAATTTATGAGATTTATAGATTTATTGATTATTATAAAATTGATTTTATTATATTAAACCTAATAAATATCAATCACACAATTCCTAAACATCTCACAAACCACAGTTAAGACAAGTTATATATCTGTTGCTTCTCCATAAGCCACGGCTGTGGCTTCTTTCACGGCTTCGCTCATAGTTGGATGAGGATGAATAGCATTTAATATTTCATGGCCTGTGGTTTCTAATTTTCTTGCTACAACTGCTTCAGCAATTATTTCAGTCACATTATGCCCTATCATGTGGCAGCCCAAAAACTCACCATATTTAGCATCATAAATAACTTTTACAAAACCCTCTGTAGCGCCTGCAGCACTTGCTTTGCCACTTGCTGTAAACGGAAATTTTCCTACTTTAATTTCGTAACCGGCATCCTTTGCTGCTTTTTCTGTTAGCCCAACCGAAGCAATTTCAGGTGTACAATAAGTGCATCCCGGAACATTACTGTAATTTATCTGATCAGGCTTATGGCCTGCAAGATGTTCGGCTGCATTTATTCCTTCTCTTGTTGCTTTGTGCGCCAGCGCCTGGTTTGGCGTGCAATCGCCGATAGCATAAATTCCGGGCACATTAGTTTGCAAGTTCGCATCAGTAACAATTCTTCCCCTGTCGGTTTTTACTCCTGTTTCTTCAAGCCCTATATTTTCAATATTTGCGACAACTCCTACAGCACTCAAAACGATATCAGCTTCAAGTGTTATCTCACCCGTTTGAGTTTTTACTTTTGCCTTAACACCTGCGCCACTTGTATCAACACTTAAAACTTCACTGTTGGTTAAAATGTCAATACCTTGTTTTTTTAATTGCTTTTCCAATTCTTTAGAAATATCTTCATCTTCTACAGGAACAATTCTTGGTAAAAATTCAACAATGGTAACTTTTGTCCCGATACTGTTATAAAAATATCCGAACTCAACACCAATTGCTCCTGATCCAACAACAATCATACTTTTTGGTTGTGTTGGTAATACCATTGCCTCGCGATAGCCGATAATTTTTTTACCATCAATTGGTAAGGATGGTAATTGTCTTGCCCTTGCTCCGGTTGCTATTACAATATTTTTTGCTTCAAGAATTTGTTTTTTGCCATCGGCGGAGGTAACTTCTAACTTTCCGGGGCCGGTTAATTTACCGGTACCCATCACTACATCAATTTTATTTTTCCTCATTAAATACTGAACGCCCTTACTCATTTTATCAGCAACGCCCCGGCTTCTTTTAATAACGTTTTCAAAGTTTGTTTTAAAATCTTTTACTTCTATGCCATAATCCGCTGCATGCCTGGCATAATCATAAACGTGTGCACTTTGCAGTAACGCTTTTGTTGGTATACAGCCCCAGTTTAAACAAATGCCTCCCAGGCTTTCCCTTTCTACAATGGCAACTTTTTTACCTAACTGTGAAGCCCTTATTGCCGCAGGATAGCCGCCAGGCCCGCTTCCTAATACTATTACATCGTACGCCATAAAATTTTAAGATTTATTCCCGTTCTCAAAAAGAGAAGAGAGAAGTGATAAAACAAGTGATCAAAAACTACATTTGCGTTGCGAAAATAGTTTGAAATGTGGAAAGCACAAAACTGTTAAATCGAAAAAATGACTACACCAAAGGTGAGCACAACGTTGTAATTTTAAGAAAAAAGTGTATGCCGTTAAGAAGATTTTTGGTGGTATTTGTTTTAGTCTCTGCAACATGTTTAAAAGCGCAAAGTATTGCTTCCTGGAAGGTGGAAGATGTAAAAAATTATATTGATAAAAGTGATTCCGTGCTGGTTATAAATTTTTGGGCAACGTTTTGTAAACCGTGTGTGGAAGAAATACCTTATCTGCAAAGCATCAGTAATAAATATAAAGATCAACAAGTAAAACTGTTACTGGTTAGCCTTGATGTGCCGTCTTTTTATCCTGACAAAATCAAATCATTTGATACAGAACGTGGCATTAATAGCGAAGTGGTTTGGCTGAATGAAACTAATGCCGATTACTTTTGTCCTGCAATTGATAAAAGCTGGAGTGGCGTTATTCCTTCCACATTTTTTATCAATAAAAAAACCGGTTATAAAAAGTTTATAGAAGAGCAAATGAAACCTGCACAATTTGAAAATGAATTGAAGAAAGCTTTAGCAACTCATGATTAAATAAAAGAATTTCGCTTGCAATTATCCTCTCCTTTTAATTGCACAACCAACACTACGGGTTTCTTTCAGTGCA
>CAXSDW010000051.1:17903-26012 GCA_964236235.1 uncultured Chitinophagaceae bacterium
CAATTATCCTCTCCTTTTAATTGCACAACCAACACTACGGGTTTCTTTCAGTGCAATCTCTTTTCCGTTCGCTAACTGTTTAATTGCTTCTTTAAGATATTGCCTTGATACATTTTCTTCATCACCGGGATTATCATCAATAGCGCCATGATAGCTAAGTTTCATATCGCTGTTAAATAGAAAACATTCAGGGGTTCTGTTGGCTCCAAAAGCATCTGCGATTCTATTTCCGTCATCTATCACATAATTCCACTGGTAATCCTGTTCTTTTGCATAAACTTTCATATCATCAAAACCATTACCATCGTTTCGCTCACCTGCGTTTGAATTGAGCAATATAACGCCTATATTATCATGCAACGCATAAGAGCAAATGGCTTTAGTTCGCTGTTGGTTTTTTTTAACATACGGACAAGTGTTACAACTAAACATTACAAGTAATCCATTTTTCTTTTTTACTTCCTGAAAGGTCACCATCTTACCTGAAACATCTTTCAATTTTACATTTTCGTTTGGCAGAAATGCGCCAATTGGTAAAACATCAAATGGTAATTTAAAAGCTAAAAATAATGCTGCTGATAACATTAAGATAACTTGTATAATTTTCTTTTTCATGATAAAAAATTTGATATAATTATTTTGCGAGGTTCATGTAATGATTGAAAATTTTTTGTCTTTTAGATCTGTTTTATTTTGTTCAGATAATGCCTTTAAAGTTTTGATGCTTACATTAAAGTCAAAGCCAATAAGCACTACAAGGGAGTTTATAAATATCACTATCATAAAAACCATGATTGTTCCTATTGACCCGTATAGTAAATTATATCTTCCAAAATTATTTGTAAATGAAAAGAAAAGCAAGGTTGACATAATGCTTAAACAAGTGGCGATCACCGCTCCGGGAGTTAATAATTTCCATCGTTTTGTAGTAGATGGCGCATATTTATAAATGAATGCAAATGAATAAAATATCAGCCCGATAATGAACACCCATTTTCCGTAAAGTATTATCGCTTTTATAGATTTATTTTTTAAGCCGATCCAGTTTAATATGTTACTTTGAATAACCAATAATACAAGACACAACATCAGCAGGCTGAAAAGTAATGCCGTAAGTTTTATAGCCACCCATCGCTTTTTCAGGCCTTTTATTTTCTCAAAACCTATATAATCTTTATTGAAAGAACGCATCACTCCCATCATTGCATTTGATGCAAAAAGAAGTGACAGGAAAAAGCTGAACGAAATAAGCCCGATCTTAGAACCGTTAATAAATGTATCTACAAAATTAATAAGACCAGTGTTATACGCTTTAGCAGGAACAATATCCACGATCAAAGCATGCAGTTGTATTCTTACATTTTTCTTAGAAAAAAATGGCAGGTTAGGAATTAATGTAAACAGAAATAAACATGTTGGAGGAACCGACATAATAAAGTTATAAGAAATCGCCGCAGCCCTTTCCGTAAGATTGGGAACATTAAAATTCCTTTTGAAATAACTCATCACGTCATAAAAGTTCATGCCTTCAAACCCGGAAGGACTCCATGTTTTACTTCTGTTTATTAAAACTGATAAAGGTGACTTTGTTTGTATTATATTTTCAGGTTTCGTCAAAGCTTGTAGTGTTAGTTCAACAAAATGCAGGTATAAAATTACATTAATGTTAGTTACTCAATACCTTTCCCATGCCTTGTTTTAATAAAATAACACTGTCTAATGCTTGCTGGTATGCTCTTGCATTCTTTTTATGTTCTTCATAAGTTGTTGCAAAATTTGAGTAGCCGGAAAAATCAGGGCGGGCAACAAAGTATAAATAGTTGGTTGCCGGCGCATGTAATACTGCATCAATTGTTTTTATTGAAGGCGTACAAATTGGTCCTGGTGGTAAGCCCATATTCAGGTAAGTATTATATGGCGAGATGTAAGAAAGATGCTTATACATAATGCGTTTCAATCCGAAATCTTTAAGGGCAAATTTCACCGTAGGATCTGCGGCAAGTTTCATTCCTGCCTGTAACCTGTTTAAATACACACTGGCAACTTTTCCTTTATCTTCCTGCCTGTTGGTTTCTTCTTCTACAATAGATGCTAAAATATATGCCTGCTTTTCGGAAAGCCTAAGAGCCGCAGCAGCAGCCTTTCTATCGCTGTTCCAGAATTTTTCTTTTTCAGCAAAAAGCCTTGAAAATAACTTTTGTACCGGAGTATTCCATACAAAAGTATAGGTGTTTGGAATTACGGCTGTAAGAACAGTATTGGTATCTAAATTGTATTTCGCAAGAGAATCGTTATTGTTTATAAAAAGACTTATTGTAGCCGGGTCAGGCTCAAAATTATCTGCAATTTTTTTAATGAGATCTTCATTTGTCCTTAATTTATTAATCACTAAATTAACAGGCGATTGATTGCCGGCTCTCAACATTCTTATTAGGTTAACAACATTCATTCCATCAGTAATTCTATACCTTCCGGGCTTTACTAATATATCGTAATGAAGATATTTGGATACTGCATTAAATACATATGTGTTTGATATAATTTTTTTCTTTGCAAGACTATCTTTTACATTTTGATAAATGGAACCGGTTTTTATATAAAAATATTTTTCCTGCGGAGCGTTTATTACCGGCCCAAATAATTGCCAGCTAACATAAATTATAATTAGTAAGCACGCAGTAATAATAAAGCGGATCAGGCGGCTTCTTTTTTTCATTGTATTATCAAAGTAAAATCATGTAAATTAATCACCGGTTATTGTTAATAAAAAACCCCGCATAGTAGCGGGGGAGTTAAATAGATTATATAAAATTATTTAGTTTTTGGAGTAGCTTGTACCGGTTGCTGCTGAGAATTATTTTGTAATGGTATGGTGGCAGAGTTTTGAGGAACTGCCGGAGTGCCTGCAGGCGCCTCATTTAGTAAGCGATCCCGCTGTTCATTTGTGCTGGATTTAGAAATAAACAATGAAGAGGTTAAGCACAATACTGCTACAATTGCAGCAAATAACCAGGTTCCTTTTTCAAGCACATCTGTGGTTTGTTTTACGCCCATTAACTGGTTACCAATTCCGCCAAAAGAAGCTGATAAACCACCACCTTTAGGGTTCTGGATCAAAATTATAAGCCCTAAAATAATAGAGGCAAGAATAACTAAAATTCCAAAAACAATTAACATATTAATCGGGTTTTAAACTTTTTATTTTGGCTGCAAAGTAAGCGCTTTTAGCGGGATTTTTAAAACTTAATTTATTGTACATCTCTATGGCACTTTCAATTTTTCCTTGCTTCACCAACACCTCTGCCATGGCTTCTGTTACTACATTGCCATTAGTGTTTGACGTTTCTGCAATATGCTGAATTATCTTATCCGTTTCATCGCCGCTTTGCTGCGCTTTTTCAACGTGGATTTTTTTCATACTTTTTAGCCATTCAGTAAAGCTTTTAAGTTGTGTTCCTAATTTATCATTTGATGCGGTTTCTTCGTTCACTTTTATTCCCTGTGATGCAAAATAATCAACAGTATATAAGGGTTGAAAAGCAATTTCTTGATCTTTAATTTCACCTGGCAAAAAGTTTGAATTAAGCTCCGGTTTATCATTTAAAATGATTTCTGTTTTTTCAAAGTTCTTTTGTTCACCAGGTATTTTAAGGTAAGTTTCTTCGGGTTCGCTCGATTTTTCTATATTATTAGAATTGTGTAACTGCCAGTTTAACCATCTGTGATTAGTAAAATATAAAGCAGTTTTCAGCAGCTGTTGATCGAAATTTTTATCCTGATTTTTGTAGTACGAAGAAAGCAGCCGGAATTGCGCTACAGCATAATATGGATATGAATCAACAGCCTCCGCAAGCTTCACCTGATTAGAATCTTCCTGTAAAGAAATAAAACTTTCCGGCTGATCGCTGAGCATAAATTAAAGATAATGCTAATTACCAGTTTGAAAATATCTTATTAAAAATTGCGTCTACCAGGTTCTTTATAATATCAGTGCTTACCGAAGCTTCTTCTTCCTGAAGACTTTTTGTGGCGCTAAAATCATAATTATTGGTTACATCTGTCTCAAAATTTTTGGATTGATCTAAAGTGTTTTTAAAAATCAAATGAAACGAAACATTAAGCCTGTTAGTGCTTGCATTTTGATTTGCAATACCTGTAGTAGTAACGCTATAATCAGAAACGTAGCCACTTATATCATAATGCGCATCATCGCTATTGGTTTGTCTGAGGCGTGTTTGGCTAATTATTTTTTGCTTTAATTTTTCAGTTAGCTGCGGACTGATTGCGGGGTTTACATAACGGGCTTTATTCTCTAAATAATTTACACGAAACGTTTTTATTTCGGCAGGAATCGGAGAAGTATCTCTTGTAGAATACTTACATGTAGCATAATTAAATGTAAAGAAAAGAAGACTGCAAAATAGTAAAATTTTTATCCCGGAAAATTTCATTTATGTAAAGCTTATTAAACAATTATAAATCATCAGATTCTTAAATCACTTCATTCATTAATATTATATTCTTTAAGCTTGCGATATAATGTTCTTTCGCTGATGCCCAAATCTAACGAAGCATCTTTTCGTTTGCTTCTATGTTTTTTTAAAGCCTTAATAATTAATTCTTTTTCTTTATCCATAATGCTTAATGATTCTTCCACTTCTTCATGCTGGTGTATGCCATTGTTGTTGTTTAAAATAACCGGCTGAGAAGGCTGCATTACCGCAGGATGCATATCTCCGTTGTACTCATTTAAAGTGTTCCCGTTTTGAAATCTTTCATTATTTACTAAAGAAGGATTTTGCATAATATCAAAAAACATTTTTTTTAACTCAGTAACGTCTTTCTTCATATCAAAGAAGAGTTTGTAAAGAATTTCTCTTTCATTACTAAATTCTTTTTGATTGGGTCCTCCATTTTGTGACGAAGCCAACACCGGCAATCTTGAATAATTATTTTCAGGCAGAAACTGTCTTAATATAGTTCCTGTAATATTTTTATCCTGAGAAAGAACTGAAATCTGTTCTGCAATATTCTTCAATTCTCTTACATTCCCCGG
The DNA here is from genome assembly GCA_964236235.1 of uncultured Chitinophagaceae bacterium. Lineage (GTDB taxonomy): Bacteria > Bacteroidota > Bacteroidia > Chitinophagales > Chitinophagaceae > Ginsengibacter. Next base: position 22,960 of record CAXSDW010000051.1, read on the forward strand.
CCATGGATAATTAATTAACACAGATTTTGCTTCATCATCAAGTTGAACGGGTGGAGATTTATAGCGCTCCGCAAAATCAACGGCAAATTTTCTAAACAATAAAGCAATATCTTCTTTCCTGTCACGCAACGCCGGAACTCTTATTGGCACAGTGTTTAAGCGGTAATAAAGATCTTCCCTGAACCTGCCGGTTTGTGTAAATTCCAACAGATCTTTATTGGTAGCGGCAATCACTCTCACATCGGTTTTCTGCACCTTAGATGAACCTACACGTATGTATTCGCCGGCTTCTAAAACACGTAACAAACGTGCCTGCGTACCTAAAGGCATTTCGCCAATTTCATCTAAGAAAATAGTACCACCATTCACCGTTTCAAAATAACCTTTGCGGCTATCAACGGCGCCGGTAAAAGAACCCTTTTCATGCCCAAATAATTCTGAATCTATCGTGCCTTCGGGAATTGCGCCGCAGTTTACAGCTATAAACGGATTATGTTTTCGTGCGGAAAGCGCATGAATTATTTGAGAAAAAGCCTCCTTACCTACCCCACTTTCTCCATTAATAAGAACGCTCAAATCTGTATTGGCAACCTGTGTTGCTACATTTAATGCGTAATTAAGCGCCGGTGAATTTCCTATAATTCCAAACCTGTTTTTTATTGCTTGCTGATCCATCTTTTATTACTCTAAATAGTTTTTAATTTCTTCCTTCAATGTTTTCAAATTCTTTTGCACGATTTCCAAATAGAAGCGTTATTAATTAAATCATAATCATGAACAAGTATATGTCTTAATCCAATTATTTTATTTTGATCAGAAACAGAAATATTTGTGTTTAATTGAGACGCTTTCCTTAACGCTTCCCCGATTATTGCGAGCCTTCGTTCTACTGCATCTATAACTGTAAGGTTTAATGCATATTCTTTAAATGATCTTATTCCGTTTAGGTGAGATTCAATCATGTTAATAGAATTTAAGATATCCTGTAAATATTTTTTATAATCAGGATTTATATATTTTTATCTTTTCCTTGTTGAGCCTTGCGTAAAAAATTTATTATTTATTTTTTCTTCGGCAACAAGGTCAATCTTTTTTCCGGTGATTTTTTCAAGACTAAACATCAGATCAAAATAATCATATTCTAAAACCGAAGATTCACTTTTATCTTTTTTGAACCGAAACAAAAAGTCAATATCACTATTTTTTTTAAACCTTTTTTCATCAATAGCTGACCCAAATAAATACAAAGACTGAATTTTCATTCTTTCACAAACATTTATTATTTCCTTTATATTATCTTTTACAATTGCTACCATATTATTTTATAAGTTGTCCCATTAATGTGCCTGCAGTGCACTCAGTAATTAATACATCTGCATAGCTTCCTTTGTTAAGATCAGTATTTGTTTTGGCAAACACAACCACTTTATTATTGTCACTTCTGCCAGCCCAATATTGTTCACTTTTTTTAGAGTTTCCTTCTATTAAAACTCTCACCGTTTTACCAATTTCTTTTTGCATGCTTACTAAAGATTGAATGCGATGCAGCGCCACTACTTCCTGCAATCTTCTTTTTTTTGTTTCTTCCGGCACGTCATCTTTATATCTTCTTGCGGCTAACGTACCAGGTCTTTCAGAATAAAAAAACATATATGCAAGATCATATTCACAATATTCCATCAGGCTTAATGTGTCATGATAATCTTCTTCAGTTTCGGAACAAAAACCAGTGATTACATCTGTTGATAAGCCACAGCCGGGAAGAATTTCACGTATCCGGTTTACTTTATTAAGATACCATTCTCTTGTATAAGTCCTGTTCATCATTTGCAATATTCTTGTGCTTCCGCTTTGTACAGGTAGATGAATATACTTACAGATGTTATTATATTTTTTCATTGTAAATAAAACTTCATCTGTAATATCTTTGGGATGAGATGTTGAAAAACGAACACGCAATAAAGGTGAAATCAACGCAACTTTTTCTAAAAGATTTGCAAAAGTAACCGGCTTTTTATTTTCTTCATTTGAAGATAAATTCGAATCGACGTAATGATAACTATCAACATTTTGGCCAAGTAATGTTACTTCTCTATAACCATTTTCAAAGAGGTTTTCACACTCTTCAATTATAGATATTACATCGCGGCTTCTTTCGCGGCCTCGGGTAAAAGGAACCACACAAAATGAACACATATTATTGCAGCCACGCATTATACTTACAAAAGCAGTAACACCATTACTATTTAAACGGATAGGAGCAATATCACCATAAGTTTCTTCGCGGCTAAGTAAAACATTTACACCTTTTTGACCTGTTTCTGCTTCTTCAATTAACATAGGTAAAGAACGGTAAGCATCCGGGCCAACTACAATATCAACGAGTTTTTCCTCTTCAATAAATTTTGATTTTAATCTTTCGGCCATGCAACCTAACACGCCTACAAGAAGAGATGGATTGCTTTTCTTTAATTTCCTAAATTCAGTCAAACGCTTGCGTACAGTAAGCTCTGCCTTTTCACGGATAGAGCAGGTATTTAAAAAAATAAGATCAGCATCTTCTACATTTTGAGTAACACCAAAACCATTATCCTGTAATATGGAAGCCACTACTTCACTATCTGCAAAGTTCATTTGGCAACCGTAACTTTCTATGTAGAATTTTTTAAAATAAAAATTTTCACTTTCACTAAGTAAAGTGAACGCTTCGCCCTGCCTTCTTTCATCATGTATTTTACCTGTCGTCACATCAATCATTTCAATTGAATTAAGCTGCGAAGATAGTAAATATCAATGGTGACAGTATGACAGATATCTTGTAAAAATTATAATTTAGGGTTGAGAAAAAGATAAAGCCTTTTTAGCAAGCCAGCTTTTTTTAACAGGAACAATCCAATTTCCAATTAATTCTTTTTTGGTTTGAACCGTATTATTAAAATATAAAGTATCCGCAGAAATGAGATCATTTTTAATCGCATTATTTAACTCATCCATAGGAAGTAATTGTATTCTTTCTTTTATAATAAAGGCAAGCATTTTTCTGTCAAATAAAT
>CAXSDW010000052.1:0-7391 GCA_964236235.1 uncultured Chitinophagaceae bacterium
ACTGCAGGAAATTGAAAATGCTTCTGAACAAATACAAATAACAGGTGCACGTTATACTGAAGCAATGGAAAAATTAACAGGATTATAATAAGTAATTAATTTGTGTCACTCAAAAAAAATTATGAAACAAGTATTGTATCTGATTTTATTATCAGCCGCTCTGTTCACCAAGGCGGTGGCTCAAGATGCTTCCATTCCAAAGGTGAAATATCCACTTATAATCACACAGCTACTGTTTGGCTTAGCGAATTAACCAAACCTGACAGCATTTTAAATGGATTAAAAGCATTGCTAAAACATGAGTTTAAGGTTGCCCTTTTCCGCCGCCAGAGCCATATACATTACCTGTTGCAAAGCTTCCGTCATTTGCTGCAAGTTGTACATATATTGAAGCCAATTCTGCCGGTTGCCCTGGTCTGCCAAACGCTGTATCGCTTCCGAACTTAACCAGCTTTTCTTGTGTAGCGCCTCCGCTTACTTGTAAAGGTGTCCAGATAGGGCCGGGTGCAACTCCATTAACTCTAATGCCTTTTGGCCCTAATTGTTTAGCGAGCGATTTTACATAGTTCATTGTAGCAGCCTTTGTTTGAGCATAATCATACAAGTCAGCAGATGGATCATAAGCCTGCTCCGATGTAGTGCCGATAATTACTGATCCCGGCTTTAAATGAGGAAGTGCAGCTTTAATTATCCAGAAAGGCGCATATATATTTGTCTTCATTGTCCAGTCAAATTGTTCAGTAGAAATATCGAGAATAGATGCATGGGTTTGTTGCCGGCCTGCATTATTTACTACAATATCCAAGCCTCCAAGACCGCTTACAGCTTCTTCTACAAGTCTTTTACAAAATGCTTCATCACGAAGATCGCCGGGTATAGCAACTGCCTTTCTGCCTGCAGCCTTGATCAAACTAATTACTTCTTTTGCATCCGGCTCTTCGTCAGGAAGATAATTTATAGCTACATCCGCACCTTCCCGTGCATATGCAATTGCAGCTGCACGCCCCATCCCAGAATCTCCTCCTGTTATTAAAGCCTTTCGGCCATTTAAGCGGCCAGAGCCTTTATAACTTTTTTCACCATGATCCGGAACGGGCTCCATTTTACCGGCTAAGCCCGGCCATGGCTGGAACTGGCTTTTAAAAGGCGGTTTTGGATATTTGGTAACAGGGTCTTCCATGTCTGTTGGTGCAGAAGAATCTGGGTTTACATTTTGAGAATTTGCAAAAGTGGGTGAAATGGCCAATGTAGCCAGGCTGGCTCCTAATCCTCCAATAACTTTTCTGCGGGTAATTTTGTTTTTGTCATTCATAACTATTAAAAATATTTTATTGATTTGAGTAAATATTTATTTGGTAGGATGCAATTAGTTAATCTTTAGCATTATGCCTTAATCAAAGTATTAAGCCAATCAATATGTATGCCTTAATATTAAAAAAATAGTAATGGTTGAATTGTTTAATTAAAGCTTTTTTATTTGAAAACATTAGTTAAACAAATCTTCCATGCCTAACATTCATGTTGATTGGAACAATTCTTTTCACTCGAATCTTACTTGATAATTTGTTGTACCCTGGTATGGTTGTAGAACATGATGGTGTAATATTTCTACACCTTCTGCATCCGGTATTGTGTCAGGCTTTGTGGCTTACAGGAATTAGCAATAGTTGTTTTATGTATAGAAACATTAAAGGTCGAATTCAAGAATATAGTAATATCAAGAATAAAATACTATTGAAATTTGTGAAATCAATTATAATGATTGAGTTGTAACTTCCGCTTTGATCTACATTAATCTAAAAGCCTGCACATACTATGTTTGGGGCATTTCTCAACTTCGGGATTCATCAAAAAAAAGTAAGTTTGAAAAAATATTGCTTTGGTAATTTAAATTTCACTAATTCAATAATTTCATAGCTACTATCATTAAAAAACTACGTAAAAAATTAACCGTGATAAAAAAAACTTTCTATACAATTGCACTTGCGCTAATTTATACGCTTACTTCTTTTGGGCAAAAAGAAGATCTTGTAAAATATGTAAATCCATTGATGGGCACACTTTCCCGGCCGGATTTATCCAACGGTAATACTTACCCTGCCATAAGTACGCCATGGGCTATGAATATGTGGACGCCGCAAACAGGCGACAATGGGGACGGCTGGCAATATGTTTATACAGCAGATAAGATAAGAGCCTTTAAACAAACTCACCAGCCATCACCATGGATGAATGACTACGGTGTATTTTCTATTATGCCGGTAACCGGAAAAGCTATTTTTAAAGAAGCAGAAAGAGCGAGCTGGTTTTCACACAAAACAGAAATTTCGCAACCAGATTATTACAGCGTTTACCTGGCAGATTATGATGTAACTACAGAAATAACTCCTACTGAGCGTTCTGCTATTTTTAGAATTACTTTTCACAATAAGGATAGTGCATTTGTAGTAGTTGATGCTTTTAACAAGGGAAGTTTTGTAAAAATAATACCTGGAGAAAATAAAATTGTCGGTTATTCAACAAGATATACAAGAGGCAAAATGGAGAACTTTGCTAACTATTTTGTAATACAATTTAATACGCCGTTTACATTTAAAAAGGCCTGGCAAAAAGATAATTTGTTAGATAGTTTAGAAACCAGGGGCGATCATTCAGGTGCAATTGCAGGCTTTAAAATATCACAAAATAACCAACAGGTAATTGCAAAAGTTTCATCATCTTTTATAAGCCAGCAGCAGGCAGAGCTTAACTTAAAACAGGAAATAGGCAATAAAAGTTTTGATGAAGTAAAAAACAGTACACATAAATTATGGAATGATGTTTTAGCAAAAGCAACAGTAGAAGGTGGTACGGTGGAACAGAAACAAACTTTTTATTCCTGCCTTTACAGGGCTGCTTTATTTCCAAATAAATTATATGAGAAAGATGCTTCAGGCGCCATCGTTCATTACAGCCCTTACAATGGTAAAATACTTCCTGGTTATATGTTTGCCGGCACAGGTTTTTGGGATACATTTCGTGCCTTATATCCTTTTTTAAATTTATTATATCCATCTGTAAATGCAGAAATGCAGGCTGGCTTGGTAAATGATTACAAGGAAGGCGGCTTTTTACCAGAGTGGAGCAGCCCTGGTTTTGCAGATATTATGGTTGGCAACAACTCGGCTTCTGTAGTGGCAGATGCGTATCTGAAAGGAGGAAAAAATTATGACATAAATACTTTGTACGAAGCCGTTCAGCATGGTGCTGCTAATGAAGGCCCAATAAGTGCTGCAGGCCGCTATGGTGTAAAATATTACAACGCTTTAGGGTATGTTCCTTATAATGTAAAAATTAATGAAAACGTAGCACGTACATTAGAATATGCTTTTGATGATTTCTCCATTTTTAAATTAGCGCAAAAGCTTCACAGGCCACAGAGTGAGATTGAAATGTATGCACAGCGTTGTTTGAATTACAGGAATGTATTTGATAAACAAACCAATTTTATGCGGGGAAAAAATAAAGACGGAAGTTTTCAAAGTCCGTTCAATCCGCTTAAATGGGGCGATGCATTTACTGAAGGAAACAGCTGGCATTACACATGGTGTGTATTTCATGATATAGATAACCTGGCAAATTTAATGGGCGGTAAAAATCAATTTGCAAATAAATTAGATTCTGTTTTTTCTATGCCTCCAACGTTTGATGATTCTTACTACGGCGGTACCATTCATGAAATAAGGGAAATGCAAATTGCTAATATGGGCCAGTACGCTCATGGCAACCAACCTATACAGCATATGATATATTTATATAATTATGCCGGGCAATCTTACAAAACACAATACTGGGTAAGAGAAGTAATGAACAGGTTGTATAAACCCACGCCGGACGGCTATTGTGGCGATGAAGACAATGGACAAACTTCTGCATGGTATGTATTTAGCGCAATAGGTTTTTATCCTGTTACGCCGGGCATAGACCAGTACGTTTTAGGTGCGCCGCTGTTTAAAAAAATTACCCTGAATTTAGAAAATGGAAAAAAATTCGTTATTACTGCGGCAGATAATACTGATCAAAACCGTTATGTAACTGCACAAAAATTGAACAATATTAATTATACAAAAACATGGTTATCTAACAGTGATATTTTCAAAGGCGGCACATTTAATTTAACCATGAGCGCAGCACCAAATAAAGGCAGGGTAATGAGCGCCTCAGATTTTCCTTATTCATTTTCTATAAATGATAAAGATATTTATCTTAAGGTAAAAGATATACAACCCACGAGCAGTACAGACTTCATTAAAAACGAATACAAACCCGATAGTATAACCCGAAATGGTTTAACGCTTTATTTTAATGATGAAGACAAAGCTTTTACTGATGCGTATAAAAAAAGATTTGTTGATGCTTATTTTGAACAGTATCCTAAACTAATAAAAAAATATAATCCTAATAGTCCTGCAGTTGTTACATTTCGGGTAGATAAAAAATATGATGGAGTGGCAGCAACTGATAATGATGAAATTGTTTTTAACCCTGCCTGGTTTCAAAAAAATCCTGAAGATATAGATGTGATAACACATGAGCTAATGCATATAGTACAAGGATATGGCAACAACAATAATGTGCCCGGCTGGGTTACAGAAGGTATAGCAGATTATGTAAGAGCCACAGAAGGTTTAAATAATGAAAAGGCAAAATGGAGTATGCCGGATTATACGCCTGCCCAGCATTATGATAATGCTTACAGGATTACAGCAAGATTTTTAATGTGGATGTCACAAAACTATAAAAGTGATATTGTAAACACCCTTGATGACGCTGCCCGCCAAAAAAAGTTTAATAATGACATCTGGAAAATAAATACAGGAAAAACACTTGATGAATTGTGGGCCGCTTATGTGGCTAACCCGGTATTAAAATAAGAATAAAATAAGAACGAAAAACGAAAGAAAGGGATGCTAAAATTTATATTCTCAATTGCTTTTATTATTCCAGTGATAATATTTGCACAAACTTCAAACAGCAAATATGTAAATCCTTTGATAGGAACGCAAAAAATGGGACACACATTTCCAGGAGCCACAGTTCCATTTGGCATGGTGCAGTTAAGCCCTGATACCGATACTTTGCAATACATAGAAAACGGAAAATACAATCCTGACATGTATAAATATTGCGGCGGCTATCAATATGATGATAAAACAATTGTTGGTTTTAGTCATACGCATTTAAGCGGTACAGGTCATTCAGATTTAGGCGATTTTTTAATAATGCCAACAGTGGGCAAATTGAAATTAAATCCCGGTGTGGCAACTGTACCTAAAAGTGGCTACCGCTCTGCATTTAGCCATGCCAATGAAAAAGCAAGCGCAGGATATTATAGTGTTATGTTAGATGATTATAATATCCAAGCAGAACTAACTGCAACGGAAAGAGCGGGCTTTCATCAATATACTTTCCCGCAAAGTGATGAGGCGCATATAATTTTAGACCTCGTTTATGGCATATATAATTATCCTGAAAAAAATATCTGGAGTTTTGTAAGAGTTGAAAATGATACGCTGGTAACGGGTTATCGGCAAACATTGGGTTGGGCAAGAACAAGAACTGTTTACTTTGCAATGGCATTTTCCAAACCAATTGAAAGTTATGGAAGCAGCAATTCAAAAAAAGAACTGTATAATGGCTTTTGGGGGAAGTTCAATCAAAGAGAAAATTTTCCTGACCTCGCAGGCCGGGAATTAAAATTATATTTCAATTTTAAAACATCAGCAAACGAAAAAATAAAAATAAAATTTGCTTTATCAGGCGTTAGCACTGAAGGCGCTTTAAAAAATTTACGGGCTGAAATTCCACATTGGGATTTTGAAAAAACAGTTGCTGAAGCTGGTGCAAAATGGGATAAGGAATTATCCAAAATAAATATTGATGCACCGGATAGTATCAAAACAAATTTTTACACTTCCATGTATCATGCGTTTATTGCGCCTAATACTTTTATGGATGCAGATGGTAATTATAAAGGCCTGGATCAAAATATTCACCAGGCAAATGGCTTTACAAATTATACTACTTTTTCTTTGTGGGATACTTACCGGGCATTGCATCCTTTATATAATATTATACAAACAAAAAGAAATGGCGACATGGTAAAATCCATGTTGGCGCATTACGATCAAAGCGCCTTGCACATGTTGCCGATATGGAGCCATTATGCAAACGATAACTGGTGTATGAGCGGCTATCACAGCGTTTCAGTAATTGCAGATGCTATCATAAAAGGTAATACTAACATTGATGCAAATGCAGCACTGGCCGCATGTGTGGCTACTGCACGCAAATTAAATTATGAAGCTATTGGCGATTATATCAAGTATGGATATATCCCTTCAGAGCGATCAAATGTTTCAGTATCCAACACATTGGAATATGCTTACGATGATTGGGCAATAGCACAGTTGGCAAAAAAGACTGGCAATACCGAAATCTACAATGAGTTCATAAAACGTTCTGCGAATTATAAAAATGTTTTTGATAAAGACGGTTTTGTAAAACGGAAAGATGCTGCAGGTAGATTCATGACTAATTTTGATGCACTCAGCACAAGCGGGCAGGGTTTGATTGAAGGCAATTCCTGGAACTATAGTTTTTTTGTACCGCATAATCCTTCTGACCTGATTGCATTAATGGGCGGTAAGAAAAAATTTGTTTCTAAAATGGATTCTTTATTTACCATGTACTTACCCGATAAATATTTTGCAGAAACAGAAGACATCACCCGTGAAGGAATTATAGGAACTTATGTGCATGGCAACGAGCCTGCGCACCATGTTGCATACTTATACAATTTTGCAGATAAGCCATGGAAAACACAGGAATTAGTTCGTAAGATTTTAAACAATCAATACAAGCCAACACCCGATGGATTGGGTGGTAACGATGATTGCGGGCAAATGAGCGCATGGTATATTTTTAGTGCATTAGGATTTTATCCCGTGGCTCCGGCAAGTGACGAATATCAAACAGGCAGCCCGATTGTAAACAGCGCTGCACTTAATTTAGAAAATGGAAAACAATTAAAAATAACAGTACAAAACCAAAGCGAAAATAATAAGTATGTAAAAAGTATTTCTGTGAATGGCAAAGTATTAACAGGCACTATAATAAAGCATGCAGATATTATGAATGGCGGCGAGATAATTTTTGTTATGAGCAATAAACATGAGAAATAATTTATTTAGAAGTCTTGGCATTGAGTATGGAAATTTAATTATAAATTTTTTTATTATTGCGCTCTCAATAAATTTCAATTTGTGTGAGACAAAAGAACAGTTTGATATTAATCAATGCACAAACAAAAAAGGCCTGTTCTTCCAGCGAGTCGCCTGTTATTCCTGCTT